>JAFDYQ010000014.1 GCA_018267365.1 Bacteroidota bacterium | reverse complement strand
CAGCGATCTATGCTCAAGTTGAAGATTGCTTCGAGAACTATAGCTGCTTATTTTTAAAATTTAAATTCTCCCTGCCTACCGTCAGGCAGGTCGCAAATGTTCTCTTAATTTAAAAATGCAATTTGAACGACTTAGAGACATAGAAATGCAATGCTTACAAGGGTTGTTTAAATACAATTCCAAATCAGAGTTTGCGGAATTTGAGAATTAACTGAATGAAATTCAAAATTCAGTCCCCATCCAAACCCTGCCTACCGTCAGGCAGGCTTCCCCCAAGGAGAAGGCTTTTCATGCAGTCCTCAAACTAAATCCTCTTTAATAAACAATACAGGTAATCACGGAGAAATTTATAGGTCTGGCAGCGGATAGCGGCTACGTGGTCGTGATGCAAAGGTGTGCAAAATGAGTGATTTTTTGCGGGATATTTATTGACATTAAGGTGAATAAGTATATATGCGGCCAGTGCTGTGCATCTTGTCCGGATGTTTGATTTGTTTACACTGTTTATCTAAGGGATAGGACAGTCACCTGACCAGATGGGTGGCCGCTGCCACTTTCACGCGCACTTTATCTATTTTCACCACCTCAAAAAACGGCGCAGCATGAAGATAGCCCTCATAGGATATGGCAAAATGGGAAAGACCATAGAGCAGGTGATCAAGGACCAGCAGCGGGGCGATGAGATCATGATACTGGACCGGGAGAATATGAGTGCAGCGCGGCTGCACGGAGCGGATGTGGCTATAGAGTTCACGAGGCCGGATGCGGCTATAGGCAATATACACCTCTGTCTCGATGCGGGTGTGCCTGTAGTGGTAGGCACGACTGCCTGGCTGGATAGACTGGACGAGGTACGCGCTGCGGTGACTGCCAGGAGCGGCGCTCTATTCTACGCGCCCAACTTCTCCATAGGGGTCAATATCTTCTTTGAGATCAACAGGCGGCTGGCGGCTATCATGCAGCAGCAGCCGCAGTATGATGTGGCTATAGAGGAGATACACCATACTGAGAAACTGGATGCACCCAGCGGTACTGCTATCCGCACTGCAGAGGTGATACTGGCTGAGCTGCCACGCAAAAAGGGGTGGGAACTGGCGGGAGCAAACACAGTCGAAAGTGCGCTACCCTTGTTAATAACTGCTAAACGTGAGCCGCATGTACCGGGCACACACGTGGTGACATATAGCAGTGAAGCAGACGAGATACAGCTGATCCATCAGGCGCGAACCCGCAGGGGCTTTGCAGAGGGAGCAGTCATGGCTGCCCGCTGGCTGGTGGGCAGGCAGGGTGTCTATGAGATGAAAGACATGCTCGCCCTATGATCCTGCTCCACGCCATACACAAGATTTTTTCCATCTTTACGATTATTATCTGACCTACACCAAACATTAAGCTACACGCATGATCTTCGCCGTCATAGTACTGATATACGCCATCGGCATCCGCATAGGCACACAGAAAATATTTGAAAAGCAGGGCATCCCTGCCTGGAAGGCATGGGTACCTGTGGTCTGCTCCATAGAGTGGTACAAACTGATAGACAAACCTACGTGGTGGACCGTGTGGCTCTTTGTGCCGGGCGTCAACCTCTTCTACTGGGCCGGGCAGCTCACCCGCATGAGCACAGCACATGGCAGGAGCGAGTTTCTCGATCACTTCCTGGCTGTGATGGCCGCGCCTGTATACTGGCCCTGGCTGGCCTACAATGACAAGATCAAATACATCTCTCCTACCGGCCTGCGGCCAAACCAGAAACCTTTTCCTAAGGGTGTGGTCAGAGAGTGGGCAGACGCACTGATCTTTGCGCTCGTAGCGGCATACCTGCTGCGTATGTTTGTATTTGAAGCCTACACGATTCCTACGCCGTCTATGGAGAAAACGCTCCTGGTGGGCGATTTCCTATTTGTGAGCAAGTTTCACTATGGAGCCCGCATACCTGAGACACCACTCGCGCTGCCCCTGGTACACCACAGCCTGCCCGGCTCTACCACACAGTCATACCTGGAGTGGATCAAGCTACCCTTTATGAAACTGCCTGCGCTGCAGAAAGTGAAACGCTACGATATGGTGGTGTTCAATTTCCCCGCAGGGGATACAGTGGCGCTGATGAAGCAGGACCGCACCTACTACGATCTGGTGCGTGAGGCAGAGTACCAGCTCAAGCAGGAAGGCAATACCACTACCAATCCTATAGACCGGGTGAAGGAGCAGTACCAGACGGAGATCAAAGCCCGCCCGGTAGACAAGCGCGAAAACTATATCAAGCGCTGTGTGGGCATACCGGGAGATAAAATACAGCTCAAAGACGGCGTCCTATACGTGAATGATGCGAAAGCCTTTGAGCCGGAGAATGCGTACCTGCCGTGGTCGGTCACCTTTGACGACAATGTGCAGCTGACAGAAGAAAGCGCTGCACGCTTCTGCCAGGACTACACAGCCGAGCTGATAGGCCAGGAGGCGCATAATTCTTTTGTCTTCCGGCTGACCAAAGCAAATGCTGAAAAGCTGCACGGCGTGACGGGTATCAAGGCTGTGCGCCCGTTCTTTTACCCGGCAGACAATAGTATGTTCCCGGTGGCAAATATCTTTCCTAATGATTTCAAATACTATCATTGGAACATAGATAACTTTGGCCCCATCTGGCTGCCAAAGAAAGGCGATGTGCTGACGCTGAATGACAGTACGCTGGACCAGTACCGCCGCCTGATACAGATCTACGAGGGCAACAAACTGGAGGAGAAGGACGGCAAGATCTACATCAATGGCAAAGAGACCACGCAGTATACGACTAAGATGGGCTACTACTGGATGATGGGCGACAACCGCCACAACTCTGCTGACTCACGCTTCTGGGGCTTCGTACCTGAGGACCACATCGTAGGGAAGGCATGGTTCATCTGGTTTAGCTGGGACAGCAATGCACAAGACTTCCTGCACAAGGTACGCTGGAACCGCCTGCTGACAAACATCCACAATAAGTGGGCACCTAAAGACTAGATGCTGATAAGCATAACGAGGCCTCGGAATGATCCGGGGCCTTTTTTATTTGCTCCATCTGAGGAGGAAAGCACCAGCGATTAGAAGAAGTACACCCGTAACCAGCATGACCGCATGCAGCACCTGAAAATCGCGTACCATCGCTACCTGCACACCTATCCATATACAGAGTATAGCTCCCTGTAGTATCACTGACCATGCAGCCAGCCGATGGGTGAAAACGACCAGCGCAATGGCTATAAAGCTCATGATACCGTTGCAGGTAAAGAGGATGAGGCCGGGTATAAAGAAATCATGAAAAGGTGAATAGCGCAGGTAGGCTATTGACATCTTAAGGCCGCTGCCATCAGGATGCAGCATAAAAGACAGGCCACCGTATAGCGCACCGATACCGTTGAAGAGTAAGAGTACGAGCGCCAGGAGTTTGAGTATCAGCTTGAGCATATGTGGGAGGCGGCAAAACTAAACACTACGCACCGGACGGGCAGATGATAAGCATCAGCATCACGAGGGATTTGCATCGTGGGATTATTGCCCCTTTGCTACCTTAGCCTCATGAATAAAAAAGAGCGCGTAGACTTTATCATAAACAAGCTAGAAGAGCTGTACCCTAAAGTACCGATACCACTCGATCACAAGGACGCCTATACGCTGCTGGTAGCAGTGCTGCTCTCAGCCCAGTGTACCGACAAGCGCGTGAATGAAGTGACGCCTGAGCTTTTTGCGCTGGCAGATACGCCGAAGAAAATGATGAAGCTGGACGTGGAAGAGATACGCGAGATCATCCGCCCCTGCGGCCTCTCTCCTACCAAGTCTAAGGCGATCTCTGAGCTATCGCGCATTCTCGTAGAGAAATATAAGGGCGAGGTACCGAGGACCTTTGAGGAGCTGGAGGAGCTGCCGGGTGTGGGTCACAAGACGGCCTCTGTAGTGATGTCTCAGGCATTTGAGCATCCGGCCTTTCCTGTAGATACGCACATACACCGGCTCATGACGCGCTGGAAGCTGACCAATGGCAAGAACGTGGAGCAGACGGAGAAAGATGCCAAGCGCCTCTTCCCTGAGGCAAAATGGAATAAGCTGCACCTGCAGATCATCTACTTTGGCCGCGAGTACTGCCCTGCGCGCGGGCATGATCCCGAGGTCTGCCCGATCTGCTCTCGTATTTAGACATGAGATTTGAGACTAGAGACATGAAACAACACTAGGTATATCTACCTGATTTTTATCTCTATTATTGCACCCGTCTCAAGTCTCATATCTAACATCTCAAGTCTCTTCAAATGAAAATGAACAAAGTAGAAAGCCCGTGGCGGATCAAGGCCAGCGAGGTGAAGTATGCTAACCCCTGGATCAGTATCACAGAGCATCAGGTGGTCAATCCCTCCGGTAATGATGGCATCTACGGTGTCGTGCATTTTCGCAACTATGCTGTGGCTATCATCCCGCTAGATGAGGACTACAATACCTGGATCGTAGGCCAGTACAGGTTTCCGCTGAATAGCTATGAGTGGGAGGTGGTAGAGGGCGGCTGCCCTGAGGGTACCCCGCTGCTGGATACGGCGAGGCGCGAACTACATGAAGAGGTAGGGCTGCAGGCGGAGCACTACGAGATGATACTGGAGATGCAGCTGTCCAACTCTACTACTGACGAGGTCTCCTACAGCTTTGTAGCCAAGGGACTCTCCTATATCGGTGAGAAGCCGGAGGAAGATGAAAAACTGGCTATCCGCAAAATACCATTTGAAGAGCTGTATCAGATGACCATGCGCGGTGAGATACGTGATGGGCTGGCAGTGGCTACGATCCTAAAGACAAAGCTACTCATAGAGACCGGTCAGATCTAATCTCCGCTACCGTAGTACTCGTATTCGCGTATCTCTATGATCGAGTCTTCCACTTTGGTGGTGCGCTTTGCCACACCATTGAGATAGTCCAGCTCGTAGAAATACTTTAGCGTGTAGGAAGTACCACCGGCTGTATAAGATTCTGTCTTCGTCAGATTTTCTGAGGATACTCCCAGAAAGTTCAGGCCCAGATTCTCATGACTGAGCGTATTGTCCGTACCGGAGTAGAAGGTGCGGGAGACAGAATAATTGCCCGATACGGGAGACACTATCGTATCATAGACATCATCTCCGGCAGAGATAGTATGGGCTGTGTAGCTATCGCCATGAGTGATATCTGTCAGTGAGGTGCGATGGCCCGCTGCATCGTAGGTGAGGGTATAGTCCGTCCGGATGCCACCAGTCACCACTACCCTATAGCCTGATGCGCGCCCCGAGGCATCCAGGCGGTAGATCCACGTATAGGCCACAGCGCCACTCACTGCATGCGTATAGACTACACTGTCTGCCGCGTAGGTATACTGCTCTACTGTGTCGCACTGCGTCACCGAGGTGATACGGCCCTGCTCATCATAGAGATAATGAATCCCACATGGATCGCCGTCTATGGACACTGACCTGATGAGGCCGGGGCCGTCTACAGGTGTAGCCTTGCGGCAAGAAGCAGCCATGCAAGACATGACAACTAAAGTGAAATAAAAGGCAGCGCGGCGCATGATGATTAAAGCTAAGAGATTTAGGGAACCTGTGCAATCACTACACGCGTGAGAAAAGCATCATGGCATACTCGCTGCCCATGTACTGATTGAGGTACAGAATACGACCTATCCTCGCCGGCACTCCGGACGACAGGAGTGCTGCAGGCAGGCGCTGCTCGCGCAGTATCCGCGCCGCCAGCCATGCGGCAAATGAAGACGAAGCGCTGTACTCTCCTACCAGATGTTTGTAGTAGGATTTTGCAGCAGCAGAGAGCAGACCATCCTCTATCTCCATCAGAAGTTTATCATTCACCACACAGCCACTCCTGCCACTGATCACGAGGTCTATGTCTGCGGCGGTGAGGCCCTGCTGCGCGAGAAATCTACTTATACCATTTTTGAGTTGCTCTGTGCTCTTGATGCCGAATAGCGTTTTCACTCCCTCCATCGCAGCGTAAGAATGCTCCGTGCGCTCTGCCCCGAGCGTGATGAAGGCTGCCCCCTCGCCCTGGATCGTGCCCACTGTATTTGACTGATAGAGGTCAAAATTGCGGACGGTTTCTTCTTTGTAGTAGCCTACGCGCTTTGTGATAGCGTAGTGATGCGGATCTGTTTCATCAAAGCCTCCGATGAGGATGCGTTTGTGAGGAGCATCTGCTATCTGCATAATGGCATCCAGCACACCACTCTCAAAGGAGAAGGCACGGTGCACATAGGTCGTGTTGTAGCTATTGCATTTCAGCGAGAGTGCGATAGCGCCTGAGAGGGCATTGTAGGTACTTTGTGTGAAGTGTGTGGGCGTCAGGTGCTGCTCATTATTGGCCAGCATCTCCTCCAGAAACCGGATCGTATCATCAGCACAGCCGTAGCCAGTACCTGTGATGATGCCATCCGGCATAGAGAGGCTTGCGTCTGTCATGCATATTTTAGCAGCACTCATGCCTATACGGATGATGCGACTCATGCGGCGCAGGGCCACGGGATTGATATATTGCTTGAAATCAGGTGTGACGCTTTTCAGGATATTCTCCTCATAGTGGACCGGCTCATCGAGGAATACACTCTGATCCCCTGCAGGCTGAGGAGAGACCGCACCGATACCCTGTATGTAGTAGCGGAGACTCATGTGCCCTTTACTTTTGAGAAAAGCAATGACGTATTCGTACCGCCAAAGCCGAAGGAATTAGACAAGACGTGTCCTATGGAGTCGCGGTCATCACCTATGAAGTCTGTGATCGGCTCGATAGCCAGTTCCTCCATTTTATTTTCGAAATTCAGATTGAGATAGACCTTGTCATAGGCTATAGCCAGCAGGCTGAAGACCGCCTCAAGACTGCCCGCAGCAGCGAGCGTGTGGCCGGTATAAGCCTTAGTAGAACTGAACGGCGGCGGCTGTGTGCCAAAGAGGCGCTGGATAGCCATGCCCTCGGCCAGATCGTTATTCTCCGTAGCGGTACCGTGTGCATTGATATAGCTGATAGCAGACGGAGCGATACCTGCCATATCTATAGCCTGCTGCATAGAGAGGAGTGCGCCATCGCCATTGGGAGAGGATGCCGTCTGGTGAAAGGCGTCATTCGTATTGGAGTAGCCGGTCAGCTCGCCCCATATCCTGCGGCCATCTCCAGCCAGTGCCTCACTCTCCAGTACCAGATAGGCGGCAGCTTCGCCCAGATTAATGCCTTTGCGGGTATTGTCAAAGGGCCTGCAAGGTTCACTATCGAGGATCATCAGGATCTTAAAGCCATTGATGGTGAATTTGCACAGCGCATCTGCGCCGCCGCATATCACTCTGTCGAGATGACCATGCTTGATCAGCTGCGCGCCGAGGATGATGGCATTGCTGGAAGAAGAGCAGGCCGTACTGACGGTAGAAACATAATCTGTGATGCCGCAGAGGGCAGCGACTTTCTCCGTGTGATCTGCGCTATCCAGCGTATCTGCGTATTGCGTGAAATCACCCACAGCCTTCGGGTCCTGCAACTCGTGAAAGTAGCGCTCAAACTCCCTCATACCACCACAGGTAGTAGCAGAGATAAAGCCCGTGCGCACACCATCCTCAGAGATCGTGATACCCGCATCGCGTATGGCCTCCTGGGCAGCGATGTAGGCCAGCAGCGTGGTACGTGTCAGCCCATGCGTATCAGCCAGCCCGCTCCTACCAGCCAGCGCTGCATCAGAGAGGCGCACCTCACCTACAGGCATGGACGCATGCTGAGAGTGCAGGTACTGCATAGCGCCGATACCGGAGCGCTCCTCCTGTAGTGACTGGATTATTTCGGGCACATTGCGACCTATGGCAGAGATAGCGCCCATGCCGGTGACATAGACGCGAGGCATCAGGCAGGTAGATTGGCGGCAGCCAAGGCCCGCTGCTCAGTGATGTATTCGGCTATGGTCTTGACACTGTGAAAGATCTTGCGGCCCTCCTTGGGGTCGGTGATCTTGATATGGTAGTTTTTGTCCAGCAGGACGATGATCTCCAGCGCATCTATGGAGTCGAGGCCGAGGCCCTCGCCAAACAAGGGCATATCATCGGCTATATCCTCAGGAGTCATACCCTCCAGATTGAGGCGCTCTATCAGTTCTTTCTTGAGGTCCAGTATGAGAGAATCCATCTTTCGCTATTAGTTTTTAGAATGGCGAAAGTAGGAAACAAAAGCCAATTGGCCAGTCTGAAAAGGATATCCGGCGGGACAAGGCAAAATACCTCCACCGGCATTCCTTTTCAGTTTTTGAGAGGATTTTGTATTTGTCTCGGCAAATCCTTCTCTATCCTGGCCGGAAGGCCGGGTCAATTTGAGTAGCAACCGAGGTCGCGCAGAGCGGGTATTGAACCGGGGAAGAAAGGTAAGACCTGCCCGGATGATCAAAATAATACTACCCGTTCATTCTATTGCGCAGCATCACTCCACCGAAGGATGCCATAACCACGGCTATAGTCACAATGAAAATCAACATATCACTAGACATAGCTCAAAAATTTTGTACTACAAATATAAAGAATATTTCACTTTTCCAAATTTTCCGTGGTGGAAATCATGAGGAAAATCAACGAAAACGAGTGCTTTTAGTATTTTTTTGGCATAATGTGAAATATGCGTTTGAGCACCATTTATTCACATGGTATTTTTGCATTTTTCCATCATTGGATTACCTTCGTCGGGCTTACCAAAATTTCACTCATGAATTTACACGAATATCAGGCGAAGGAACTTCTGAAAAAGAACGGCGCCGTCATACAGGAGGGCATCGTAGCTACTACTCCTGAGGAGGCTGTAGCAGCAGCTCAAACTCTGAAAGAAAAATACAACAGCGACTGGGTGGTGGTGAAAAGCCAGATACACGCCGGTGGCCGTGGCAAAGGCAAAATAGAAGGCACCGACCAGAATGGTGTGGCCCTGGCCAAAAATCATGATAAAGTAAAAGAGATCTCTAAGAACCTGCTGGGGGGTGTACTGGTGACCAAGCAGACAGGCCCGACGGGCAAGAAAGTGACCAAAGTACTCGTAGCGCAGGATGTATACTATCCGGGCGAGAGCGAGACGAAGGAGTTTTACCTGTCTATGCTCCTGGACCGTGGTACGGGCAAAAATGTCTTCATCTACTCAACAGAGGGTGGTATGGATATAGAGGAAGTGGCTGAGCATACCCCAGAGAAGGTGCACAAAGAGTGGGTAGATCCATCAGTAGGGCTGCAGGACTTTCAGACCCGCAAGATGGCCTTCAACCTCGGCCTGTCCGGCAATGCCTTTAAGGAAATGACCAAATTCATCAAGGCGCTATACAAGACGTATATGTCTACCGATGCCAGCATGGTAGAGATCAATCCATGCCTCAAGACCTCTGACAATAAGATACTGGCTGTAGACTGCAAGCTGGGCCTGGATGACAATGCACTGTACCGTCACCCTGACCTGCTGGCGCTGCGCGACCTGAATGAAGAAGACCCTACCGAAACAGAAGCTGCTGATGCCGAGCTGAACTATGTGAAGCTGGATGGCAATGTAGGCTGTATGGTAAACGGTGCGGGCCTCGCTATGGCTACCATGGATATGATCCAGCTGTCAGGTGGCTCTCCGGCCAACTTCCTGGACGTAGGTGGTACTGCCAATGCGGAGCGTGTAGAGAAAGCATTCCGCATCATCCTTCGCGATCCGAATGTAAAGGCGATCCTGGTGAATATCTTTGGCGGTATCGTACGCTGCGACCGTGTGGCGCAGGGTATCGTAGACGCCTACAAATCTATAGGCGATATACCGGTGCCTATCATCGTGCGCCTGCAGGGCACCAATGCCAAAGAAGCCAAAGAACTGATAGATAAGTCAGGCCTCCAGGTACGCTCTGCCATCCAGCTGAAAGAAGCTGCGGAAGAAGTCAAAAAAGCACTCGCATAATACAACGAGCAGTTGTCATAATGCACAATTAGAAGCCGGGGTTTTTCGACTCCGGCTTTTTAATGCCCTCAATCCCTCGCAAACAAATACAAAAACAACACCCGCGAGTATCGTAGTATGAGTGGCAGTACAGCAAGTAGCAGCCCCGCCGCGATGCCAAAGGACAGCAGCAGGTCCAGCCTGAAGACCAGATAAGATACCAGCAGTGAGACTATGAGCAGCAGCATGACGATGGGATAGCTGACCCACATAGCACCGAGGTAGAAGCCCGGCTCTATCTGTATATCCCTGCCACATACAGGGCAGGTGTCCGGCATATCCAGCAGGCCGCTGAGGTGATAGTGACTATGATGTATGAATAGATCGCCCTGATGGCAGCGGGGACACTTGCAGTGCAGGATGGCAGCGGCAGTAGACGAGGCTGATACAGGGGCCATACTATTGCTTGTACATTTTATTTTTGTGCAGCGCGCCGGAGGAGTACCGCTTGCGGTATGATTTCTTCTCAGAGTCTACCTTCTTTTCCACCGCTATGATATTCTTCTGATTGCGGGTCACGGTGAGCGGAGGGCCGGTCAGGTCCACCCCCACTCCTCCCCTTCTCACCGTGAAGGTCACATCTTTAGTAGAGTTTTTGTCAGAGTATTTCTCCAGCATGCTTTGAAAATTCTCCTTCGTCACCGGCTTGCCATTGATAGCTACCAGTATGTCGCCCTCGCGCATACCTATCTGGTCCAGCGTCACATTGGTCACGTAGTATTCCTTGCTGGCTTTGGTATAGCGGTACTGCGCATTGACAAAGAGGCGCTCCGTATCTACCCGCTGGGCTTCATATTTCCAGCCCAGGGTAGAGAGGTACTCATTGTAGTCCACATGCAGGGTATCCTTCACATATTTATCAAAGAAATCCTGCACCTCGGGGTAGGAGTATTTCACCATCTCGGTGATCACGTTTTCATCCTTCAGTACATAGTTGGCCCGGGCATTGTTTTTGATATCGATCATCACAGACTCCAGCGTCTGCTCGCCCTTGCTCAGGCGCATGATGCGCAGGTCCAGCATCATAGCCATCACAGCCCCTTTGTAGTAGAAGTTCTGATAGCCCCGCTCATTGCCATCCAGGTAGCAGCGCTCGCTCTGCTCGGAGAGAGAGTACGGCTCATAGAAAGAGGCCAGGCTGATCTTGTTTCTGATCTCGGTGATAAACTCCTGCTCGGTCAGCAGCTCCCTGCGGTACTGCATCAGCAGAGAGAAGTACTCCGTAAAGCCCTCATAGATCCAAAGGTTGCCCGTCTGCATCTTGGCGCGCAGATTGAGCTTATTGGTCATATCGGTCTTCATATTGATAGGCTCGAAGAGGTGAAACAACTCATGCGAGGCTGTAAGCTGCAGGTCACGGAGCAGTTTGGGTCCATCACTACCCTCAGAGAAGTAGTAAACAGAAGATGCCGAGTGCTCGACAGCGCCGTATTCGTCCTCTTTGCGCACCCCATTTGTGCCGGGATCTGCATAGTGTACCAGAAAGTAATAATCCTTGACATTAAATCCTCCGCAGAAAGCATCTGCTCCTTCACTCACGGCCTGCAGTACTTTGGCTATATCGCGTACTTTGACCACATCGCGCTCAGACCACAGGCAGATATGATAGTGCGTTTTGCCCACTATAAATCCGGTCTCCTTTTCCCGGTCATACATCACCGGGTTGTCGAGCAGCGCCAGATAGCTGGCTACCGCGGCGGTGTCTGTCCGGCCTGCGGGGCCTAGCTCTATAGCAGAATGGCCATACATACCGTAAGGACGGATGATCTCGAGGCGGTATGGCGCGCTTTCGTATCCCTCTATATAGCCCGCCACTGCATGAAAATTGATGAGAAAGTGCCGGCCCCTCACAAAACTGGTGCCGAGCTGCCGCATGAGTATGGATGGATCTGTATAGTGCCACGAGTCATGCATCACATACTCTATGCGCCTGAGGCTGCGGGCCGGGTATATCTCAAACTCATTGAGCGAGAGACGGGTCACCGTCAGCTCATGGCCTGCGCTGTCCAGCGCTCTGAGGCCGGATATGAGCCTGCCGGTCTTTAGCTCTGAGATACAGCCGGGTACATTGGAGGGTAGCACGAAGCGGGCTTTGTCCAGATCGAGATGGGGCGACTGTATCTCTACGCGGAGACTGAAGCTGTCTGATTCATTGAGATTCAACCGGATAAGGAAAACATCGCTGCCGGCGTAAGACGATAGTGTGCACAGCATCAGTGAGGTGATGACAAACGCCCGCAGGTTATTGCACAGATGGTACCCTTTTGTCAAGTGGACAGATTGATAAATCTAAATTAAAATTTGCCTCTATAAAATATAAACGCCTTTATTAAAATTGTATTACAAACTGAATGTCGCAGATGTCGATACCCCAATGGATGACGCGTACAGACCTCCTACTCGGTCAAGACGCAATAAAGAAGCTGATGGATGCACATGTGCTGGTAGTAGGCCTGGGAGGTGTGGGCGGTATCTGCGCCGAGATGATAGCCCGCTCCGGCGTGGGCCGTATGACCATAGTAGATGCTGATGTAGTAGAGGCCAGCAACCGCAACCGGCAGGTACCCGCGCTGGTCAGCACAGATGGCCAATCCAAAGCTATGGTACTGGGAGAGCGCCTGCTGGATATCAATCCTGATCTCGACCTGACGATTATTAACGAATTTATCAATCCGACCAATACGCCGGAGCTGCTGAAAAGCACTAAATTTGACTATGTAGCCGACTGTATAGACACGCTGACCTCCAAGGCGAACCTGATAAAACAGTGCTATGAGTATGGGATACCTGTAGCCAGCTCTATGGGGGCGGGCAGCAAAGTGGACCCTACCCAGGTCAAAATATCAGATATAGCCGTAACATATAATTGTAAACTAGCGTATCATGTCAGGAAAAGACTACATCGCTCCGGTATCAGGAGGGGTATCAAGGTAGTATGGTCTGCCGAGAGGCCCTCAGAGAAACGGATGATAGTGACTGAAGGTGGCCCTAAAAAGTCTATCGTAGGTACTATATCTTATATGCCTGCTGTATTCGGATGTGCCATGGCCAGCATAGTGGTCAGAAGTATCTATGAATAACGATGTGAAATTTGTGCTTTAGTGCTTTAATGATATAATGAAAAACCTGCTCCCCTTACTTTGCGCGCTATTGGCGTGCCACGTGCTCTCTGCCCAGACCGTCACCAAGACCAGCTATGCCGTGGATGAAAACTCTGTGATCCGCGACTCTACAGGCCACCGGCTCACCAAGATCGAATTTTACCAGGTGGTCATGTCTGGCGAATACCAGTTCAAGCCCGTAAAGGACGACAAGGGCATGATCAAAGAATTTACCCTGGTACGCGTCAAAAAATCAGAGAATAATACCAACCTCAATGTCATCTCATCTACTACTACCGCACCTGCTACCGGGCTGAAAGTAGGGGATGATGCACCGGAAATATCCGGTACGGATATGTCTGACTCGGTGACCTATGACCTGGCAGACCTCAAAGGGCGCAAAGTGATCGTGCTGAATTTCTGGTTTAGCACGTGCAAACCGTGTATAGAGGAGATAGAAGACCTGAACCGCCTGCAGGAGAGATACAAGGACCGAGCGGATATTGTCTTCATAGCTCCGACCTTTGACTATCCAGAGATAGCTGATAGCTTTTTGGAGCGGCATCCCTTTAGCTATGCTGTGATACCAGAGGCCTATGAGGCCGTGCGGATGTACAAGGCGGTAGCCTTTCCACTCAACGTGATCATCGGGCTGGATGGCAAGATAGCTTACATCTCTGCCGGTGGCCTGCCGGGCATAGAGTACCTGATGGATAAGAAGATACGCGAGCTACTGGGAATGCCGCAGCGCGATCCCTATCAGGCGCATTAGTACTTTAGTTCCTTATACGGCGATTTCTTCAGTTCTTCAAAAAGCCTTTTAGCCTTTGCATCAGCACCCTGCGCATTCAGCGCAAAGAGCCAGAAGTTTTCGTAGTCACCTTGATTCATGGCCAACTGCATAGTGCCCTGAGATTTGTGCTCTGCTATCTCCCAGTTTACGATCACCTTGTAGTTGAGCCTGTTGAGATAGCCAAATGGCGTAGACACATCAAAGCGGTAGAGCGCGGTATCTCCCACCACCCTGGTCTCCTCATACTGCTTCAGCTCAGTGAAGTGTGTCTGGGCCGTATCTTTTTTAGATGATACGGTCACGCCGAGTATGACCGGACGGTCTGTCACTCTGAGCGCCTTGACTGCAGAGAGGGCCAGCATAGTGGCAGCCTTGTGGCCGCCATGCGTCTCGGGCGTAGGCAGCAGGCAGAAGACAAAGTCGTAGTGCTCCTGAGTGAGCAGCTCATGGAGTTTGGTGGTCACCTTCAGCACGTCCCAGCTGGTATCCAGTGGCTCGCGCTCATTCAGCCCGTAGTGTGCATCCTTCTGATCCAGAAAGTAGATGTGGCGCATGCCTATGATTTTGCCGGCATTGGTCAGCTCCTCCTTGCGTATGCGGGGCAGGTTGGCACGGCCTACGGCAGGGTCAGTCAGGTCGAGGCCGTAGTATTCATTGCCGAGGGTAGAGTATTTATACCCTGCCTCACCGTTTGTGATCACACACTGGTCTACAGTACCGTGCAGATGGTGGGTGATCTTGTAGATCACTGCGGCCATACCGGTCTCATCATCCGGATGGGCGGTGACTACGAGTACTTTGGGGCCTTCTTCCTGGAGGGTGGGAAAGGAAGAAGTAGTTTTAGGTTTGGTTTGTTGCCCGAAGGATACAGATACGAATAATAGAAAACTCACTACTGTCGCAATAACTTTCATACTATACAGATGATTATAAAAATGACCGATTTTGTTTTGTGTGAAGGATAGACACGACGATGACGATATCGTTTACTAATTCATAAACCACTATATACGGAAATCTGAATACACGTATACGCCTGAAATGCTCACTGCCCTGGGCAAACCCATATCTTTCCGGATCATATGTGATACTAGAATAGCAATCCGCTATTTCTTCCAATAGCTCTTTACCTAGATCTGTTCGTTGCTCTTCGTACCACGTGTACGCTTGTGCTAGTTGGCGGATGGCTTCAGCCTGAATTTCTAGTTTATATTTCACAAGTCAGAAACATTGCCACTAATGATTCTTGCTTTTGCCTCATCCCAGCTATAAGTTTTGCTTAATCCGTTGATGCGATCCTGCCTCCTTTTTTCAAACTCCTTTAACTCTTCATCACTAAATTCATAATCCTCATCCCCAACATATTCTTTAGCTAAGGCAAACAGCAGTTTTACTAGCTTCTCATCGCCATTATCCACGTACCCGTGAAGCTTTTCTCTGATCACGACTGTATTCATAATCTCTTTTTACAAATTTACTCACTTAAATCCATTTCCACGCTATTCTTTCGGTCCATATGAAAGTCAACACCGTTGACTCCAAATTATTATCTTCGCACCGCAAAAAAATCAGGATATGGCTCTCCAATGTGGTATCGTAGGCCTGCCGAATGTAGGCAAGTCGACATTGTTTAACGCGATCAGCTCCGGCAAAGCGCAGGCTGCAAATTTTCCCTTCTGCACCATAGAGCCTAATACGGGCATGGTAGTAGTGCCGGATCATCGCCTCACCAAGCTGGAGGAGCTGGTACAGCCGCAAAAAGTCATACCTACTACGGTAGAGTTTGTAGACATAGCCGGCCTCGTGAAAGGCGCCAGCAAGGGCGAGGGACTGGGCAACCAGTTTCTGGGCAATATACGTACGGTAGATGCCATTGTACATGTAGTGCGCTGCTTTGATGATCCTAATATCATACACGTAGACGGCTCTGTGAATCCGCGCCGTGACAAGGAAGTAATAGACACCGAGCTGCAGCTCAAAGACCTCGAGTCTGTAGACAAGAAACTGGACAAGCTCAAGAAACTGACCAAGACCGGCGATAAAGAAGTACTGAAAGGCATAGACGTACTCACAGTATACAAAAACCACCTGGAGACCGGCCAGTCTGCCCGTACCGCACCTGTGTCTGATGATGACAAGCGCTTCATAGAGGATATACAACTGCTCACTGCCAAGCCGGTGATCTATGTATGCAATGTATCCGAGGCTGATGTCAATACCGGCAACCAGTGGGTAGAAGAAGTGCGCCAGGCTGCAGCAGAGGCTAAAGAGAACGCCGAGGTGATCATCATCTCTGCGGCTATCGAGTCTGACATCGCACAGCTGGAAACTAAAGAAGACCGCGATGCCTTTCTCGCTGATATGGGCCTGAAAGAGTCCGGCCTCAATAAGCTGATCCGCGCGGCATATAAAGTACTGGGTCTAGAGACTTACTTCACCGCAGGTGTCAAGGAGGTTCGCGCCTGGACGATCCATAAGGGCTTCAAAGCGCCGCAGGCTGCCGGTGTGATACACTCCGATTTTGAGAAGGGCTTTATCCGTGCGCAGGTCATGTCTTATGATGACTTCGTCAAGTATGGCTCCGAGGCTGCCTGCCGCGAGGTAGGAAGGCTGCGTGTGGAGGGCAAAGAGTATATCGTACAGGATGGTGATATCATGCACTTCCTCTTCAATAACTAATCCTGGTATTTAGTAGTTAGTATTTAGTATTAAGATAATACACGAATACCCTTCTCCGATGCTGAC
Organism: Bacteroidota bacterium; assembly: GCA_018267365.1. Taxonomy (GTDB): domain Bacteria; phylum Bacteroidota; class Bacteroidia; order Chitinophagales; family LD1; genus UBA1941. The sequence continues at coordinate 78,441 of JAFDYQ010000014.1, read as the reverse complement.
CTTAGATTTCGATCCGTTTCCTATACTACAGACTGAGCGGATGGTGCTGCGCGAGATAGGCTATCTCGATGCACCGGAGATACATGTGCTGCGCTCTGATCCGCGTATCATGGCCTACCTGGACCGCGACCCTGATGTATCGGTAGAGGCTACGTCGGCATTTATCAATCGCCTAAAGGAGAACCTGCAAAACCGTGAAGGTATCGTCTGGGGGATCTCCCTGCAGCATAAGCGCAAGCTGATAGGCACAGCAGGTTTCTGGCGCATAGATGCGGGCAACTGGCGCGCAGAGATAGGCTACACCCTGCATCCCGACTACCAAGGCCGCGGATATATGGATGAAGCGATCAAGGCACTGCTGCAGTATGGCTGGCAGCACATGAACCTCCACTCTGTAGAGGGCAATGTCAACCCCAACAATGAAGCCTCTATCAAGCTACTGGAGAAAAATGGATTTGTGAAAGAGGCCCACTTTCGCGAGAACTGGTACTATAATGGCAAGTTTCTCGACTCTGCTATATACTCGCTGCTTCGTAGCGGTATTTAGTAGTCAGTAGTAAGTATATAGACTAATACAGTTTTTACTTCAGGTCAAAGAAGTGGTCCCAGTATTTTTTATAGCGGGGGCTATAGTGCTTCGTGCTTTCTACAAAAACGTCTGTCTCCTCGCAGCCTTTGCAGGTATCTGCATTGATCGCATAGCTGAGTGTCCATCCCGGGGCAGGAGGTCTATATGCGCCTCTCGCAGCAATACCAGCGCGTGATCGCGCCAGAGGTATTCATACTTGCCCGTACCATTACTACCACCTTCATAATCTACCCAGATCAGATCGTGCTGGCCGTCTATCCTGTAGCCACTCGCTCCGTCCCGCTCCCCTATCTCCTCATCACCGCAAAAGAAATCCCCAGCAAATCCGACTATGGCACTTTCAGGATCATATTGATAGATGGCGTGCACTTTGTTACTATCCGCATCGCCGGTGCCTGCCACCATGATCTCATAGTAGCGCCTGTCGCTGTCCGCATTGATATAGCTGATATACTGTACGGGATAATGGAAGACATGCTTAGCTATCTGTCTCCAGCCGCCATCATATTTATAAACCCTCAGTAGCGCTGTATTATCATTCTTTCCATTGGCACAAGATACCGCAAAAGTATGGACCGTATCTATCAGCCTGCCTATGGCCAGATAGGGCGAATCCAACACCTCATAGAGGGCACCAGAATCTCTCTCAGTAGCGACGTAAGGTGCTATCCTCCCCAATGAGTCCGGCAGGCTGCGCGCCATGACCAGGTAGGCCGCATAGAGGCTATCCGGTCCGCGCTCAGAGATAGTATCTGTCTCCTGTATATGGGGGCGGCAGGAGACGAGTAGTACAAGAAAAGCGCATATCAGCGGGCAATACTTCATAGATATAAATCAGGCAAAGAGCTTCTTCAACTGTCCCCAGAAATTCTTTTTGGCACCATCATTAGTATTGATCACGTCCAGCGTATCTGTGGTGAGTACCTTCATTCCGTAGAGCAGGCATATCTCGTTTTTGTCTATATGGGCATTGCGCAGGTGGCCGATCCAGTCTGCGCCAAATATGACCACGCGCTGTGTACCGTATTCTTCAGACAGCTTTTGCAGCGTAAGCGACGTATGGCTGAGATTTGTGGTGAGGGTCTGATCCGGCTGCAGCTTCATACCCGCCTCTATTATTTTATTCATAAAGGAGGCCTTATCTGCCGGTAGCTCTGCCGATTCGGGGTATTCATAGAGTACCGCCACCCGGTTATAGCTGGCGGGTTTGACAGGCAGTGCAGTTTTGGCCCCGGCAGATGGTATGTCGTAGAGCTTGTCCTTTTTGTATATCTCGCTGATCTCCATGCTATAACATGGCCGGAGGATTGGACCGGCACGGTACAAAACTAAGGCTTTATGGATAACTAAGTTTGCCCCCCCTGAAATTTATTCTACCTTTGAGGAGCAAAACCAACACATATGAGCTACAAAATATCTGTCGAAAAGGCGCCCAAATCCCATGTCAGTGAGATCGATTTTAAGAATCTCCCTTTTGGTAAGTTCTTTTCCGATCATATGTTTATAGCTGATTATTATGATGGTGACTGGCATGACTGCCGCATAGTGCCATTTGGCGATTTCTCACTGCATCCGGCTACTTCGGCCATTCACTACGGCCAGGCCCTGTTTGAGGGTATGAAGGCTGAGCGTGACGAAGATGGCAACCCGATCGTTTTCCGCCCGCTGAAGAACTGGAACCGCCTGAATATATCCGCTACCCGCCTGGCTATGCCTACGCTGCCTGAAGAGCTGTTTATGAACGCATTAGATAAGCTACTGACCTTGGATCGGGCATGGATACCTACGGAGCCACTGTCCAGTCTTTATATCCGCCCGTTCATGTTCGCTACGGAGAAGTATGTGGGCATACGCGTGGCCGAACATTACCGTTTCTGCATTTTCACCTGCCCGGTAGGTGCCTACTACACCAAACCGGTCAAGGTCTATATCTCTGAGAAATATGTACGCGCCGCGCCGGGTGGTGTCGGCTTTGCCAAGGCTGCGGGCAACTACGGTGCCGCAATGATGCCTATGCAAGAAGCACAGAAACTGGGCTACGACCAGCTGCTCTGGCTGGATGGTATCCACCACCGCTATTTTCAGGAGATCGGTACTATGAATATCTTCTTTGTGATAGATGGTGTGCTGGTCACACCGGGCCTGGATCAGGGCACTATACTGGATGGCGTGACGCGCGACAGTATGATACGCCTGGCAGAAGATGAGGGCTATATCGTGCAGGAGCGTGACATATCAGTAGATGAGGTGATCAATGCCTATCACGAGGGCAAACTGGAAGATATGTTTGGCTGCGGTACTGCTGCCGTCATCTCTCATATAGGTGCTTTCCACTACAAGGGTGAAGACTATGAACTGCCACCGGTGGAGACGCGTGAAATGAGCAATAAGCTTAAGAAGCGCTTTATGGACATCAAGAGTGGCAAGGCGGAGGACGTCTTTGGCTGGATACACACGGTGCCTGTAGGCGTGTACGCTAATCAGTAATTCTGTTTGGGATGTGGGATTTTGGCAGAGGAGGAATGGGGTTTCCTTATTGCCCTTCTAGCTAGTTTGCCTACCCTCTAAATCTCCCTAAAGGGAGACTTAAACAGCCATTGAAAATTGCATTATTGTATTGAAGCCTCCCTTCAGGGAGGTTTGGAGGGTAAAGATACGCGCCCGAAAAGATATCATTAGCTCACACTAACTGATCTGCCGAAATCCCACATCCGAAACCGGCCTACCGTCAGGCAGGTCCTACATCTACTTTATAAATCCTCTCTCAAAGCCGAACTTTTTGTAGGCATCGAGGATGGTGGTGGTGATAGTGTAGTCTGAGTTATACTTGAGGAAGTCTACCGGTAGGTTTAAGTAGGTGATGAACTGGTCGTAGTACTCGTCCGGCAGGTCAAATAGTTTCTCCTCCTTGTAGTAGTTGAATAGCTCCTTGTAGATACGGCGGCGCTCATCGTCCTGCACCTGAGAGAGCAGCTTCTCGCGCTCCTTGGCACGGCCACTGAGCATATCATACAGCGCGCTGATAGGGCTCATGATAGACATCTGCGGGCGCTGCAGCTCCCTGGGTATCTTGCCCATATTCTCGCGCTCCTTCTCTATATCACTGAGCTTCTGTTTTGGCCGGACTATCACCATCTGGGTGGTAGTAGCCTGCAGCCGGTCAAACTCAAACACGGGATAGTAAGCATCCTTCTGCGCACTATCTGCCATGCTGAAGCGCATGGTCTGATAGCCTGACAGGAATAGAAGCAGTGTGTCTTTTTTGCCAGCTGTAATGCTGAAGGTGCCGTGTGCATCTGTGACGTAGCTCTGTCCGTTTTTGGGATTGATCACGCTCACGCCGCTCACAGGTGTCTTATTGTACAGATCCACCACTGTACCGTTGATACGCACCGTAGAAGACTGTGCGGCAGCACTGAGCAGCGCCAACAGCAATATGCCTGCTATGAAAGATGTTTTGACCAATGCGCTATCTCTTGATATTACGAATATAATCACCTAGCCTAATAAACGAAGTAATGCGCTGGTTATTAGGAAAGATTATGAGGTCAAAATGGTCAAGCACGAAAACTCAATATTGCGTCATAGATCTCATCAAGGTCAGCCCGAGAAATGCAGTAGGGCGGCAGGATATACAGCACATTACCCAGCGGGCGCAGCATGATGTGGCGATCCATGAAGTAGCGGTAGAGCCTGTCGCGGATACTGCTGAGATAACCTTCGTGATCCGTATGATAGTCAAAGGCGAGGATCGTGCCGTGCCGGCGTACATTAGTGATAGACGGATGACCCTCTAGCCGCTTCGCGAAGGCTGCATGAGATGCAGAGATAGCTGCTATCTTCTCCATCGTGTTTTCCATCCGGAAAACCTCCAACGAGGCAAGTGCTGCTGCACAGCCTAGCGGATTGCCCGTGTAGCTGTGGCCGTGAAAAAGCATTTTAGCACGCTCATCGTGATAGAAAGCATCATAGATATACTCCTTGGTCACCGTAGCTGCAAAGGGCAGGAAACCACCTGTGATACCTTTGGAGAGGCAGATGATATCTGCAGTATGCGTCAGGTACTGTGTAGCAAACATCCGACCTGCACGGCCAAAGCCAGTAAAGACCTCATCCGCTATGGTCAGCACCTTGCGCTCCGCGCAAATAGCGATCAGCTCATCGAGCAGTGCGGCAGGGTACATCTTCATGCCCGCAGATCCCAGCACCAGGGGCTCAAAAATGAAAGCAGCGATATCATCACCGGCTATAGCCTCGCGCAGTTGCGCTTTGACTGTTTCGCCATTGATATAGTCCGGCGTATCGAGAAAGACGACGTCAAAAAGCAGCCGTGCGTATGGGTCTGTGAAAACTCCCCTCGCGCTCACTGACATGGCCCCAAAGGTATCGCCATGATACGCATCGCGAAAGCAGATGACCTTCGTGCGCGGCGCACCCAGATTGGCCCAATATTGCAGCGACATCTTGATCGCCGCTTCTACGGCAGTGGAGCCATTATCAGAGTAAAAAACTTTGCCATACCCTGCGGGCAAAATAGCGAGCAGTTTCTCTGCCAGCTCGATAGCCGGCTCATGGCTAAAGCCGGAGAAGATGACCTGCTCCAGTTTCGCAGCTTGTTCTCCTATGCGCTTTGCGATATGCGGATGCGCATGGCCGTGCATATTCGTCCACCAGCTGGAGGTGGCGTCTATGTAGCGGTCGCCCTTCTCGTCATAGAGATAAGCTCCCTCTCCCCTCACCATCACGATATTGTCCGGAGCAGTTTTCTCCTGTGTGTAGGGATGCCAGATGTGCTTCTTATCTCTCTCTCGCAGGGTCATAGCGTGTAGTATTTACTGATATCTGCACGGAGCTTTGCAGCCTGCTCTTGTATGAAATCTTTGTCTATCGTATGGCCCTTCTCCACGCTGCCTATCTCATGCACACCAGAGGTCTGGTAGATCAGGTCGCGCATGTGGGCGCTGTGTTCGCCATTGTAGATGATGCCTGCTATCTCTATGTGCCTGCTGCGCAGCGCCTCTATGCTGAGGAGCGTATGATTGATCGAGCCGAGGTAATTCTCAGATACGAGTACCACAGGCACGCCTAGCTGCTGTATCAGGTCTATGACCATGTACTGCCGCGTGAGGTGCACCATCAGGCCACCGGCACCCTCTATGATCAGGCGATTAGTAGTAGCAGGTAGATGTATCTGCTGCGGGTCTATCTCCACCCCCTCCTGCTCGGCAGAGTGTACGGGCACGGCAGGAACCTTCAGTTTATAAGCCTCTGGATGAACGGTGAGGTGCATGGTAGATAGCAGTGACTGCACAGTCTCACGGTCTGTGCCAGTGTCATAGCCAGCCTGTACGGGCTTCCAGTAATCTGCGTGCAGCGCCTCGGTGAGCGCGGCCGAGACTACCGTCTTGCCCACATCGGTATCGATGCCTGTGATGAAGAGACGTTGCGGCAGTGGCTTTCTCATGAGGCGGTGACGGATGTATGTTTTGCGATAGCTGCTAGCAGGCCTTTTACTTGTTCTGTTGTATTATGGCTATGCAGGCAGATGCGAATACGTTCCTTTCCCTTCGGCACTGTGGGCGAGAGTATCGCCCGCACGTCATAGCCATCCTGCTGTAGCTGTGTGGCTACATATTTCACCGCAGCATTGCCGGGTATGATGAGAGACTGTATCGGGCTGTCACTTTTGAGCAGGTGCATATTCTCCGCTGGAGTGAAAGACGCTTGTAAAAAATGTATCAGTTCCGTTAAGTGTTTTCTACGATCATTGAGTTTCGGAAAGTAATCGTAGGCCACACCGATTGCCGCCAAGCTATGCAGCGACATAGCAGTAGAGAAGATGAACGGACGACAATAATTGATGAGGAAGTCTTTCAGGTCATCCGAGCCCAGTATCACCGCGCCATGCCCACCCAGCGCCTTGCTGAAAGTATGCACACGTGCCAGCACCTGATCTTCTATACCCAGGAGATTGACCAGTCCCTCGCCCCTCTCTCCTATCACCCCGGTAGCGTGGGCCTCATCTACTATCAGCCCTGCACCATAGGCAGCGCAGAGCGCAGCCATTTCGCGCAGCGGAGCCATATCACCATCCATAGAGAAGAGCGACTCTGTGACCACGTATCTGAGTCCTGTAGCAGCTTTGAGCTTTGCCTCCAGGTCTCCGAGATCATTGTGATGAAACGCTACGCGGGTCGCCTTGCCAGCCTTCATGCCATCGTGTATAGATGCGTGTACGAGTTCGTCATAAAGTATGGTATCGCCTTTATATGGCAATGAGGATAGCAGCCCATAGTTGGCATCAAAGCCGGAGTTGAATAGCAGTGCAGCGTCTGCTTTGTGAAAGGTAGCCAGTATCGTTTCCAGCCTTTCCGCGTAAGCTGTGTTACCTGATAAAAGTCGTGAGCCTGTACTACCGCCACGCAGTTCATGCGTCGCAACCTCAGCTTCTATCCTCTCATGAAAGGCAGGATCATGAGCCAGCCCGATGTAGTCGTTGGAGGTAAAATCTACCCCTCCGACCAGTCGCAGCGTGCGGAAATTGTCCTCGCGCCGGCGGTCAGCTATTTTGCCCTGTATATATCTGCGGATAGCGTCCATACGGTGTGTCCCGTGGGACGCAGTTTAGTTGGCCGTAGCCAGTTCCTTCTCTACTTTGAAACTCTCACGAGGCTTCAGGCCGAGCACTTCAAACATCTCCTTATCGGCGCTGAAGTCAGGGTTTGGCGTAGTGAGCAGTTTCTCTCCGGTGAAGATCGAATTGGCCCCGGCCAGGAAGCACAGTGACTGCTGCTCTACTGACATTTCATTGCGTCCGGCAGAGAGGCGCACCATAGCCTTAGGCATCAGGATACGCGCAGTAGCGATCATGCGCACCATCTCCCAGGTCTGTACCTTTTGACGACCCTCGAGTGGCGTACCATCCACCGCTACAAGTGCATTGACTGGCACTGACTCAGGGTGCTGAGGGCGTGTAGCCAGCGTATGTAGCAGCTTGATACGATCCTCATCAGTCTCGCCCATGCCTATGATACCACCACAGCAGACGCTGATACCGGCCTTTTCTACATTGTCCAGTGTACGGAGGCGATCCTGATAGGTGCGTGTGGTAATCACATCGCTATAGTGCTCCTGAGAGGTATCGAGATTATGGTTATAGGCATAGAGGCCGGCTTCTTTCAGCCTTTCCGCCTGCTGCTCTGTGAGCATACCGAGTGTGCAGCATACCTCCAGGCCCAGGGCATTGACCCCCTTGACCATGTCTATCACATTGTCAAAATCGCGGCCATCGCGCACATCCCTCCAGGCAGCGCCCATGCAGAAGCGTGTAGAGCCGGCATTCTTAGCTACGAGCGCCTTTTCCACTACCTCTTCATACTTCATGAGTTTATGGGCTTCCACGCCTGTATTATAGCGGGCTGCCTGCGGGCAGTAGGAGCAGTCCTCCGGGCAGCCTCCGGTCTTGACCGAGAGCAGGGTGCATACCTGCACCTCGCCGGTAGCCTGGTACTGCTTGTGTACATTGGCAGCGCGTACGATCAGCTCCAGCACGGGGGTGTTATATATCTCGCGAACCTCCTCGGTGGTCCAGTTGTTTCTGATGTCTTGTGTCATACTATCTATTTGCTATACAATTATAATGATTGTAACCGAATGTTATTGTATCTCTATGATGCCACCCAGTATATTCTGATGGCCGAAGTAAGAGAGGTGTATTTCATCGGCAAAAAGGTACATCTCATCCATCCGATAAACATCAGGCAATCTCTTCAATACGTCTGCATACAGTATATGATGGTCCTGCATCTTTTGGCTCAAAACCTTTTGCGGCAGGTCATCACTTCTTCCATCCAACTGCGACTGGTACGGCATTAAGATCACCATAAATGATATTTGCCTTTCATCGCAAATCGATTTCATCAAGGATAGATCATTTATTACGCTATTCACCCTCGTATTATCGAGATAAAAAGCTCTGTCATATTGATAGTAATGATCGCTTTTACTATAAGAGAGAAGCTTGATGATCTGATAGGTAGCATATCCGTTTTGAAGCGCCTTATTGACCTTGCTTATCCATCCTTTTTGTCCCACGGGCGGTAGCTCTTTGGTAGTAGATCTGCCGTATATATCATTCAGGCAGTAGAAAACATAGACGCTCTGAATGGAAGAGTCTGTCTTGACAAGTTGTAAAAGTGCATTTCGATAGTCGTAGGTAGACCATCCTATCATGGAGATATTCCTTACATCAAACGAATCGATCTGATCGTTCAACAAGTTTGCAAATGTTTGATCATCCTCCACTCCCACTCCTTCAGTGACCGAGTCGCCTATCACGAGTATCTTCCGCTTCCCTTTTTTGTCCTTCGTATGCTTCCTCCCGCCCATCTCATCTGTATGAAAAGGCTTTCCCCAAACTGAGCCAGTGGCATTAGCTTTCAGCCCATCAGTAGCGCCATATTTATGAGGCTCTATCAGGGAGGAGTCGAACTGGCGGTTGTAGATCTGCGACAGCACGATCCTCGCCGCCACCTCCAGTACCGCGAGGATGCCTAAAGTAACGCCACCAACTATCAGGATGTTTCTGCCTTTCATTCAGCGGTTTATGTGGGTGTAGTGCAGGGAGTGCATTTACCCTCTGTAATGTTGCAAAATATCAACTTTCCTGCAAACCGCAGCCCCTGCCGTTTAGATTTTATGTCGTATCATTGATATGTGATTTAGAGCCTGCAGCACGGCTGCAGCGTGACCAAACGATAATACATGAAGATAACTGCTGCCATCACCGGCGTGGAAGGATATGTACCACCTTATGTGCTCACCAATCAGGAGCTCGAGACGATGGTGGATACGACCGACCAGTGGATCACCGAGCGCACGGGTATCAAGGAGCGCCACATCCAGCGCGAGCCTGGCCTGGCTACCTCTGATATGGCCTACGAGGCCGTGACCCGCCTGCTGGCAAAGAAGAACCTCTCTCCAAACGATATAGACATCATCCTCGTGGCTACGACTACGCCGGATATGCTTTTCCCATCTACGGCTGTGATCCTGGCGGATAAGATCGGCGCGACCAACTGCTGGGCGTATGACATCTCTGCGGCCTGCTCGGGTTTCCTCTTTGCGCTGCAAAATGGTGCCAGCTACATCGAGTCCGGCAAGGCTAAAAGAGTACTGGTGGTAGGTGCCGATAAGATGTCCTCTATCATTGACTATACAGACCGCAATACCTGTGTGATCTTTGGCGATGGGGCCGGCTGCGTACTGCTGGAGCCTACTACTGAGGGCGTGGGCATACTGGACTCTGTGCTGCGCATAGATGGCGCGGGGCGTCACTACCTGCACCAGAAGGCCGGTGGCTCTCAGAAACCTGCTACCGCAGAAACGGTGGCCAGGCGCGAGCACTTTGTCTATCAGGAGGGCAAAACTGTCTTCAAATTTGCCGTGAAGAATATGGCAGATGTGAGCGGGCAGATCATGCAGCGCAACCACCTGACAGCAGATGATGTGGCCTGGCTGGTACCACATCAGGCCAACCTCCGCATCATAGACGCGACACGCGAGTATGTGGGACTCCCTGCGGAGAAAGTGATGGTCAATATCCAGCGCTACGGCAATACGACCAATGGTACCATACCACTCTGCCTCTGGGAGTGGGAGAAGCAACTCAAGAAAGGCGACAACCTGATACTGGCTACTTTCGGTGGTGGCTTCACCTGGGGTGCTATGTATGTGAAGTGGGCATACTAAAAACACGAAGCGATGAAACTCTTTTCTGATTTCAAAGAGCTCTCGGCCTGGATCATCGGTCTGGCAGCACTCGCTGCGCTGCTCATCATCACCTATATCCGCCCGCGCAAGGGTAACATCAAAACCTGACCACGCTCCTCACCCATGCTCATCACAGCCAGACAGATACTTGAGTCCGCCCCATCCCGCTTCCGCCCGGAGAAAGCAAACGGCATCACTTGTACTTTTCATTTTATCATTACCGGCGCTGAAGATTTTGGCTATACCATCGCGATAGCTGACAATAGCTGCCGCCTTGATACAGCGCTGACCGGCACGCCTACCTGTGTGATCAGCACAGATGCCGCTACCTATATCGATCTGGAGACCGGCAAACTCAACCCACAAACTGCACTCATGTCGGGACAAGTGCAAGTGAGCAACCTGATGGAGATGATGCAGTTTGCAAAGTGCTTTAGGAAGTTTGAGGGGACTATAGGGACGACGGACGACAGACCACAGACGACTGACAATGCAATGGTACGACCTAAACGTACCGGCCCGCTGGAGGGAGTGACCGTGATCGACTTCACGCGTCTGCTGCCCGGTCCGCTGGCTACGATGATGCTGGCTGATATGGGCGCTGATGTGATCAAGGTAGAAGACCCGGACTCGCCTGATTACATACGCTCCTTTGAGCCGCTGATAGAGGGGACCTCGGCCTTTTACTATGCGCTGAACCGGAATAAGCGTAGCCTGGCTATCAATTTCCTTTCTCCCGCGGGTAAAGAGGCGCTATTGAATATAGTACGTAACGCAGATGTTTTTATCGAACAATATCGTCCGGGTGTCATGAAGAGCATGGGACTGGACTATCAGACACTGAAGGCGGTCAATCCGTGCTTAATATACATCTCCATCACCGGCTATGGGCAAGACTCATTTCTGTCGCAAGCCGCAGGCCACGACCTCAACTATATAGCTATCTCAGGCGCACTGGGTGTGACGGGAGATCCGCAAGGGCGACCTGTGATACCGGGCTTCCAGCTGGCAGACATAGCGGGCGGCTCCTACATGGCGATGAATGCCGTGACCACAGCACTGTATCGTAGAGAGAAAACCGGTAGAGGCGAGTGGCTCGATGTGGCCATGACGGATAGTGTGCTGCCGTTTCTCGCATTGCCGTTCGCAGAGCAGCAGGCGCTGGGCAAGGGGCATGCAAGGGGCAAGTTTCAGCTATCGGGTGGACAGGCTAACTATAATGTGTACGAGTGCAGCGATGGGAAATATGTGGCGCTCGGATCTCTGGAGCCGAAGTTTTGGAATAAAGTATGTGACCGGCTCGGCAAGCCTGAGTGGGCTAGTCAGATACTCGACGGCGAAGAAGTGCAGACTGCGATTCAAAAAGAATTACAAAATATATTTCTGACAAAGACGAGAACAGAGTGGCTGGCGTTCTTTCAGAAAGACGACGTGTGCTTCACTGCCATCAATGAACTGGATGAACTGACCAGCGACCCCTACCTACGAGAAAGAAAACTCTTCGTAGACTTTGACCTGGCGGGAAAAACCTTTAGTACAATCGCTACGCCGGTGCGTCATGAGGGCATGGCAGACCAGCACTGGCAGGCACCAAAACTCGGAGAAGACAGCATCGCCATCCTGCGTGAGTCAGGCGCCAGCGACGACCAGATAAACCATCTCATCAAAGAAAACACCATCCGCACCACATGACTAAAAACATCCTCTCACTGACCTGCCTATCGCTACTCACTGCACACACGCTCCTGGCAGGAGACCTCGACAGGGCATTTAAAAATATCAATAGCGGGGACTATGACAAGGCTCGCGCGAGCATCAAAGAAGAGCTTGACAAAGACCCCAAAGATGTAGCGGCCAACTATGCCATGGCAAAGCTTTTCTCTGCGCGGGACTATAAAGCGATGGACCTGGACTCGGCGACGATCTACGTGAATAAAGCCTTTGCGGCCATACCACTCAAAGAAGATGATAAGCAGACAAAGAAATACCTGAAGTATGGTGTGCGTGATTTTACCATTCAGGAGCTTTTCGCAGACATCAATAAGCAGGCCTATGACAAGGCGAAAGCGAAGAACACCTTTGATTCGTATGATCACTTTATCCAATATTCCCAAGATAAAATCCTGAACGAGCAAGCGGAGGACAAAAGGGATGATATAAAGTTTGCAGAACTTTCTATAAAACAAAGTATCCCAAGCCTGATCGAAGAGTCCCGAACTTTTTTAAATGACCATCCAAAATCCAAACGATACGCGGATATCAATGGACTTTATGAGTTGGCAATATTCAATTCGATGACCTACAGCAATGATGTAGACTCCTTTAAAGCTTACCTTGACAGATATCCTACGGGACCGTACGCAAAAGAAGCGCGGGTACAATACGACCGTAAGATCTACGAGGTCTATCTGAAGCGAGGTACGATAGAGGGCTATGCGGAATTTGAGAAGTCATACCCAAAGAATCCGTTTCTCGCGGCAGTGCAGGATAGCATCTATACTATGAGTACGCGCAAAGGTGATGTATGGGAATACAATACCTTTATCAAGGCGTATCCGTCTAATCGGAATATCATGAATGCGTGGAATCAGCTCTATGACCTCTATACTCAGGATGCTACAGACTCCAGCTATGAGGCATTTCTGAAGGCGTATCCCAATAATCCCTTTAAGGATAAGATACAGCAGGATATATATCTGTCGCAGCTCAACCTCGCTCCATTCAAGTCAAACGACAAGTGGGGCTATGTGAATCCGAAGACCCAAACGCTGGTGATACAGCCGCAGTATGAGGATGCATCAGAGTTTAGCGGTGGCCTGGCCGCTGTGGCGCTGAAAGCCTGCACAGATAACTGTATGTACTCCTACATAGATAAGAACGGCAAGGTAGCTTTTGAAAAAGCCTTTGCCAGTGCGGGTGATTTTATAGGCGGCAAGGCTGTGGTCGCGCTGGATTATTGCGACGGTGCGCCTTGCAAGTTTGGCATTATCAACCGTAAGGGAGAGTTTGTAGTAGGTGCCGACTATGAGGATATACAGCCGCTCTCAGAGGGCCTCTATGCTGCGCACAATTTTAAAGGTTACGGCTTTATCAATGACCGGGACCATGTGGTGATACCATTTGTATATCAGGATGCGACCTCTTTTAGCGAAGGGCTGGCTGCGGTCAAGAAGGACGACCGCTGGGTATTTATAGACCGCTCGGGCACGCAGCCATTCACCCAAAGCTTTGCCAATGTATCGGCTTTCTCATCCGGCCTCGCGGCGGTGACAGAGAATGACTCTACCTACGGCTACATAGATCACTCCGGAGCATGGGTCATACAGCCTATCTATGAGAATGCAGAACCATTTGAAGGAGATACGGCGATCGTCTCTCTGAAAGATGACAATAAAAAAAGCAAGGACTATGGCATGACCATACGCTACAGGATAGATAAGACCGGCAAGAACCTCGGCAAGCTGGTCAATCCCAATGTAGCGACGAAGCCTAAGGCTGCGGTGAAGAAGAAAAAGAAATGATCAGCGCGTAGCTTTGACCATACGCTCCCGGCCACTAAGATCGTTTTTGATCTTTGCATGATAGCCAGCTTGCTCAAATATAGCCACAGTTTCTGCTGCGCGGTATTCGCTTATCTCCAAATAGATACTGCCACTATCTTTTAGTAGTTGTGGTGCGATAGCCGCGATACGCTTGTAGAAAATCAGCGGATCATCTGCGAAGAGGGCGATATGCGGCTCATAGTTTAGCACGTTATCTGACATGACTTTTTTTTCTTCCTCACTGATATAGGGAGGGTTGCTCACTATGACGTCGTATTTGCCGTAAGGTAGCTGAGAGAGGATATCTGCCTGCGAGAAATGAACTGCTGCATGGTTTAGCGCTGCATTCTCTTTTGCGACAGCTAAAGCATCTGTACTGATATCTACTGCTGATACCTGCCAGTCAGGGCGAGCATTCTTTAGAGATATAGGGATGCAACCACTGCCGGTACCTACGTCCAGGATAGATGCCTGAGACTGCTGCATATCTGCCAGTATCCAGTCCACCAGCTCCTCTGTCTCAGGCCGAGGTATAAGGACATCCTTATTGACCTTAAATTTCAAACCATGAAACTCAGCATAGCCTATGACATACTGCACAGGCTCATTAGTCAGGAGTCGCGTCAAATATTCCTCCAGCACCTCCTGCTGGTGTGAGGTAAGAATGAGAAATCGGTCCATGACCAAGCGGACGCCCTGCAGGTGCAGCACATCTTCCAGTATCCACTGTGTAATACTGCGTGCCTCGCGCTGGCCATAGAGTGGCTCCAGTGCCTGCTGATAGCGCGCCTGCATATCTGCGAGCGTCGGCATCAGCGGGAGCTTTGACGGTTCTGGAGAAAATAGGCAAGGCCGAGGCAGCCGGCAGCGAAACCAAGCAGTTTGCCCATCTGCGGCACCAACTGCACGAAGCCCGTGTGGCGGAGGAAGATATCATTACACAGCTCGAGGCCCCAGCTGAGGGGCGATACATTGCTGGCTACCTGCAGCGCATGTGGCAGCACATATACCGGCACCCATACGCCGCCTATAGCAGCCAGCAGCACTACTGATATGGCGCCGAATGTGAGCGCCTGATGATGCGTGCGGAAAGCTCCCGCTACTGCCATGCCGTAGGCCGTAGCCGCGAGTGAGATACAGGTAGCTGCGAGTGCGATGTAGAGTAGCTTGTCCCCTATGACCAGTGCGGGCAGGCCTAGCAGTGGTAGCAAAAACAATCCCACTGAGAGCATCAACACAAACTGCAGCAGGCAGACGAAGAAATAGAAAACATACTTACCGGCTATGAAGTGAAAGCGCGAGCCCGCTATGAGCCGCATGCGCAGTAGGCTGCCATCCTCACGCTCCTTGATGAAGTTTCCCGCGAGGGGAAAGACGATGAAGAACATGGCAAACATGGCCCACGCAGGTACATTGTGCTGCACGGAGTTCATAGCCAGCTCGTCAAAGCCCTCATAGGAGCGCTCACTGGTCACTGCGATCATTTTAGAGAGGTCAGGCTGCGGCATCGTATCATTGCTGCCGGTCATCTTTTTGACCTGCTCAGAAAATTTTGCCATCAGGACCTTGTTTTCTGCACCGGCTACTATCTTCTCTATGGCATAGAGCAGGGATTGCTTTACATTGACTTGTATCACGGGGTCAAAGACCACCTTGATCTCTACAGCCCCGGTGCTATCCGCAGCAGGGCGGTCAGTGATACCAAAGCCCGACATAAGTGCCTGCACTACGATAGTAGTCTTACCATTCAGGCGCTGCGTGGCATGCGGCGGTATATAGAGAAAGGCCCGGTAGTGGCCGCTGCTCACGAGGTCCATACCACTCTCGCGGGTGAGAGGTTTGCCTTCATATTCCTTCACCAGGTGAAAGCTGCCCGAGGATGCCAGTGTCTGCTCTATGAAATCTCCCAGTGTGTCATGGTCATCATTCACACTGACGATATCAAAATTGAAATGGCGGTAGTCGCGGAAAGGCACATCCTCTACCAGAGACATGACAGTAACGAGCAGTACCGGCATCAGAAAGATGAGCGCCATACCGCCCGGGTCGCGCCACAGCGTGAGAAACTCCTTCCATATCGTGGCCAGTATCTTCATATGCTGATAGATTTGCCCGATACGGTGAGGTAAACAGACTCCAGTGAGTCCGTATGATATTTGGCCAGCAGATCTGCTGTGAGACCTTGCTCTATCAGTACACCCTCGCTCATAAAGCCCACCCTCTGGCAGAGCTTCTCCACCTCCTCCAGTATGTGAGAGGAGTAGATGATAGTCATACCTTTGGTATTCATCTCGCGGAGGTAGGCTATGATCATGGCGCGGCTCTGTACATCTACTCCCGCCGTCGGCTCATCGAGTATCAGCAGCTCAGGATCATGCAGCACAGAGGCTATGAGATTGAGGCGGCGCTTCATGCCACCGGAGTAGGAGTCTACTTTTTTGCCGGCATCTGCCGAGAGGCCAAAGCGCTCCAGCAGCGCCATCAGTTGGTGACTATCCGGCTTCAGCCCATACATGCGGCAGAGGTATTGGAGATTCTCCATACCTGTGAGTGACGGGAATAGCGCTATATCCTGCGTAGCTACTCCTACCCTGCTGCGCACCGACGGGCCGTGCTGCGCAGGGTTCATACCGAAGACGCTGATCGCACCGCTACCTGCCTGCAGCAGCCCGCAGATCATCATCACAGTAGTAGACTTGCCTGCGCCATTGTGGCCCAGCAGGCCATAGACCTCACCACGGGCGATAGCGAGTGAGAGGTCGCGCACGGCAGGTTTCGGGCTGCCGGCGTATTGCTTGGTTACTTTATCCAGTGTGATCGCTGCCATCAGATATTGTCTTTGGCTAGCTGATGAAGGCGGCGAAATATTTTGTCCTCGCGGGTTGCACATTCGCGCAGTATGTCAGCCAGCTCGGCAAAGGAGAGTACATCAGTCTTGCGGCTCTTGCACGCACGGCCTGCATAGTAGGCGAAGTCGCGCAGGCGATCACCGGAGGCAGTCAGTTCTTTGGAGAGATCATATAGCTCTGTATTGCCTACTATACTACTGGCCTCATCCAGAAATGCGGCATACACAAACCTGAAGCCTGCTCCGCCAGTGCCTATCTCCTCCTGCATGCGGACCACATTGCCGAGGTACTGGATAGCCTTGCGGTCTCCCAGCCGCTCGGGCCACCTCTGCAGGCGACCAGCCATGTACTTCATACCCTTGGTGCCGAGGATAAATATCGGTATCTCGGTCATATCAAAGCCGGCGCGCTTGATACCGCGCCAGATGGCATCCTTACGGTTGATCTCCTTTGGAAACTGAACCGGATAATACATGCGGCCCTTGGGCTCTGCCACACCTTTGGCAAAGCGCGCGCGCACGAGGTCTGCGGCAGCGATCGTGGTAGTGGTCTCCATCACGGGGTCACTGACGAGATAGTTGTCTCCCTCCCGGCCATAGACTACGATGTTGTGGGCATTGAAGTGGAAGCGGTACGCATCGGGCAGGTAGGTGAGATAGTAGACCGAAGTAAGCATACCTACCGGCACACCCTCTGCTATCTTGCTGTCCAGCTCGCTCATGGCCTTATGCTCACTCGAGTAGCTGCGGCTCTCTACCTTCATGTCTATCCGCTTTGCGAAACGCCGGAAAATAGCCCCCGGCAGGGTGCGGTATGAGGTGACAGGTATGCCGCCCATCTTGATAAACGGGATATAGGAAAAGAATATGCCCGACCCGATACCAAAGACCATCGGCTCGCTGAAATCATATCCATGAAAGCGCATGAGGTTTGACACTACGCCATTCTCACAGTGGGCGCTCTGTCTATGTGGGAAATCTATCTGCATATCTGCCTCTGCTATCTCACGGATCGTAGCATCATTGGTCTTTTATCTTAGTAATATCGATCAGTTCCTCTGGTTTTATCTGAAAGGCGTATGCATACTTTTCCAGTGTCTTCTTGCTTAGCTTGCCAAAAAAGAACGGCCTCAGATGCAGCCTGACCACCAATGCCGGCCAGCCTATGTGACCGGCCAGTATATCAGGATTCATCAGGGTGCGCTCCATGTGGTACAGCACAGGACTGGCCTCACCTGCTATCACTTTAGCGCGTGCCTCAGCTACACGCTCCCTTATATCCTCCCAGGCCTGCTCCAGTACCACATTCTCAGGCTCCCAGCCTACGCTGCCTACACCCTTGTAGTGAGCGCCGTCGCCTGTGGCATAGTACAGTTTCCTGAACTTGCCCTGCAGCATATTGGCATCATCCTGTGGTACTTCTTCTTCTTTCACTGCGCGTAAACTTAGCGAAAATGTGGGCTACTACACAGAGGGCGCAGAGTTTATCGTCGGGCTTACTACCAGAGGGCAAAGAGTTTTAGCACAGAGAGATGGAGATTTATTATTTAGATGAAAAATCAAAGAGAAAATAGCCATACTTTATAGCAGCGGCGGCCAAGGACAGTTTACAGTAGCCCAGACCTTCAGGTCGGGGTCTATGAGATCATCCTATATCGGCTTTAGCAGAAAGAGACATTCAATACATTTAGGCTAAAGCCAAAAAGGAGGCAACATCTGATCCCCGGCTTAAAAGCCGGGGCGACTATAAAACCTGTAGGGACAGGTCGCGACCTGTCCCTACAGCCCATGCTCCACCTTGATTAACAGGGCAGAGTTCTCCAGCTTTTTCTAAATACTGAATACTAACTAGTAATACCAAACTCAAGGCTGCGAAAAAATCTTCATCTCGCACTCTGCTGCTACTGCACCATCAGATAGTACCTCGCCGCGTATCACCGAGGCGGTGAAGATGCTGTGCAGCACCTCTATGCGTGTTTGTATCGTGCTATTTACCTTCGGCAAAAAATGCACCTTGAGGTTTTTGACCTCGCCGATGAAGCCTACAGGTGGGCTGGCAGGAGCTGCACCTGACTGCTCTGCCTGCAGCCGATGGCCGTAGCCCATGCGCAGGGCAGCGGTCTGAGCGATATTCTCTACCAGTCCCGGCATCTGAAAATGGCCATCACTGACGAAGATATTATCCGGTGCGATGGTCAGTTGTGACACACTCACATCACCCTCATGCTCCACCAGCGCGTCTACCATTACGATGGGTGCGCGCTGTGGGATATATTGCAAAACTTCTTCCTTGGAAACGAGCATGTTGATTTGTATTAAAGTCCCCTTCGGGCCTGCCTGACGGTAGGCAGGGATTTAGGGGCCTGTGACTGTCAGCAGCACATAGGCATAGCTGAAGCGCGCACTCTCAGGGATCATCATCAGTACCTTTTCGCCCTTCTTTAGCCTGCCGGAGTGAAATAACTCATCGAGCATGACAAATGCGGAGGCCGAGCCGATATTGCCCACGCGGGTCAGGTTGTAAAACCACTTCTCCGCAGCGATACCGATACCAATGGCCTGCAGCTCCTCAGCTATTTTTGGTGCAAAGAACTCTGACGAGAGATGCGGCAGGAAGTAGCTCACCTCATTCACATTAAAGCCGCGTCGCCCTACTATATCCAGCAGAAACTTGCCGCCATACTTTACGATATTCTCTCCGAGGAAGCGCGTGTCCTGCTTTAATGAGAGGACAGACTTGTCAGCCCAGTCGTGCGGTGGCATTTCATTCCAGCCCGTCAGGCGGCCTGTCGTATCATCTTTGGTAGCGCCGGCATACATACACACAGGCAGCTCATTGGCGTAGCTGCGCTGCTCTATCCATTCTATTTTCAGCGATATACCTTCCGGGTTAGGATGAGACTCCAGCACACAGGCACCGGCGCCATCTGAGAGCATCCAGCGGAGAAACTCCTTCTCAAACGCGATAAACGGATTGGCCTCCAGCTCCTTGAGCCTGTCTGCCTCATCCTGAAACTTATCGGCCAGCATCCAGGCGCTCATCTTCTCACTACCTGTACAGACGGCATTGTCATATACGCCCGCCAGGATGGCAAGGTAGCAGTAGCTCATGGCCTGCACGCCGGTACAGCAGGAGCCTGTAGTGCTCAGCGCCTCTATGGGTCCTATGCCCAGCTCGCCCAGCACCATAGTGGCGTGGGACGGCAGCAGCTGATCGGGAGAGGTAGTACCGCAGGCCAGTACCTGTATATCCTCTGCACGGAACCGCTCATCATAGAGCTTTGTGATGGCCTCTTTGACCAGTTGTGCATTGGTATGGGTAGACCTGCCATAGGGATCAAGCGCGTAGTAGCGGGTCTTGATGCCATTGCTACGCAGCACCACGGCACGCGCCTTAGACGGCTTGCCATTGATCAGGCCGAGACGGCCCTCCATCTGGTCGTTTGCCACAGGCTCATTGGGCAAGAAGGACGAAAGCCGTGTTATATATACATTTCTGCTCAAGACAGGTGTGGTGGTTTGAGGGTGCAAAGGAATAAAACGTTGCTATATCTCCAAAATAAGGCCTGCAAACAGTTGGGGACAAATATCTGCCTCTCTTACCGTTTTCGCCATACCATAAACTACGGATAACAGGAATGAAGACTTAAAAGTTCGCGTGCCCAGGGAAATGTGAAACCGCAAAGGGCCCAAAGAACGGATCAAGGACGCAGCTCATTGCTCATAAAGTAGCGGACGTCGGTCATCAGTTCATCCTTCTTTAGCCGAAGCTGCAAGGCGGAGACGATCATCAGGATGGGCGAGAGGATAAAAATGGCGGTAGGCAATAAGGTCATAAAGAGACGCACCCGCAGATTGCGGCCCAGAGAACCGATCGGTTTCGCACCAACAAAACCCGACCAGATAGAGAAGGAACGCTGCCCGCGGCGCTCCATCAGCACCAGCTCCGGTACGATCTCCACGGCTCCTTTGGCGTTGAGCCTTTCTTGTAACAATTTAGTTTCACCTTGTTCCAAAGCGTTCTTGGTCAATCCACCATACATCTCACATTGGACTATATCTGCGGTGCTCACACCGGCAGCCGGCAGCAGCGAGGTCTTTTCCTTTCGCCCCCACAGCAGCCAGCGCAGGATGGTGATCACGCTCACTACGTTGGGGCTTTTGTCTACCAGGGCTACATTGGCGATCACTTTGGCGCCGAAGGCAGCGAGGCGCTTCTTGACCTTCTCCTGTGCCCCCAGCCACATATTGCGACAACCGATCAGCGTCACGACCTTCTTGCCGGTCAGGAGCCTTTGAGCCGCAGGCGTCTGGAGGAATGAAGATATTGCCGGACTCGGCGTGAGAAACCACGGCTGGTAGGCCAATACGATGAGGTCGTAGTCACCATTTATCTTGTCAGAAAAGGGCTGCAGAGACAGCGGTTGCTCTTTGAAGGTTTCGGGGAAGGCATTGAAGAAAGTAAAGGCAGTCCAGGGGAATGGGAATTCATTTACCAGCTTTAGCTGCTCATAGTCCACCGTGTAGTTGTCGTCTGCCGCAAAGGCTTTGCAAAAGCTGTCGGCTATATCGCGCATCTGGCCGGTCTGGCTGTAGTAGACCACGAGTACTTTCTTGCTGTCCATGAGACAAGTTTACTGAAAAAACGGCACGAGGAGGGTAAGATCAGCCTACAGTAGCAGTAGCACCCAGTGTGAAAAAGAAGGTAGCACCTCGGTCAGGCTGTGCATCAGCCCAGATACGGCCACCATGCCTTTGTATGATCTTGTGTACCGTAGCCAGCCCTATACCTGATCCTTCAAACTGCTCCTCAGAGTGCAGCCTGCGGAATACTTCAAAAAGTTTTGAAGCATACTTCATATCAAAGCCTACACCATTGTCTCTGACAAAGTAGGCCTCGCAGCCATCTACCTCAGTCATACCTACCTCTATCTCGGCCATCTTCCTGCCGGATGAGTACTTCACAGCATTGCTGATCAGATTGGTCCATACCTGGCGTATCAGGTCCGGGTCGCAGATAGTATTTTTGATCGCACCTATTTTCACATTCACGGGAGGTGTGTGTTGTGGCATCACTACCTCATGTATCACAGAGCGTACTATGCCCTCCATATCCGTATCGGTGCGGTGCACCTCCTGGCGGCCGTACTTAGAGAACCGGAGCAGGCCATCTATCAGGGCATTCATCTTCACCGTACTGCTCATGATCATCCCCAACATCTGTTTTGCATCAGCATCCAGACACTCGCCGCAGCTGCTGCTCAATATAGAGGCATAGCCACCTATCACACGTAGGGGAGATTTGAGATCATGCGATACCATGTATGAGAAAGCCTCGAGTTCCTTATTGCGGGCCTCCAGCTCCTCCGTGCGCTCAGCCACTTTGCGCTCCAGGGATTCATTCAGGTCACGGATCTCCTTTGCCATCGTATAGTGCTGTGTCACATTCCTGCCAAAGCATGATACCCCTACTACCACTCCCTGGTGCCAGATAGGATTGATGACAAACTTATAACAGACAATGCCCGACTCACCGGGGTACTCCTTGACAAAGCGTACCACATGCCCTGCAAATGCCCTGGCATAGCTCTCTTTCCACATTTCAGCCTCAGCTGGTTCTCCGTGCATCAGTACCTGGAGGACGGGTGTTCCTGCGATCAGCTCCGTGCCATATACACGGCGCACGATACTGGCTATAGCACTATTGAAGGTGATATAGCGCAACTCACGATCCACTGAGAAAATGACATCCTCGGTACTCTCCATGATAGCCAGCAGGTTTGACTCAGAGGTGAGGCGAGCCTGACGGTGACCCTGCTGCTCTGTGACATCTGTGCGCAGCACCATGGCGCCCTGCTCTCCCATGACCGAGGCTGCAGAGACACGCAGCATAAACCGCCGGTACCCATCAGACAGGGTACAGTCGTACTCTGTGGCATAGTCGCTGCGCTCTCCTGCCAATACGGCGCGTATGCCTGCTATGATCGCATCTCCGGCGTGGCCAAAGTCTGCACTTATCCGGGCCAGGTAGTCCTGCCCTACCGCAAAGTCTCCCACAGCCAGGTGGTGCCGGGCGGCAAAACCAGCCCAGGCATCATTGACCGTGACTATCACGCCCCGGCTGTCCAGCAGGGCAGCATTGCCCGGCACTGCATTCAGCATAGATGCCTGCTGCGCTATTACATCACGGTACATACGGGCGGCTGTAGCCGTCTTCTTCTGGTATTTCTCTGCAGCTGTGGTATCTGGCTGCGCGGAGTGCTGGCATATCTGCCTGATCACATTTGTCATTTGGTCTATATCTTGAGATTTATCAAAAAAATGATCGGCGCCCAGCTCCATGCAGCGCTGCCGGTAGTGACTATCGGAAAAATTGGTAAACATGATGACCCGTGTAGCGGGCCAGCCTGCTTTGATCACGGGTATCAGGCTCATGCCATTCAGCCGGTGCCCCTCACCCCTGAGGTGTATATCCAGTATGACCACATCCGGCTCCTGTGTCCTGATCATCTCCATAGCCTCGGCTATAGTGGCGGCATTGCCCACATACTGTATGTGTGCCATCTCTGTGAGCAGGCCGCGCAGCCTGTCTGAGACCACGGCAGAGTCTTCTACCGTAGCTACCTTGATGATGTCCTTTTGCTCCTGCTGATACATATTATCTGATTGCGGGTGCAAAGAAACAACGAGGCTACCTCTTTGTCTTTAGTGACAACTATGATAGAAATGTAGTGGTTTGTACTACAAAGTGGGGTACTAGGACTGCCGGTGGTCTATGGCGTAGCGTATGATATCGGCATTGGACTTGAGCACCAGCTTCTCCAGTATGCGGGCGCGGTAGGTGCTCACGGTATTGACACTGAGGGACATCTCTGTAGCTATCTCAGATACAGCCCGGCCAGCCGCCAGCAGTAGAAAGACCTCCATCTCCCGGTCAGACAGCGCGTCAAAGCCGCCCCGGTCGCCCTGTGCAGCCTCCTCTGCCATCAGCTCTGCCAGAGAGGCGGTGATATACTTGCGGCCCGCCAGTACACGATGTATGGCCGTGATGAGTTCCTCGGGTGCAGCATCTTTTTTGAGAAAGCCGGAGGCACCGGCCTTGAGCACCCTTAGGGCGTACTGCTCCTCTGGGTGCATACTGAGCATCAGGATAGGGGTACGAATGCCCTCGGCTCGCAGCTGCTTGAGCACCTCCACGCCATTTCTGCCGGGCATGGAGATATCCAGCAGTATGACATCCCAGGCCCTGTCCCGCAGCACCTGGTAGACCTCTGTACTATCTGCGGCCTCGGTGATATGTATATTGACAAACTCCTCGCGGAGCAGCTGTACGAGGCCCTTGCGCACTATGGCGTGATCGTCTGCTATGAGGATATTCATACGGTAGTAGTAGGATGTAAAGGTATTGAGATGGTGAGGGTGGTGCCCCTGCCAGGGCTGCTATCGAGTGTCAGGGAGCCCTGCAGCATAGCTGCACGCTCCGCCATACCCACCAGGCCAAAGGTCTTGCCGCTGCGCACCTGATTTACGTCCATGCCGCGTCCATTGTCAGCTATGGTCATGGTCAGGATGCCGTCGGTGCAGGTCATGGTGGTACGCACCTCTGTGGCCTGCGCATGGCGGGTGATATTGGTCAGTGCCTCCTGGTATACGCGAAATACGACTATGGCCAGATCACGCGAGAGGTCTGTATCCTGCTGGCTGATCTCCAGTATGCTGGATATGCCCGTACGCCTGTGAAACTCCGCAGACTGCGACTCCAGCGCTGCTACCAGGCCCAGGTCCTCCAGTATGCCGGGGCGCAGGTCACTGGCTATCCGGCGCACGGTACGGATGGTGGTATCTATCAGCGCCTGCACCTCTGTCAGCCGCTGCCGTACCACATCCTCTGCACTACCCAGGCGGCGTGAGAGCCAGGATATATCCATCTTGAGGCCCGTGAGCTGCTGGCCCAGCTCGTCATGTATCTCGCGGGCTACGCTCAGGCGCTCCTCCTCGCGCACGGACTGCAGGTGCGCATTGAGGCGGCGTATGTCATCATAGCTATTGCGCAACTGCTCCTCGGCGCGGTGCTGGTCGGTGATATCCTTGGCCAGTGAGAGGACCGCTATGCGGCCATTGTAGTCTATGCGGTGCGATGATATATCCACATATATCAGGCTGCCATCCTTCTTGATATGCCGCCAGGTGCCCCGGGCTACCCTGGCCTGACCGCTGAGCATCTGCCGGGCAAAGGCCAGGATACGCTCATGGTCCTCTGCCGGGCGGTAGTGCAGTACGGACATATTCATGTATTCCTCGCGGGTATAGCCATAGAGACTGTATACAGCATCATTGACCTCCAGTACACGCATAGCCTCTGGGTCCCAGATGATGATCAGTGCAGGATTGTTATTGAATAAATACCGGTACTGCTCCTCTGAGCGGACCAGCGCCTCCTCTGACCGCCGCCGCTCGGCTATGTCTATGCCTACGCCTAGCAGGCAGCGCACACCATTATATTCTATAGCCCTGCCGGTAAAGTAATATGGCACCCTCTCACCACTGCGGGTCAGAAAGTTGGCTTCTACAAATGAGCTCTCTGATTCAAAGACCTCCCCTATCTTTTGCTGGAGCATCGGCTTTTCCTCATCGGTAAAGAAGTCGAGGGGATGCATCCTTTCTATCTCGGTGGCGGTATAGCCGGATACGGTCTCAAAGTTCTGGTTCCAATGCAGGAAGCGGCCCGATGTATCATACATATAAAAGATACCCGGCAGGCTGCTCAGTATAGACTCTGTGAAGCTGCGCTCATGCCGCAGCTGCTCTATGGCCATCCTGGTAGTGGTCACGTCGCGGATGCAGATGGTATAGTCCTCTGTAGTAGGGTAGATATGAAACCGTAGCCACATATCCAGCGTCGGCACAAAGCTATCTGCCTGTGTGTAGGCCTGCGTAGCACCCGCAGACAGCAGTGCATCATGCACCGCAGAACCGATCATCTCCGGGAAGGCCACCCAGATATGGCATCCCATCAGTTCATCCATACCCTGGCCTGTCAGGTCTCGTATACGCTTATTGCAATAGCAGATAGCAAACCCCTTGTCCAGGACCAGAAAGCCTTCTTTGATCTGCTCAATAAACGGCGGGTAACCGCCGGTGCTGTGTGGGTTCATCACTTTGGGATTTTAGATCCATCACTATCCCACCGACTGTCAGACTGTTTGGAGGATAGACTTCTTGTGCCTGATTAGATTCTAATATACAGGTTTTAACAATATCTTATATCAAGATTATATTAAACCTGAGTACTACCTAAACCATCTGCCTGACATGAAAGTTCTCAGCCGCCTATACACCTCTTGTTTTGGCAGCTATCTATTATTTTCGCCGCCATGTCTCACCTCCCTGCCCCTACGCCTCTACAGCTGATACGCGAGCCGTCTATAGCGGAGCGTGGCGTAGAGCTATGGCTGAAGCGCGACGACCTGACGCACCCCGAGATACAGGGCAATAAATGGCGCAAGCTGCGCTACAACCTGGTAGAGGCGCGCGAGGAGGGCCATGACACGCTGCTAACCTTTGGCGGGGTGTACTCCAACCATATAGCGGCTACAGCGGCTGCCGGTCGGCAGTTTGGGTTTAAGACCATAGGCATCATACGCGGCGAGCCGACGGATACGGCTACCGAGACGCTGCTGACTGCCGCGCGCCATGGGATGCGCATCCTCTGGATGGACCGCGCCCAGTACCGTATGAAAGACGACCCCGATAGTATAGAGAGCCTGCGCGTGCAGCTGGGCCGCCACTACTATATACCTGAGGGCGGTACCAACCTGCTGGCCCTGCCGGGCGTGATAGAGATGGTAAACGAGATAAAGGAGGACTACGACTATATCTGTACCGCCAGCGGCACGGGCGGTACACTGGCAGGCATCGTAGCCGGTCTGTACGGCCGAAGAAAAGCCATAGGCTTCTCCGTGCTGAAAGGTCAGGACACCCTCACACCCACCGTCGCGCAGCTCGTCTCAGACTATACGGAGCAGCAGTTTGACAATTGGCACATCACCTCAGACTACCACCACGGTGGCTATGCGCGCGTGACGCCAGCGCTGATAGACTTCATCCGCCAGTTTAAGCGGGACCAACTAGTGCAGCTGGAGCCGGTCTATACAGGCAAGCTGCTATATGGCCTCTATGATATGATCGGCAAAGGTGATTTCCCGCGAGGGACAAAGATAATCGCGGTGCATACCGGCGGCTTGCAGGGGCTGGCGGGGTACAGGGAGTACTTTCCGGCAGGGAGTATATGAAGGCGCCATGCCTCTGTACCAAGTGTACCACCTATATAAGCGAAACGAGCCCCCGGCCGCGAGGCGCAGGGGCTGTCTCAACATTCAGAACCCATCCTAGCGGATAGACTCTATGATAGTCTTTTCTACGTCATACGCTTTGTACTTCGTATCGTAGTAGGGGTTATTGTGTATCATATAGCACTTGCCCTTGGCCTGCACCAGCATCACAAAGTGCTTCTCCGTGCCGCTGCCGTCTGCTGCGGGCTTGTCCAGCTTTAGGCCTATACCGTTCTTGAGCTTCAGCTCCTCGGTCACTGTAGCGCCCTGGTAGTCCACATTTTCCAGTGTGGTAGATTTCAGCACCGCGGCATCGAGCTTGCACTCGTCCATTTTGAGGTATTCTATGGTAAAGTCGCCCTCGCCCTTCTTGCGGCTGATGCGCGCCGAAGCGTCTACATCGGGCTGCTGCCAGTCTCCGGGCAGGTCCAGTGTGATAGGTGCAGCGGCAAAATCGCCTGTATTGATCGTCACGGGTTCTATCTTGGGCGCGCAGGAGCTGAGCAGCGCTACAGCTGCGGCCAGTACGAGTATTTTTTTCATGATTAGATGAGTTGAAAATGTTGAATGAATGAATCTTTGCCGGAGGCTATACGGTGTCTCGAGACCTTTGTCCTCATTGCGGTAGCAAATATGTACTGCCTGCCCCTGCTGCGCAATCACATTTTGATACAGAAATCGGAAAGGCGGGGAGATATCCGGCGACGAATACTGTAAAACTGCACTGCGGTAAAATCTGTCAATCGTCTGTGATGCGATCTAATTATGTTGACAACTACTTGGTATATGTATCTAACTATGATATTTTTATTGTGTCCAAGGATTGCAAATCAATACATCCGTATGAAACAACTCACCCCCCTTCTCACAGTCGTTTTGATGCTATGTATGGTGGCTGCCCGCGCGCAGAATAAGGAAAACCCGCTCCTGTTTGGCCTCGGTGCCCACGGCCCCAACATGACTTTTGGCGATGACAAAAAGAACTATTACAAAAACTGGAATATCACACCTGCCCTGTCACAGCTCAAAATGTTTGGCTACCTGGGCAAGGGCCTCAGCCTGGGCTGGCAGCTCAGCCTCGGCACGGCTAAAAGGTTTGATACTGCACAGAGCAAGTTTTTTGTGCAGTGGGGCGTAGATGTCAAGTACAGTTTTGCCAATGGCTATATACTGAAGCAGAAGAGCTGGTTTGACCCTTACTTTCTCGTAGGCGGCGGGCTGAATAAGTGGGGCAATGTGCGTGGCAGTATCAACTTTGGTGCGGGCCTGAATATCTGGGTGATAAAGAACTTCGGCTTCTTTGTACAGACACAGTATGACTATACGCCTCACCGTCAAATATCTCCGCACGCCAGTGATCCGCGCCCGAGCTTTATGCACCACTCCTTTGGCATACAGGCCCGGCTGGGCCATGGCAAGGATACAGACAATGACGGCATACCCGACGCCAAGGACGACTGCCCCACTGTACCGGGCAGGAAGGACCTGCGCGGCTGCCCGGATACTGATGGCGACGGGATAGTAGACAAGGATGACAAATGCCCTACCGTAGCCGGTACGCTGCAGCTGATGGGCTGCCCAGATGCAGATGGAGATGGTATCACTGATGCGGATGACGCCTGCCCTGAGAAGGCCGGTCCTGCTGCTACCGGTGGCTGCCCGGATCGCGATGGGGATGGTATAGTAGACAAGGATGACCTCTGCCCCACCGTGCCCGGAGTGGCCAGTGCGCACGGCTGTCCCGACCGCGATGGCGATGGCGTGAAAGACGATGACGACAAATGCCCGGACGACAAAGGCAGCACTACCGCCGCCGGCTGTCCTGACTCTGACGGAGATGGCATACTGGACCGGGAAGATAAATGCCCTAACGTGTATGGCCTGGCTGCCAATAGTGGCTGCCCTCAGGCGGCTCTCCCTGCCGTGCAGAAAGCAGTGGTGCAGGAGCAGCTGGCCGCATCTGCCAGAAATATCCTCTTTGAGACGGGCAGCGATGTGATCAAGAAAGAATCATACAAGGAGCTGGACTCTGTGGTCACGATCCTAAAGCAGTATGAGTTTCTGAAGGTGTCTATAGACGGCCATACGGACAATGTAGGCTCAGACCGCGCCAACCTGGACCTCTCTACCAAGCGCGCCTCAGCCGTGATGGCCTACCTCACAGACCATGGCATAGCGGGGACACGCCTCACGGCCACCGGCTACGGCCCCTACCGCCCGCTGCAAGATAATAACACAGCTGCAGGCCGCGCTGCCAACCGCCGCGTAGAGATCAATATCAAGGACTAACGCATAAACCAACGTATATCAGCATCTGGCCGCAGGCGATCATCGCTTGCGGCTTTTTATTGGTATCAGGCTCAAAAGTCCGCCTTGCCAGGGACAGGTCGCAAGCTGTCCCTACAGCACCAGTATGCTACTTCGCTATTACGTACTGGCATTATGGATAAAAATGACCCATACACCGCCGATTATTACATAAGTTTACCCCACCAAAAAGATACTCCGTGGCAGATCATATCATCAAGAACGCAGCGATCATCAATGAAGGCAAAATAACGCAGGGCGACGTGCTGGTGCGTAGTGGCCGGATAGAGCGCATAGACCCTTCCTTTGACGTAAAGTATAAGGTCAATGAGATAAATGCCGAGGGCCTCCACCTCATGCCGGGCATCATAGACGATCAGGTACATTTTCGCGAGCCGGGCCTCACGCACAAGGCGGATATCCACACCGAGTCGCGAGCGGCAGTAGCCGGCGGTACTACGTCCTTTATGGAGATGCCCAATACCAATCCGCCTGCCCTCAGCCGCGAGCTGCTGGAGCAGAAGTATGAGATAGGACGTCATACGGCCCTGGCCAACTACTCCTTCTTTATGGGTGTGAGCAATGATAACTTTGACGAAGTGATAGCTGTAGATCGCGAGCAGAGGGCAAAAGAGCTGAGGGATGTGTGCGGTATCAAGATATTTATGGGCAGCAGCACAGGCAGCATGCTCGTAGATAATCCTAATGTACTGGAGCAGATATTCTCAGAGGCTAAGCTCCTCATCGCCACGCACTGCGAGGACGAGGCTACGATCAAAGCTAATGCTCAACGGTACAGAGAGGAGTATGGCGATAATATGGATGCGTCCTTTCACCCGCTGATACGCGATGCAGAAGCCTGCTATAAATCATCATCTTTTGCTATCTCACTGGCCAGAAAGTACAATACACGCCTGCATATCCTGCACATCTCTACTGCTATCGAGACGGATCTCTTTGAGAATCAGGTGCCGCTGCGGGATAAGCGCATCACTGCAGAGGCCTGTGTGCATCACCTGTGGTTTGACGCCTCAGACTATGCCCGCCTGGGCAATAAGATCAAGTGCAACCCGGCCATCAAAGAGAAAATGAACAAAGAGGCTGTGCTCAAAGCCCTGCTGGATGACCGTATAGACATCATAGCCACCGACCATGCGCCGCACACCGCAGAGGAGAAGGCGAGGCCCTATCTCTCTGCTCCTGCCGGCCTGCCACTCGTGCAGCACTCGCTGAATGTGATGCTGGAGCTGTACCATCAGGGCCATATTACCCTGGAGCGCATCATAGAGAAGATGTGCCACGCACCGGCAGAGTGCTTTCATGTGCATGAGCGCGGCTACCTGCGCGAGGGCTACCATGCTGATATGGCACTATTTGATACTAAGACAAAATGGACCGTAGCGCCTGACAATGTCTACTACAAGTGTGGCTGGTCGCCATTTGAGCAGTATGAGTTTACGGGCAAAGTCCAAAAGACCTTTGTGAATGGCCACCTGGCGTATGACCGCGGCACCTTTGATGAATCACAAAAGGGCCAGCGCCTGCTTTTCAGATAGAGATGCTCACAGCTACAGATCTCAGCGTAGGCTATCAGAGTGACCGCCCGCTCCTCTCACGTATCAGTTTTGGGGCAGATAGCGGGCAGGTCATCCTGCTGCTCGGCATCAATGGTATAGGCAAGTCAACCTTGCTGCGTACGCTGTGCGGCCTGCTGGCACCTATAGCCGGTCAGGTACAGATAGATAGCCGTAATATTCACACCCTCTCCCCTCCTGAGCGGGCACGGCTGATCAGCGGGGTCTTTACAGGCAGGGATTTTGACCCGTATATCAGCGTCAGAGAGCTGGTAGCACTGGGCCGCTACCCATATACAGACTGGGCGGCACGCCTATCAGCAGCAGACGAGGCGGCCATAGCGCGTGCCATAGAGATAGCCGGCATAGCCCACCTGGTGGATAAAAAGATCAACCAGGTAAGCGATGGTGAGCGCCAAAAGGCTCTGATAGCTAAATCTATAGCGCAGGATACACCGGTGATCATCATGGACGAGCCGACAGCCTTTCTGGACTATAAAAACAAGGCCGAGCTGCTGCGCACCATCCGTATACTGGCTACAGATCATGGCAAAACCCTCCTCCTATCCACACATGATATATCTGCGGCCCTGCCATATAGTGACCGCGCACTGCTCATAGCCGAGTCAGGCAGCTTTCACGAGGCAGCGGGTACACAGCTGGACGAGGCCAGCCTGAAAAACTACATGGAGACGCATTAAGCGCTTCCATCCATTGATTTTCAGCATCTGCCGTTTCCATTAACAAATCCACGAGTCCTGACAATAGTATGACCAAATTTTTAACCACAAATCATAAGAGTCTTAAGTTTTTGGCTAAATTTGGAACCTCTTAAACAAAATTTAAACATGAAAAAACTCGCTTTACTCTCTCTGGTTTCAGTGATGGGTCTTTCGCTGGTAGCAGGTAATGACCTCTCCAGAAAGCTCAAGCCGACGCCACGTATGACAGCGCCCGGTGCCCAGCGCGCTGCTCTAGTGAATAACGCCAATGCACCGCAGAGGTCTGCACGCTCAGGATCACTGCAGAAGGTAATGGTAGGTAGCGCCGGCAACCTGCTCACAGTACTCAACAGCGCCAGCCGGGATATCGTATGTGACAGCACGATCAATACCGTCCTTTTCATACACAGAAATGACCAGACTGCAGCCTGCTGCAATACAGGCAATAATAACGTAGGCCAGTATCGCTATGACTACTCTAAAGATGGCGGTACCACCTGGAATCTCAACCTGGGCGTACTGAATCCATCTAATAACAACGGATCTCCCGGCATCAATGGCCGCTACCCGCAGGCTATGCTGGAGCGCCAACCATGGCAGACCAATGCAGACAGTACCTGGTTTATCTATGACGGTACCTGGCACAATGGCGAGTCTATAGCTGTATGGGAGGGCAACTACTACGGCTCAGCCCAGCTGGGCGGTGGCTCTGCTACCTACAGTGAGGCACGTGATACAGTAAACCATGGTGAGATAGAAATACTCGAGAGCCTCACCCGTGGTGAGCCACACACGTATTGGAATATCACCAGGGCATATATCCAGACCTCCAGCACTACTGACTCTATCTACGGCCTGGTAGTGGAGAAGGGAGTCTATGACACTACTACACATGCTACTACATGGACCAACCGCGTGCTGCCTGTAGCTGCGGCACACTTCTATGATGCCAATGGTAATGCAGTAGGCCATGCCCTGCTGAACCCTACTATCGCATTTGACCCTACGGGCCAGATCGGCTGGATCCTCTTCACCGCAGACATGGTAGAAGACCAGGACTATATACTCCTGCCACAGGTGATGAAGACCACAGACGGTGGTGCTACATGGGGACCTGTAGAGACTCTGCATCTGGATGAAATGCCAGGTATGTTTAACAATACTGTGACCACAGATGGTACTAAGAAGTCTATCATGGGTGATGCTCAGATCACAGTAGACTCTGCCGGCAATCCTCACGTCATAGCTATAGTAGACCAGGCAGACAGCACATCAAATCAGTACAGCTTTTACCCGCTGGCTGTGAATGTACTCTATGATATCTATCGCAATCCATCTATCCCGGGCTGCAACTGGCAGGCCAATATGCTCGCTCAGGTATTTTCCTACAATGCAGACTATGTGACCAGCTCCAGCGGCGCACTGAGCGATGGCAATCGTGTACAGGTAGCCCGTAGCGATGATGGTACCAAGATATTTGCCCTCTGGACAGATACTGATACCTCTGTAGTAGCCGGTGTCACAGACGCAGGCAATACGAATATCAGCCCTAACCTCTTTGGTGTAGGTATAGACATGACTATACGCAAGGTGACTGACATTAAGAACTTCACAGCAGGTGACTCTATGTTTGGCGGTACTACTGTCAATATGCCTGCAGGCGCTGTGGGTGGTGCACTCTTCCCATCAGTTTCATACAACCCGCTCCACAAGACCAATGGCGACTGGAATGTACCGGCAGTACTGACCAATCCTGACTACCGTGCCGCTGTCGGCACCAAGTCAAGCGATAATCCGGCTCAGTTCTACTACTGCCAGAACCTCAACTTCAGCCCGTCTGACTTTGTCTACAAGTTTGATAATGCACCGCCAACACTCATAGTAAACGGTCCTGACACTGTATTTGTACAAAAAGGACACCCATACAATCGTCCTACCTCCTCGGCAGCTGACTGCCAGTATGGTGTCATCACCCCTAGCTATACTGACAATATACCTGTAGATGGCAGCAATAATACCGACTCTATAGGCGTATACCACGCTACATGGACAGCTACCAACCCGGAGAATAACAGCTCCACCTTTACTCAGACTGTGATCGTGGCTGACGTGCCTATCGCCCACATCACTTATATCAAGTATACAGGTCAGACTTTCCACTTCCAGGATAGCAGTGAAAACCTGCCTACAAACCACATATGGACCTGGGGTGATGGTACCAGCAATCCATTTAACGTGACGTCTGTAAACAAGACCTACTCGTCTAATGGTCAGAAGACCGTGGTACTCTCTGTTTCAAACGTATTCGGTCAGGATACAGCTCATGCGATCATCAATGTGACCATCGGTATCAATGATCCGGAGTTTGAAAAGACCATCAGCGTGTACCCTAATCCATCTACAGGTGTAGTAAATATCGAAATGCCATCTACCTCTAATGACGAGGCTATGGCTACAGTATTCAACGCACTGGGTGAAATAGCTACAGAGTCTACTCCTATCAAGGGCAGCAAGACTACACTCAACCTGAGCAACCTGGCTCCTGGAGCATACATCCTGAAGATACAGACAGCATCAGGCAAAAACGCACTGAAGCAGATATCGATCGCCAGGTAATATCTGAATCATAATATTTGTTTAAGAACCCTGCTTTACCGCAGGGTTCTTTTTTTGTATGCAACCCTCAGCCCTGCACTCTCATCATTGCTCTGAAAACCGCAGGACAGGCTTAATTATTTTTAACGGTATTTTATAATGCCCCCTGCGCTTGTTAAATTAATTCTGAATAGATTTGACCATCAAACAAACAAAGACCAGAATGAGAAAATTTTCTGCTACACTCTTCAGTTGTATCATAGCCCTTTCGCTCTTTGCAGCCGGTGGCAAGGGCCACAATATCAAGATCACGGTACGCAATCTGCCCAATAGCAAAATGATCCTGGCCTACTACTATGGTGACAAGCAGTATGTGAAAGACACGGTGAATCTGGATGCCACGGGTAGTGTCACGCTGAAAGCAGATACCGACCTGCCGGCGGGTATATACCTGGCTGTATTCCCAAAGCTGGGCAATAAGTATTTTGAATTTATAGTGAATGAGCAGCGCTTTGCTATCGCCACAGATACAAACGATCTGGCCAATAATGTGAAAGTCACAGGCTCTGAGGAAAACCAGATATTTTATGACGATATGCACTTTCTCAATAAGGAGCGCAAAGAAGGAGAAGCGATGAATAGCGCCATGAGGAGTGAGCAGGACCCTGCGAAAAAAGAAGCCATCAGGCACAAACTGCAAGGCATAGACTCAATAGTGACGAGTGAAAGGCTAAGGATCATAAAAGAGCATCCGAAAACCTTCTATGCAGCGATCATCAAGGCTATGGAGCCCGTGAAGCCCAAGGAGGCACCACGTGATGCAGTAGGCCGCCTGAAAGTAGACTCAAACTGGGTATGGCGCGACTACAAAAACCGCTATTGGGATAATGTAAATCTGAATGACGACCGCCTGCTGCGCACGCCGGTATTTCACAATAAGCTCAAGGAATTTTACACCCGTACTATCATACAGATACCGGACTCTATCATAGAGGACGGCGATGCGCTGCTAAAGAAGATGCCTCCAAAGGGGGAACTCTTTAAATATACTCTGGTATATATGCTGAATGAAATGGCCAAGTCTAAGATCATGGGCTTTGACGCTGTATATGTACACCTGGTCAAAAACTACTACGCCAAAGGATACACACCATGGGTAGACTCTGTGCAGCTCTACAAGATCACTGAGCGGGGCCGCATACTCGAGCCACTGCTGATAGGCAAAAAAGCACGCAACATCAATCTGGCGGACACCACTCTAAAGCAGATGCACTCACTGTATGATGTAAAGCACAAATTTACAGTACTCTGCTTTTGGGATCCAGACTGCGGCCACTGCAAAAAAGAAGTGCCAAAGCTGGCTGAGGCCTATCACAAAATGAAGAAGGAAGGTATAGATGTAGAGATCTATGCGCCGGCTATCATGTCTATAGAGGAGTTTAAAAAGTGGACAGACTTCATCCGTGAGCATGACCTGGACTGGATCAACGTAGCCGATCCATACCGTCAGAATAACTTCCGCTTTGAGTGGGATATACAGAGCACTCCGCAGCTGTATATACTGGATAGCAATAAGGTGATCAAGGCCAAGCGCATAGGCGCAGAGCAGGTAGAGGACTTTATCCGCCACGAGATAGACCCTAGCTACAAGCCTAAGTCGCCTCCTATCATCCACGATGAGAATGAGGAGGAACCTCACTAGGGCATTGTCTATAAATCAAAGCAAAATATCCGGCACCGCACGTCTGATGTGGATATTATAAACATGGGTAATATTTGCCGCTGAGGCCGCCGTGTTAGCTTTGTAGACAAATTAATTTTATGTCTGACGTGTACCCCACATGCAATCTTCTAATGATAGAGGACAACCCTGCCGATGTCCGCCTCATGATAGAGGCGATACGAGAGGCCGGGCTGGATGAGATGACCACGACCAGATATGCGTACGACGGGGATGAGGCGTTCTCGCTTCTCGAGTCAGGCTATAGCATGAGTGAACCTTTTAGCATGATACTGCTGGACCTCAATATGCCCAAGGTAAACGGCAAGGAACTCCTGGCCAGGATCAAGGGTGACACCCGTTTTGCTACTATCCCGGTGTTTATCATGACCAACTCTGACTACAAATATGACATGATAGACTGCTACAATCTGAGAGCAGACGCATACATACAAAAGCCAACTGATTTCAAGAGACTGATAGACTTCTTTATCTCCGTGCGGCGCTCGCTGGAGATCAATCACCGCCTCTCTGTATTTCAGATAGAGAAGCGCTACGACGAGATGAGGGTAGCGGTATAGGCTTAGGCTTTAGTCCCTTCCTCCAGTTCTATGTATACCCTTTCTACATTACCCTTCAGCGGCGGGTTGTGTTTGCTCACACGTACCTTGATCCATACTATCTCCGGGAATGTAGCTTTCACAGCATCCAGTATCCTCTTGCACACGTGCTCTATGAGTTTAGAATGCGCCTCCATCTCTACCTTTGTGATCTGGTAGATCTGCTCATAGTTGATGGTCTTATTGAGCTGGTCCGACTCGGCAGCTTCAGACAGATTGGTACGGAGATATATGTCTACCACATATTTGCCGCCCAGTACCTGTTCTTCCTTGTAGTAGCCGTGATGACTGTAAAACTGTAAACCCTCTACTCCTATCAGACCCATGAGATGTGTTTTGCTTGGTTTAAAAATAGAACTTTTTGTGATGGACAAATATGATTGCATTTTCTATTTTAGGATATGCTATTATGGGAACTGATCGTAGCGGTCATGATCGCTGCTACCATTTATGCTAAACGAAAGAGCTGGTTTAGCAACGTGGCATTTGTGCGCCGCATATTGATTTTTCACTTTTCCCTGTCGTTATTAATGCTAACTATCATCATCGGGATCTTGTACCGTATTTTTAATGCACCTTTACCACCAGGTGCTACGCGGCATAGTGATATGGGCGATATGGCACTGGCAGCCATAACTCCTACATTAGCGCTCCTCTGCCTCAGCATAGGACTCTCACTAGCGGCACTATTATCCCGCAGAATGGGGCATAGAGGTATGCAGGTTCTACTGACTATCATTAGTCTCATCATGGTACCAGTAGTGAGCTTTGGCCTGCTCATGGCTTTCACTCTACGCAATGTTATGCTACTACATCTAGGCCCCTTCCACTGAGTGACACACATAGATGGCGGCGCTATCCATTCAGGGACATTTTTCTATCTTGCACCCGCAATAAACAGACAGAAGATCATGAAACAAGACCTCTATCAGCACCACGACTACTACAATATAGATGACCTGCTCACCACGGAGCACAAACTGATCCGCCAGAGTGTACAGGCTTTCGTCAAAGAGAAAGTAAGCCCTATCATAGAGGACTATGCGCAGCGCGCAGACTTCCCCCGCCACATAGTGAAAGAGCTGGGCGAGATCGGTGCCTTTGGTCCGAGCATACCGGCGCAGTACGGTGGCGGTGGCCTGGATGAGATCAGCTACGGCATCATCATGCAGGAGCTGGAGCGCGGCGACTCGGGTATTCGCTCTACGGCCTCTGTGCAGGGATCGCTCGTGATGTACCCTATCTACAAGTATGGCAGCGAGGAGCAGCGCTACAAGTATCTGCCTAAGCTAGCCAAAGGCGAACTCTTCGGCTGCTTTGGCCTCACGGAGCCAAACCACGGGTCCAATCCTGCGGGCATGGAGACAAAGTTTGAAGACAAGGGCGACCACTATCTGCTGAATGGCGCCAAGATGTGGATCTCCAATGCTCCTTACGCTGACATAGCTGTGGTATGGGCCAAGAATGAAAACGGCAAGATACGCGGCCTCATAGTAGAGCGCGGTATGGAGGGCTTCACCACGCCTACCACGCATGGCAAATGGTCCCTGCGCGCCTCTATCACCGGCGAGCTGGTATTTGACAATGTGAAGGTGCCTAAGGAAAACCTGCTGCCAAATGTGGAGGGTATCAAAGGGCCACTCGGCTGCCTCTCTACTGCCCGCTACGGCATAGCATGGGGTGCTATAGGCGCGGCGCTGGACTGCTACGATACCGCCCTGCGCTATAGCAAGGAGCGCATCCAGTTTGGTAAGCCGATAGGACAGTTTCAGCTCACTCAGAAAAAACTGGCGGAGATGATCACAGAGATCACCAAAGCACAGCTACTCGTATGGCGCCTCGGTGTGCTGAAGAATGAAGGCCGCGCTACACCAGCCCAGATATCTATGGCCAAGCGCAATAGCTGCGACATGGCGCTCAACGTGGCCCGCACTGCCCGCCAGATACTCGGCGGTATGGGTATCACCGGAGAGTATCCTATCATGCGCCACCTCATGAACCTGGAGACGGTGATCACCTACGAGGGTACGCATGACATACACCTGCTCATCACCGGTATGGATGTGACAGGGCTGGATGCTTTCAAGTAAACTACACTACCAGAAATAATAAATGGCACAGGTATCATATCTGTGCCATTTGTGTTTTATTACCGCGCTGCCGTAGATGCAGCTCTCTTCTTACTACCAAAGTACCAGGACAGATTGAGGTTGAAATTGTGCAGAAACTCAAGGGTTTGGTCATTGGCCTTATACTTATTTTCTGAGGTCGTAGTAGGGTTGTATCCGGTACCTGGGTTGTTGCTGCCGCTATTGGTAGTAGAGTTTGTTTCTTTTACAGTGCCGTTTACATTGATCGTATTGAGCCCCAGATTACCCATAGCGCCTATTGCGAGGTTCTTGTAGAAAAAGTATTTGCAGGAGATCAGCATACCGGCTCCCACCCCTATAGACGGCGGCGCTGTCGTCACATAGTCTGTTTTGCTGTAGTAATTGTCAGTAGTGGTGATGTCACTGACAGTAGACCTGCTGCCTGTATAGACAGATATCGGCAGATTAGCACCGAGGCCCAGATCGAGGTTGCTTTTGATATTAAAGTGATAAAGCACCATCGGGCTCAGGCTGAGAGAAATGTTTCGCGATCCTGTTTGGTGCTCGAACTGTGCATCGGTAAAGCCGCTATTGGTGAAGATATTGACGGTTGAAAACTGAGAGTTGCTGTGGTTATTGAAGGTAAAACCCACAGTGCCTCCAAACTCCACATGATCCGTGAGATAGCCAGTGATGTAGACATTCTGCGTGACAGGCACAAAGGAGACTCCATACCAGATACCTACATCGCCTTTGGTAGGTTTATTGTCCTGAGCGGTAGCCATGAGGGATGCAGCGATGAACATCGCGGAGAGAAGTGTGTTTTTCATATAGTTTAAATTTTAGTTTCCGTAGTAACGGTGCAAAGATGCAAAGCGTATGCGGGCCATTTGCCAAAATTCGCTAAAGAGTGTGAATGACTCGGCTGAGAGGAAGCCTGCGTATATATCACTATTGCGGATAACTACCCAGTATCTCGTCTTCATATGAATCATCACCGCGTATGGTGATATACCCCCAGTAGGTTGTCACATTTAGTTTCCCGGATATAGCATGTGCGACCTCCTTGTATACTTCTAATGATAGTGTCTCCTGGAAAAACATGAACATGATCGGACGGATATTGTATAGCGGCAATGGCTCATCGTCTTCCACCCACGAACCACCATGATCCCTGCTGATATTGATCCGCGCCTGGTATAGACCGCTGTATCCCTCTGACCACTCCCATACATTTTCATAGTCGTGCCGCAGCTCAGGAGCAGCAAACAACTCCCGAAAGACAGGCACAAGCTCCTCCATCTCCTGATCTATATAGAACCATACCTTGCATCGCTTATCTGTCATTATTTATTCTCCAACATGATAGAACTACAGTCTGTTGCAAACTGATGTATACGCTTGCGCAATGCGCTATCACAGCCAGAACAGTGGCTGAGCATACTGGCTTCTATGTGGGCGCTCATCACCTTTGCAGATCCTTCTCCTACGTAGTCACCACTGTAGCGTATACAGTCCTTGAAAACGCCGTACATATCCGCATTCTCACTCCGCTCTATATTTGTAAAAAACTCACGGGGATAGGTCTCCGCATAGCGGCGTGCTGGCTGGCCTACACTCTCAGCCAGGCAGGCATCAGACAGACGTAATGTCATAAAGAGACACCAAACATAAAAAGGATGAAACTTAGGTGCGGGGCGCACAGACAGCGCGAGCAGTTCATCCGTCATACGGTCACACGATGGTCGCCAATCTCCATAGATAAAGCCTACGGCAAAAGCCGAACACAACGTATCTGAAGTATAATACGTCACAGGATGGCCTTCTATACTATCAAGTTCATCATTATGATGCCTGAAGCCAAATATCCCACGCCAGTCATAGTTATTGGCTATGTATACGGTATCATGCACGTAGACCGTATCCTCTGGGACTGAATTTACAAAGGCATAACTATGACCCTGACAGGCAAAGATCAGTATATGGAGCAAAAGGATTACGCGGAAGTGTATGCAGGTTTTCATATCTGGCCGCAAAAGAGTATTTGAGATTTGACGACTTTCAAAAAGGTAGTCAAATCTGACGAAGGTGTCGGCTATCAAAACAAACCATACAGCTCAGCACTCACACGCTGCACTACCTCTGCGAGGGCGTCAGGGTCTTCGGCGAAGTTGGTCTGGTCTACGTCTATCACCAGCAGGCGGCCATCATAGGTGGCTATCCACTTTTCGTAGAACTCATTGAGTCTTTTCAGATAGTCCAGGCGTAGGTTGTCTTCGTACTCGCGGCCACGTTTCTGTATCTGATTGACCAGCGTAGGTACGGAGGCCTTGAGATATACCAGCAGGTCAGGTGGGCGGATCAGTGATGAGATGGTCTCATACAAACGAGTATAGTTCTCAAAGTCGCGCGTGCTCATCAGGCCCATCGTATGCAGGTTTGGCGCAAAGATGCACGCATCCTCATGTATGGTACGGTCCTGTATGATCACATCGGCACCCTTCTGTATGTCTATGATCTGGCGGAAGCGCGAGTTGAGAAAGAAGACCTGCAGATTGAATGACCAGCGCGGCATGTCTTCGTAGAAATCATTCAGGTACGGATTGTTCTCTACGTCCTCGTAGTTTGGCGTCCAGCCAAAGTGACGTGCCAGCAAGGAGGTGAGCGTGGACTTACCTGCACCGATATTGCCGGCTACGGCTATGTGCTTGATCTGACCCTTTGGTACGGGTGGGGACAACTTGTGCTGATTTTGCTGCTCTGCTTTGGCAGGAGCCGCAGCTTTCTTTACCGGCTCTTTAGCTTTTGCCACTGGTTTAGCAGTCGCCTTTGCAGCAGGTTTGGCAGCTTGCTTTACAGGGGCGCTTTTCTTTACTGGTTTCTTAGCCGGAGCTTTGGCAGCAGGCTTGGCAGCCTTTGCAGGTTTCTTAGTCGTCTTTGCCATATCAGAGTTTCTCACCTGTGGTAGGGGCCACCGGCGTAGCTTGGTTTAAATTGGGTTTTCTTCGGTCTAAATATATCAATTCTACTTTTCTCAGCGGCTTTTCAGTCCAATTATTTCTCTGACGTCTCTCACCGTTTTCTGAGCGCTGGCGCGGGCTTTCTCCCCTCCCTCCTCCATCACGCGTGTCAGATACGACTGGTCGGCGCTTATCTCCCTGATACGCTCACGGATAGGCGTGAGAAATATCGTCATATCTTCGGCTATCTGCTTTTTCATATCGCCGTAGCGGATAGTGCATTCGTCATAGGCTTTGTCATACTGAGCTATCACCTCCGGCTTTGACGCCAGCTTCATCAGGTCAAACAGATTCTGTACTGCCTCCGTCTTAGCCTGGC
This sequence comes from Bacteroidota bacterium, assembly GCA_018267365.1. Taxonomy (GTDB): domain Bacteria; phylum Bacteroidota; class Bacteroidia; order Chitinophagales; family LD1; genus UBA1941. Next base: position 36,393 of record JAFDYQ010000014.1, on the reverse strand, counting down.
CCGGCTCCGTAGGACCGCTGTCTGATGGCGCTTTCATGACCTTCTTGCGGATCACATCCGGCTCATCCATCAGGTAGATCACGGTATTTTCGCCCTTAGATTTGCTCATCTTGCCCTCGCCATCCAGGCTAGGCACAGAGAGCGGTGCATCGCCATAGTTGAACCCCGTAGGCTCCTTGAAATACTCCACGCCATAGGTATGGTTGAAGCGATTGCCAAAGTTTCGGGTCATCTCTATGTGCTGCATCTGGTCCTTGCCTACAGGTACCTTGGTGGCGTGATGGATCAGGATATCTACCGCCATCAGCACGGGGTAGGTCAGCAGCCCGGCATTCACATTATCCGGCTGGGAGCGCACCTTATCTTTGAAGGTGGGCACTTTGTGCAGCTCGCCGTCGTAGGCGAACATATTAAAAATGAGGTATAGCTCTGATATCTGCGGCACATGGCTCTGCACAAAGAGGGTACACTTGGCCGGGTCGAGGCCGCAGGCCAGATACTCTATGAGCGTCTGGCGCACATTGGCCTGTAGGTCTGCCGCACGGGGGTGCGTGGTGAGGCTGTGCAGATCTGCTATAAAGAAATAGCCATCGTACTCCTCCTGCATACGTACAAAGTTGACCACTGCACCGAGGTAGTTTCCCAAGTGCTGTTTGCCCGTAGGGCGTACACCGCTGACTGCTATTTCACGCATAGATGGCGACAGACGTTTTAAATGACTTTCAGAAACTTTGCAATCCCATAGAATTTGAACCGCCAAGAACGCGGAGAACGCAAAGGTATTTTTTATTAAATCTTAGCGTTCTTTGCGCTCTTCGCGGTTGATAAATTCAGAGGACTAGAAGTTTCTGATACACAATTAATTTTAATTTTGCGAAGTTATACCATTTCGCTACATAGACAATGGTAGACGTGTACGGTACTAAAACGAAGCAACAAAATGAAGATAGACAATGCCCTCGTAGACCGCCTCGCTGAGCTCTCCCGCCTTGAGTTTGACGACTCGGCCAAGGAGCAGATCAAAGGCGACCTGCAGAAGATATTTGACATGATGGACAAGCTGAACGATCTGAATGTAGATGGCGTGGAGCCACTGATCTATATGTCTGACGAGGTCAATGTGCTGCGCGCCGATGAGGTCAAAGGCCAGGTGACCCGTGAGGAGGCGCTGCTCAATGCTCCGCAGCATGACTCAGATTTCTTTAAGGTGCCGAAGGTGATAAAGAAATAGACTTGAGATAAGAGACGTGCGATGAGAGATAATACAAGTTTTTACCGCAGAGACGCGGAGATGCAGAGAAACAATATTGTATACACTTCAGCGTCTTTTTTATAAATCTCTTGTAAAATGTATTTCCCCTGCGTCTCCGCACCCCCGCCTACCGGCAGGGCAGGTCTGTGGTAAATAAAAAACTCCGCAGTGAATAAACCACGAATGAACGAAGTCATCCAAATATCACATCTGCGCAAGACCTTCAAACTGGGCGACCAGATCATCAATGCGCTGAATGATGTGAGCCTGACCATTTTCAAGAACGAATACGTGGCGCTGATGGGCCCGTCCGGCTCCGGCAAGTCTACTCTGATGAATATACTCGGCTGCCTCGATAGCCCGAGTGCCGGCTCCTACCGCCTCAACAATACAGAGGTAGCCAAGATGACCGATGACCAGCTGGCCTATGTGCGCAATAAAGAAATCGGTTTCGTCTTCCAGACCTTCAACCTCCTGCCCCGCCTCACTGCGCTGGAGAATGTAGCCCTACCGCTCATCTATGCTGGTATGGGTAGCAAAGAACGCCAGGAGCGCGCAGAGTACGTGATGGAGCAGGTAGGCCTCAAAGAGCGCATGGACCACAAACCCAATGAACTCTCCGGCGGCCAGCGGCAGCGTGTGGCTGTAGCGCGTGCGCTGGTCAATAATCCGTCCATCATCCTCGCCGATGAGCCTACAGGTAACCTCGATACCAAGACTAGCTATGAGATCATGGGCCTCTTTCAAGACATCCACTCAAAGGGTAATACGGTCATACTCGTCACTCACGAGGAGGACATAGCCAAGCACGCACGCCGCATCATGGGCCTGCGTGACGGCCTCATAGAGTATGACCGGGCGAATGAGCCGGTGAGAGGATTTTTAGCTTGACACACTCTACGATAACGGACACCGGACTTTTCACTAACAGAAAAGTCCGGTGTCCGTTTATTGTTTTTCAAAAATTACCGACCCAGCGTCAGCGTACCCTCTATGCCATCATCCATTGTCTTGCCAGTGATGAGCGCTGTAGCCATTGCTGCTATCTCTGCTACTTTGCCGTGCTTGGTATCCCAGTAGTAGCCCTCGCTGATGGTGACCTTGATGATACTTACATTCGGATCATCCACGCCTTCTTTGAACCATATCTTGGCGATAGGGTTCCAGAGTTCTTTGATCTTGGCTTTATCAAATGACAGGGCTGCATTGCCGCGCAGTGAGAGGAATTTGTCATTGCCCTGGCCGTAGAGCAGGTCTACGGTGCTATCTGCCAGCACCTCCTTGTTCTTCTCGCTGTTCTTGTCAGAGAGAAACCAGATCACGCCCTGTTCGTCTACCTGCTGCGAAGACATAGGCCGCGCTTTGAGTTTCCCGTTTTCGTAGGTGCAAAACATGCAGGTCTTGATCTCGCCTGCCAGCTTCTGTATTTCTTTCACGGCTTCTGCGCCTGTGAGGTTTTTGTGATCGCCCATTGTTTTTGGTTTTAGATTTTGACAGGGATCAGCGAAACAATCATGCCACCGCCGGCAGCTTTCTTTTCTCCACAATACGCACCGCTTTTATCCTCTCCCCTGCTTTCTCATGGGGAAATAATACCTGCTATCGCGTATATTGCACAGAGATAGAAACCAGCACTGATGAAGATATATACCAAGACCGGTGACGTGGGCCAGACCTCGCTCTTTGGCGGCAGGCGCGTGAGCAAGTCTGACCTGCGCATAGAGACCTACGGCACTACTGACGAGCTCAACTCATGGATAGGCCTCCTGCGCGATGTCAATACCAATGAGACCGAGCGCGCACTGCTTAAAGAGATACAGGACCGCATCTTTACCATCGGTGCCTCTCTGGCTGCCGACCCGGACAATCACAAGCTCAAAACGCCCGACCTGCATGAGGAGGATGTGACCGCGCTGGAGCAGGCCATAGATGACTATGACAAAGTGCTGGAGCCACTGCGCAATTTCATTTTGCCCGGAGGGCATGTACATGTATCGTACTGCCACATAGCACGCACGGTGTGCCGCAGGGCCGAGCGCCTGAGTGTAGCGCTGCACGCAGAGGCAGACGTGCACCCACTGGTGATCAAATACCTCAACAGGCTCTCCGACTATCTCTTTGCGCTATCGCGCAAAATGGCGCATGACCTCGGCGCAGAGGAGGTGAACTGGATGCCACGCCAGAAATAAATTGAAAAATTTCTATCTTAGCACTATATCCAAATACCGAATATGAAATACGTACTCCCACTCCTCGCCCTGATCCTGCTCTGTATGGATGCTGATGCCGCTACCTATCGCCGCCATCGTGCGAAGGAAGGCTTCATGGGCGCCCCTGAGCGCAGCCCGAAACGCAGTAAGAAAAACACAGGCGCTATAGCTGCGGGCATCGCCATCAGCACGGTGGGCAATGCCGCCATAGATGAGCTCAAAGAAAGCCGCACCAGGAGCAAGTCCTACGGTCAGATGAAGTAAGCTAAAGCATATCGCCCTCCTTTTAAAAGGCACTGAATCTCATATGCCTGGAGCGTCGCTGATCATCGCTGATCATCAGTCCATACACACCGCCACTGAGACCTAAAGCCCCTATATCCATAGTATGGCCTTGCAGGCTGGTAGTGACCACTACTGCACCGAGATCATTGTAGATAGTCACGGCGTATGACTGGTTACCCGCATTATCTATCTCCAGTATGGAGGTTCTGTCTATAGGGTCGGGATATATTTTTGCATGTAGCAGGTTGGTCTCATTTATAGAGGCAGGACCGGTCAACTGAATATTGCATACGGATGTGCCGCCAAAACATCCGGCCGAGTCAGTCACATGACAGTAGTAAGTCATAAACGAATCGAGAGGTGTAGTGGCCACTGGGCCCGGGCTAGTAGTGTCTGACAGGTAGCGGCTGGGCGTCCATGCATAGCTCAGGGGTGCTACCCCACCTCCTATGCAGCCGAAAAGAGTCACCGAAGTAGCAGGCACATTCCACATCTGGCAGGCCGCGAGACAGTAGACAAACTGTGACAACTTGACACTGAGTGTATCACGACATGTATGACCAGCGCTATCAGTCACCACGACCCACAAAGGATGGTAAGATGTGAGTCCCCAGATAGGCGCGACTATTCTGGGGTGAAGAGAGGCCGTAGAGTCCAGCAGCTCTGCTGCAGTGTAGTCTATGATAGTACTCCCTGCTGTGTCCGCGTATCTGAAAAACCACTCACAGGTCACAGGGCCTGCTGCACCCGACACCGTGGCGTTCAGCTGTACAGTATCTATGACACCTCCAGACATCTGTGCGCAAAGTATCCTGTCTGGCCCTGCGTCTACAATACACTGCGCACGGACACCGCCAATGAACCCGATGCAGATCAAAAGAGTAATAATACGTTTCATGTCTCAATGGTTTTACTAAAATATAGATCAGAAGGTAACTGTAAACTCCTTCTTCTCCGCTCCACGCTGCACGACCACTATTGTCGTCTTGCCCTTGTCAAACTTATTGAGCGCATCCATGTAGCTGTAAATATCTTTCACCGGATACTCGCCCATCTGGATGATCACATCATCAGCCTTTATACCCGCCTTCTGCGCCGGTCTATTGTCCGTCACTCCGTCCACCCTCAGGCCCGGTTTATCATATGCATAGTCGGGCATGATACCCATAGAGACCTTGAAGGTAGATGACGTGGACTCATGTGTAGAGGTCATCTGAAAGGCGAGCTTCGGATAATTTTGCAGCGAATCCACTACCTGCGCTACGAGATCTATCACTCGCTTCTCGCCTTCGTAGTTGATTTTCTCTGCTACATCTGTAGGCTTGTGATAGTCACTATGCTGGCCCGTAAAGAAAAAAAGTACAGGGATACTCTTGAGGTAAAAAGATGTCTGGTCAGATGGTCCTACACCGGCTGAGTCAAACTTCAGCACCACATCAGAGCGGGTATGATCCAGTAGTGGCTCCCATACATTGCTCGTACCGGTGCCATAGACTATCACTTTGCGCGTAGAGTCATTGAGCCTGCCTATCATATCCATATTGATCATGCAGCTTGTCTTATTGAGCGGGATGGTAGGATGATTGACATAATATTTGCTGCCTATCAGTCCCGCTTCCTCGGCAGAGAAGCAGATGAAAAGGATATTATACTTCTCCGTCACACCATTGCTGGTAAAGATACGTGCCAGCTCCAGCACGCCGGCAGTGCCGGATGCATTGTCATCTGCCCCGTGATGTATTTTGCCCTTGGGGTTGGCATCGAGAGAGTTGCCGCGGGTACCATCGCCCAGGTGGTCATAGTGAGCGCCTATCACGATAGTATAGGCTGCCTTATTATCCAGATAGCCTATGACGTTAGTACCATGGTAGAGTTCTCCGGTAGTGGCTTCCGCCGTGTCATGCGGATTTTTTGACATGTGGAAGGTGAAATGCTGATAATAGCTTTTATCGTCTGTACCCTTGGGTGCCAGACCATATTTCCTAAACTCCGCCGAGAGGTATCTCTGTGCCAGCTTCTCTCCTTCCGCTCCCGGCATACGGCCACCCAGCTCATCAGAGGCCAGATAGACGATATGCTTCTTGATATTACTGATCTCTGCCTTTTGGCCGCAGGCCATAGTCGCCATAGCTACAGCAGCAGTGAGCGCTATACCTTTCCATACTCTTTTCATCCTTCAGAAAATTTTGGATCTCAAATCTACTAAAACGCTTTACTCCTTCCAATCTGCGATGAACAGGTTGGTATCGTGGGTACCATGATTATTCCTGTTGCTGGACCAGACCAGTTTCTTGCCATCGTGAGAGAACATCGGAAAGGCATTGAAATAGCTCTCTGTGGTGATCTTCTCCAGACCAGTGCCATCCAGCCGGACAGTATAGAGGTGAAAATCATAGCCGCGCTGCGATGCATGATTGGATGAGAAGATGATCTTATCACCTGACGGAGTGAAGTATGGTGCCCAGTTAGCCTTGCCGAGATGCGTGACCTGCTTCAGGTCTGATCCATCCGCATTGCAGGTATATATCTCCATATTGGTAGGTGCTACCAGACCCTGCGCGAGAAAGTCTTTGTATTCTTTGATCTCTTCCGGAGTTTTGGGCCGGGAGGCACGGAAGACGAGCTTCTTGCTGTCCGGAGAGAAGAATGCCCCGCCATCATAGCCCAGCTCATTGGTGATCTGCTTTACATCTGAGCCATCCAGATTCATGGTATAGATCTCCAGGTCTCCGCTGCGCATGGAGGTGAAAACAATCTTCTTGCCATCCGGTGAGATGGTAGCCTCTGCATCGTATCCTTTTGTGTTTGTCAGTTGCTTTGTGATCTTTCCCCAGCGGTCCGCCACGAAAATGTCAAAGTCACTATAGATCGGCCAGAGGTACTTGTGATCTGCACGTGGGGCCGGCTTGGGCGGGCAGGTATCAGCGCCCAGGTGCGTAGAGGCATAGAGTATATGCTTGCCATCAGGGAGGAAAAATGAACACGTAGTGCGGCCTTTGCCGGTACTGACCATAGCGGGACGGTAGGCAGTATCCTTTTCTGCACGTGCTATCTCTACATCAAAAATCTGGTCGCACTGCAGGCCCCAGGCAGGATTGGTCACCTGCACACTCAGATAGCGGTCATCAAAGCTGAAGTAGGCTTCTGCATTGTCACCGCCGTAGCTTAATTGTTTGATATGGCTGAGGTGCTTTGACTCAGCGGCCTCCTGCGCAGCGGCGCAGAGAGATAGTGCACATAGCACAGTGGCAGCGATATTTTTCATGGAGATGGATACATTTTGCGGCAAATAAAGGAAAGCGCCTGCCCAGAATTGTCATAGTATTGTCATGAAAGGAGATGATCAATCTACATTGATAATATCGGGGGTAAAGAGGTCCTTTTTGACAGGAGTACGATTGCTGATCGTGCCCCCCATCAGGCTAAACTGACGCTGATCTGGCACATGCAGGTCAGGGTAGTAAGCCAGTGTGACCTCCAGAAAGCCGAGTCCGATACCCAGATTGCGAAGGCGAAAACCTAATCCTATACCCGACTGAAAAAACCGGTACTGCGGCTGCGGCTGATACACTGCCAGATCTGCAAAGACAAAGTAACTGGTAGAGAATCCCAGTATCGGCCTGGTATAATAAAAGTCTGCCTCATAGCTGAATGCGTACGTTCGTACACCCCGCAGGTAGAGCGACCCCAGGCCGCGCAGCCCGGTGCTATTATTCACTATCAGCTCACGTCCGTCCGGGCGGCTAAAGCCCAGCCGGATATTGTTTGTGACAAAGCTGCGCCAGTTCCATTTACCCATCTTGACGGGTATGGAGTAGAAGGTATTTTCCCAGCTGACGAGACCTTGGTCTACGGTGTGGGGACTCACAAACCCGCCCCCTTTGATATATGTGAGATAGTAGCCCGCATTGACAAATGAGATGCCATACTGCAGCGACAGCGCCATATAGGTGCGCCGCTGCAGTATCTCATCCATCTGAAACCCGCCAATGATCGCAGCGCTCACTCCCTTGGGAAAGTACTCCGCCTTGTCCAGGCTATATACATTGTGGTCTATGTAGTAATCCCACTGTGCTATACCCATAGCACCGAGGATATTATTCTGATCTATAAAGTTTATGATATGGCCCGGGCCGGTCACATACGGCCGCTCTATATAGTCTGTGCGCTGCGCGCGTGCTGCTACTACAAATCTGGTCAGGGGGTATTTCTGCTGTAGGGCTCCTCCCGGTTTAAATGACTTGGCCAGCCAGAAATCCTGAGAAATGGTAGATACCCATGAGTTAGCATAGCCCGCGCCCTCCGTGGGGAGCACCAGGTTGTTTCGCTTGCCCGTGACCAGCATCCGCCCCGCCCACTCGGCCTGGCTGGAGTAGAAGTTTCTGGTCACACTCAGCGTCCCGTTCTGATTGAGTATATCATAGGCGCCGTCCAGGCCTACATTGATAAAAGAATGACGGATATTGTTATAGGTATAGTTGAGATGCACGCGGTAGGCATCAAACTTTCTAAAATAGAATGAGCCATCTACCTGCAATATCTGCGAGAGGCCAAAAATATTATTGAACTGCAGGCCTACCTGTACATAGTTGTAGCCCGCAGAGGTGAGAAAGCCGATATTCCATCTGTCACGTACAAAGATGGTCACATCTACCATATCATCCCCTATCTCCTCTACCAGTATGCGGATGTCTTTGTAAATATTTTTTTCCCAGAGGTTTCGCTCCGTATCGGCAAATAGCTGAGGATCTACCTTATCCCCTTCCTTAAAAAGGACTTCATTTTTGATCACCTGGTCACGTGTGCTAAACTGTAGCTTATTGGCCCGTGCCTGCAGCTTGGTAGGGTGATAGTAGTAGGGGGAGTCGAGGCTCACACCGTACGGATACACTACCTCCACCTCCAGACGGCGTATGATTTTCCCTTTGTAGCATTCAAAAGCCTTTGCATCTTCTATCGGGCGGTCTATCCGGATATCGCAATAATTGAGAAAAGATAAAATCTTGATAGCCTTCTTGATCTTGGGATTCTTTTTCAGCTCGTCAAACCGGATGGTGGTACGTACGCGCACGCGCCCGGAGTCCTGCGCGCTGAGCGCACAGCAGTACGCGAGGGATATGAGAAGCAAAATGCACTTCATGGGCGGCCTGAGCCTGGGAGGTTTACCTGTAGCACAAACCTAAGTTACGCAAAAAGGCGGCCATTTTTGACTTTACGCATGTATCTGCTCAGAGATTGCTATTGGCAGATCATGCCCTGAGAGCGAATAGCGACCTGTCAGCTAAACAAATTTGTATATCGGTACGCAGGTGTGTAGAGCGGTCTACAGTACATACGCTTCAGACAGAAACTTCACATACCTCGCAGCGCCATCCTGAATGGTGGTGAAGGGCCTGTCATAGCCGGCATTGCGCAGCTTATCCATTTTCGCTTCTGTAAAGTATTGGTACTTATCTCTTATATCTGCGGGTATGGGTATAAACTCTATATGCGGCTCTACTCCCATGGCGGCAAAGGTGCCCTGCGCCAGCTCTATAAAGGTATTGGCGTGTCCCGTGCCGGCATTGTAGATACCATTGGCAGGGCGGTTCTGATAAAAGAAAAGCAATATATCTACCACGTCCTTCACATAGATGAAATCGCGCAGCTGCTCGCCATCTCTGTAGTGCGGATCGTGAGACTGAAAAAGCTTCAGCCGCCCTGTCTGCCTGATCTGGTGGTAGGCATGATAGATCACTGATGCCATGCGCCCCTTGTGGCCCTCATAGGGGCCGTAGACGTTAAAGAACTTAAGCCCTGCCCATACAGGAGGCCGCTGCCCGCCCGCCAGCACGTGCATATCAAACAGCTGCTTGGAGAGGCCGTAGGGATTGAGCGGCTTGAGCAGTGGTATCATGGCCTCATCATCGTCAAAGCCCCTCTCTCCCATGCCATAGGTAGCAGCGCTGCTGGCATAGACCATCGGTATCTGATGTACGGTGCATATCTCCCACAGCGTCTTGGAGTAGGATAGATTTAGCGAGTCCAGCACGCGAAAGTCAAACTCCCCTGTATCAGTACGCGCCCCGAGGTGAAAGACAAAAGACACCTCAGCGGCATGCTCTGTAAACCACTCCGGAAAGACATCCCTATCCATACGCTCCAGTCCTGCCAGGTCCTCCACATTGGTGTACTTGGCCGAGTAGCGATCCTCCGGGAATCGGTCTACCAGCAGCATATCCGTGATGCCCAGCTTCAGTAGGGCTCTCACCAGATTGCCGGCTATGAAGCCTGCTGCGCCTGTCACTACTATCATACGGGCAAATGTAGGAGATTTGCTGATTTACCGGATCATAGTTTTCCTGACAGTGAGTGCACAAGGCTCAGACACTGCCTCACCGACGCTTTATCTGATTGTGAAACTTTCTCTTGCGCCACTGCGATCTCCATTTCAAGTTTCCGTTATCAATTTTATCTTCATCATATGTTTCAATCCGATCTCTTCCAAAACAAGGTGGTGCTGGTCACAGGTGGCGGCAGCGGCATAGGGTATGCCATAGCAGAGCAATATTTAAAACTGGGCGCGACGGTGATAATCGCCTCGCGCAAAGAGGAGAAACTCAAGGCGGCGCTGGAGCGGCTCGCCCCGCTCGGGCCGTGCCGCTATGTGGTGATGGATATCCGCGATCCGGAGCAGATAGAAAAAGTAGCTGCCGATATAAAAGAGAAAGAAGGCTGCCTCGACATTCTGATCAATAATGCCGGAGGGCAGTTTCCCTCGCCTGCAGAGGATATCAGCTACAAGGGCTGGAATGCAGTAGTGAATAACAACCTCAATGGCACCTGGTATGTGACCCAGATCATGGCCAAGACTTTCTTTATACCCGCCAGGGCCGGCCGTGTGGTCAATATCATAGCTAATATTTATCGCGGCTTCCCCGCTATGACACACACTGGTGCTGCACGGGCCGGCGTGGAAAATCTGACCATGAGCCTCTCTGTAGAGTGGAGCCGCTACAATATCCAGATCAATGCCGTGGCACCCGGTATCATCAAGTCTACAGGCCTCGAAAACTACCCGCCTGAGTTTCTGCAAGGGATAGAAGAATCTATACCGGCCAGGCGGCTCGGCACGATAGAGGAGGTAGGATACCTGACGCTCTACCTCACCAGCCCGATGGCCAGCTATATCACAGGTGAAACGGTCTATATAGACGGCGGTCAGCGGCTGTGGGGAGACCTGTTTAAGATGTAGCGGGTCTACTTTCATCATTAGTAAAATGAGGCAATCCTGCAGTGCCGGTCCCTACATGGCCGATGTCTGCACTGCGCCGGGACAGGATGGCGCGTAGTGATAAACTATCTCCTGAACTGCCGGAAAAACTCATCCTCGTAGATGCCACCTATAGGTATCTCCTTATCTGCAGTGTAGATCACTTTATTGCGTACAGTATCTATGCGGCGCAGTGAGATGATATAAGACCTGTGCACCCGTACGAACTCCCGGGCAGGCAGCTTCTCCAGGATACTCTTCATGGTCATTCGTGCCACCACTGTTTTCTGGTCCTGGATGAATATTTTGATATAATCATCCAGACCCTCGATATAGAGTATATCTGATACAGTGATCTTGACCAGCCGGTAGTCTGCGCGTACGAATAGGTACTGCTGCATGACAGAAGATCCCGTGTTATTGCGGTAGTTATAGTATTCATTGGCCTTCAGAGTAGCCTGCAGAAAACGCTCATAGGTAAAGGGCTTAAGCAGGTAGTCTATCGCATTGAGGTTAAAACCCTCCACGGCATATTCTGAAAACGCGGTAGTGAATATGACCATCAGGTCCTGCTTCAATCCTTTGTAAAAGTCAATGCCGGAGAGAGACGGCATCTGGATATCCAGAAAGATCAGGTCTACCGGAAACTTGCTCAAGTGCTTCTGTGCCTCTGCAGGCTTTGTAAAGGTCCGCTCCAACGTGATAAAATCTGTCTGGGCACAGAAGGCCTCTATCACTGCCAGCGCAGGTGGCTCGTCATCTATGGCTATAGCTCTGATCATAAAGTGATGGATAGGTATACGCTAAATTTATCGGTATCTTCTTTGATGAGCAAATCATGTTTGCCCGTATAGAGTAGCTTCAGCCTGCTTCTCACATTCACTATGCCCACGCCACCGCGTAGGTTCTCACCCAGGCTCCTGACCACCTTTCTGTTTTCCAGTATCATGATCAGATTGCGCCCGCTGGTGCTGATCTCCAGTCGTATGGGAGAGTCCTCCTCGGGATTTACACCATACTTGAAGGCATTTTCTACAAAGGGTATGAGGATGAGCGGTGCTATCTGCAGCCCCGGCGTAGAGATATCTACCCGGTAGCTCATAGACATGGTCTCTCCCAGCCGCACGCGCTGCATCTCTACGTAGTCTTCTATGTACTGTATTTCCTTGTCCAGAGAGACGTGGTCCATAGCCGCGTCTACTATCACATAGCGCATCATACCTGAGAGCTTCACTACAGCCTGGGCCGTCCTGTCAGAGCGCTGCAGGGCTAGTGAGTAGATGCTATTCAGCGAGTTGAAAAAGAAATGTGGATTGACCTGCGCCTTGAGGAATGAGAGGTCTGCCGTCAGCTTTTGGCGCTCTGTCTCTTTCCACCGGTTATTGATCTTCAGCATAGTGCTGAAAAGCAATACGACGAGAAACTGCGAAAAATGATGCAGAAAGGCCATACCATGATGATGTGGAAAATGCCCCGGCGGCGGAGTAGCGGGTATGAGTATCACCGGCAGATAGGCTACCCCGAGGTACCAGAGGATAAGCACTCCGGTAAACTGTATATATTTCTTCTCAAAATATAGCGTCGGTACCAGTACATAATAGTTGATATAAAAAAATACCAATAGCAGCGCATAGGTCATGAAATCGCGCTGAAAATACGGTACCGTCAGAAAATGAAAGGATCGGCCCAGCTCCGGGGAAAAGAAGATAGGGATAGCCAGAAAGGCTACACCTCCGAGTACCTGCGTAAGAACACTCCTGTATCTGACAGTCATAGAAATACCATCTAAGGTCTGCTAATAACGACAGAACACCTAATCAAATCTGCCTATAGAGGTGAGCGAAGATAATCTGTCGGTTAGTCTTGTGTTAGCTTTTCATACCACCCTGATTATAGTAAACCTTGTGTGACACAAAGAGGCTATTGTACGCGTTGTTTCGCAGACCATCGTATTACGCCCGAAACGATAGGCCCCTTTTCCATTTTGGCAGTATTTTGGGTGGTTGGGAGCACACAAGATGGATTTTGTATTTATCCTGAAACGTAGTCATATCAAGGGTTTCATGGCATCTGGCTATATACCGTGCCAAACGGAGGCACGCGATTAGCAATACGCTATACACAACAAAATTATTTTACCTAACCCCAAAAAAACAACAAAGATGATCACAGTCAATGTAGCACCGAGAATGAGGAAACTGAGGGAACTGATGGGCTGGAAGCAAGCCGCCGTAGCCGCCTCTATGAATATCACGCAGCAAGCGTTCAGCTTTCTGGAGCAGGGCAATGGCAGCCCGCGAATAGACACGCTCATGAGATTCTGCGAGGTCATGAATGTGCAGCTGCACTACCTTCTCTCTACAGATGTGCCTATCACAGAGGAGACACTGCGCAAATACGGCACCCGCCCCTACTCTGAATTCATATCTGAGCATCAGAAGCTGGAGCAGGGAGCTCAGTTTCTGGACCAGCTGCTGGCCTCTCACCCTGAGCGTCTCGCTGTGATCAGGGATCTGAGCCCTGCCGCCTGATCCCTCATTAAAAAAACCATAACCCCTTGATAGTTTATGAAGAATGCTACTATACCCGTCCCTCTCAGGGAGACCCTGACAAGTGAGGACACCGGCCAGCTGCACATCGAGGCCTACCCCGCCTCTGACCAGCGAGTGCGGCTGCGGTGGATAGGACCCGACCCTGCCCGTACTATGGATACCCTGCCAGACAGGTCTCAGAGCATGGAGCAGCGCCTCTTTGCACACTCTATGGATATGCTGTGCGCCATAGATGCAGATGGCCGGTTTGTAAGCGTGAGTCCTGCCTGCAGGCGTATGCTCGGCTACGCTCCTGAGGAGATGCTGGGGCGGTATACTACCGAGTTTGTAGTACCCGAAGATGTCAGTAGCACTGTCTCTATCAGGCGCGCAGCGATGCACGGGCTGAACTGTCGCAACTTTGAAAACCGCTACATAGCCAAAGATGGCAGTATAGTGAGCCTGGCATGGTCTGGCCGCTGGAGCGAGGAGGACCAGCTGATATACTGCGTGGCGCGCGATGACCGCGACAAGAAAGCAGTGGAAATGGAGCTGCACAAGCTCAATGAATCTCTGGAGCAAAAGATACGAGAACGCACGGCTCAGCTGGAGCGTAGCAATAAAGAGCTGGAGGCTTTTTCCTACTCCGTATCTCATGACCTGCGCGCCCCGCTCCGGATCATAAATGGCTACACCCGCCTGCTGTCTACAGCCAAAGAGCATGACCCTGATGCCCGCGAGTTTATAGATGCCATACTGGAGAGTACGCGCTATATGAGTGCGCTGATAGACGATCTGCTAAACCTATCCCGGCTGGACAAGGAGGCTGTAAACCTGATGGAGGTAGATATGGACTATGTAGCACGGCTCACTATCAATCAGATGAGCACCGAAGATCCGGCTCTGGCCACTCAGATACATATACACCCGCTACGCGGCGCTGTGTGCGACTCATCTCTGATCAAACATGTATGGGCCAATCTCCTCTCCAATGCTGTAAAATACTCCCGCAAAAAAGATAATCCTCAGATAGAGATAGGCTGCTATGAGACAGATACCAGCATCGTGTACTATGTCAAAGACAATGGTGCCGGGTTTGACATGAAGTTTGCGGCCAAGCTCTTTGGCGTATTTGTGCGCCTGCACAATAGGAGCGAATTTGAAGGCACGGGAGTAGGCCTGGCTATCGTAAACCGTATCATATCCAAGCATAACGGTAAAGTCTGGGCTAACGGCAAAGTGGACGAAGGCGCAGTCTTCTACTTTAGCCTGCCCAAGATCTCCGCACCCATTGTATAGCCTTGATGGAATAGGTATATTTGCACATATACCATCATGAGAGCATTTTTCCTTTTTATATTTCTAAGCCTGATAGCAAGTATATCCCTTCAGGCGCAGGATACGCTACCCTATCGCACACAGGGCCGGCCACACTCCGTGATACGCAGTGACAAAGAGGACGGTACTATCACCTCCTTCAATGGTCACAGTACCCGCTATCATGTACCTGATAAATTTATACGGAAGAAAAACACCGGTATAGGCCTGACAGTAGCAGGTATAGGGGTACTGGCCACCGGCATCGCGCTCTACGCCACAGCACCCAAGCAGACCCGATACAACCAATATGGACAGGCTGGTCAGTATACTACTGTGGCGGGGGTCATAGGAGTGCTGATGATACCCGCCAGTCTCGGTCTCACTATACCGGGTGCCGTACTTTGGGGCAAATATGCCCGGAAAATCCACAGAGGGCAGACCCGCTGAGGCGAACAAAACCCGGGGCATAGTAGTTGATAGGATATATATCAAATCAATTATTATGAGTACTCTATCATCATACAATACGACGCATGAATCTAAACCCTGGTTTAGGAATGCAGGCATCTTCATAGGTTGCCTGGTGCTCTGCCAGGCAGCTGGCGGGCTGGGCAGTATAGCCACCATCCCCAATATACCTACCTGGTATGCCTCTCTACATAAACCTTCTTTCCAGCCACCAAACTGGCTCTTCGGCCCGGTATGGACACTGCTATATACACTGATGGCGGTATCTCTGTACCTGCTGATACGCGCAGCACCATCTCAGCAGCGCACGCGGGCTATCACCATTTTTGCGGTGCAGCTCCTGCTCAATACTATCTGGAGCTTTTTGTTTTTTCAGTTTCACCTGCTGGGCATATCGCTGGGTGAGATCCTGATACTACTCCTGTCTATGATCGCTTTTTGTATAGCGGCGTGGCCCGTGAGCCGCGCGGCAGTCTACTGTTTCCTGCCGTATATTGCGTGGGTATCCTTTGCCTCTGTGCTGAATGGGAGCGTCTGGTATCTCAACTGATCCTTTATAAGAAGCAAAAGCCATTCACTACCGAATGGCTTTTGCTTTCTTTTATTGCAGTATACCTTTATTTACCTCCAGCCTTGGTGCCGCCTGTGCCCTGAGATTTCTCGCTGCCTGATTTCTTATCTGCAAATACATCTGCAAAGAACTTTTTCATTTCCTCCCAACTTTGCTTGTCTGCTTTTTCATTGTAGGCTATCGGCAGGTTAAACTTTTTGCCTGTTTCAGTAGCGTTAGGGTTGGTAAAGGCATGCTGTGCACCTTCGTACGTTTTGAAGATATAGATGGCTCCCGTAGTATCCATATTCTTGCGGAAGGCCTTGATATCAGCCGGGGTCACAAACTTGTCACTCCCGCCCTGGCAGACCAGTATCTTGCTTTTCACCTTGCCCCTGGTAGCCTCCACACCTGATAGCCCACCGTGAAAGCTGACTACACCTTTGAAATCCTCTCCCATCCGCGCCAGGTCCAGTGCCATAGCCCCGCCAAAGCAGTATCCTATCAGACCGATATTCTTTGTATCCACACCGGGAAAAGTTTTCAGCCGCGCCAGGGCAGCAGAGACACGGGATTTGGCTTTGGAGGGATCTTTATAGAAGTTTTCCGATGCCTCAGCGGCATCTCCGGGCGTAGTGACTACCTTGCCGCGGCCATAGAGGTCCACTACCATGGCCACATACCCCAGCCGGGCCAGCATGACGGCGCGCTGGCGTGGATATTCATTTACTCCCCACCACTCCGGCAGTATGAGTATGGCCGGGCGTGGTGTCTTGATAGCGGGATCATATGCTATGTAGCCTTGGCACGGCACCTTGCCATCTCCATAGTTTATTTCCTGTAGTTTTATAGCAGGCTTTGAGGCGCTGCCGGCAGTATCGGTCTGTGCAGCCACAGACAGCAGACTGAGTGTGACAAATGTGAGCAGGAGCAGGTGTTTCATGTTAGCGTTTTTGACAGCGGCTAAACTAATCAATCTCTGCGCACCTCGTATACCGTACACCGGCCCTTTGTGCCTGCTCACTTTCTGATCATAGTGATACTCACCGGGGCCGACTGGTCATTGTAGGCAAATTCGCAATCTTTAAACGCAGGTGCCTTGATCTTAGGCTTATAGTTATTAGAAAAGCCATAGGGATCAGTAGGTATGCCGATCATATTCTTGCCTATCTGGCCGTCTGCATCCAGATCCTGGTAGGTAGCTACCGCATACTGGCCATAGTCCAGGTCGGTGAGTTCTACAGTGAGTTGCTTGCCAGATGGATTGAATCGGTACTTTTTCATCTGTCCATCTGCGGTGGGAAATCTATCTCTCGGCGAGTAGATGGATATCTCTACCGGCGCGGAGGGCGACTCGAGGTTATCTATCACCAGTACGAGCGGTTTTTTGTTGGCTGTATCTTTCATGGCGCTTGTTTTAGCAGTATCAGTATACCCGCCTATATGACTGGTATCGGGTACAGGTGTACCATGGTCTACCGGCAGCACGGCAGATGTATCTACCTGCTCTATATCCCTTTTATCACCGATAGCCTTATTCTGGCACGCGGCAAAGGTAACAGTAATAATGGCGCTGATAGTCAGGAGGGCAATGGAGTAATGGTATTTTTTCATTTGAGAGGGGGGATCATTATGGTGGGGAATATTTTTTACTACCAGCCCAAAGGTCAAAAACTGTACCTGCCATTTTCACATAATGGAAATGAGCACTTCCAAAATGGCATGGTTTCATTGTAAATCACAATATATACTTTGATAGCCAAAAAATTACTCTGTATTGACTTTCAATACATTAAGCTCCTCCCTAGCCGCTCCGTGCCAAAAAGGCATGTGTTTAGCCCTTACTCCTGCAAATACTAATAACAAGCAATTAAAACATACAGTTATGTCTATCGCATCACGCATGAGAAAGGTAAGGGAAGTAAGAGGCTGGAAGCAAGCCGCAGTAGCAGAATCAATGAAGATCACCCAGCAGGCATATAGCTTTCTGGAGCAGGGCAATGGCAGCCCCCGTGTAGATACGCTGCTCCGCTTTTGCGAGGTGACCAAGGTGGAGCTGAGCTTCCTGCTGGCGCTGGATGTGCCTGTGACAGACGAGACCGTAGCCCGCTATGGCACCAAGACTTTCGGCACACTGGTCACGGAGCATGAGCGCCTGGAGCAGAAGGTAGAGTTCTTTAACTATGTGATCAAGACCAACACACCTGCCCGTGTAGGTGAGAAAACGGCGGCGGCCCCTATAGCGGCACGCGACTACAGCCAGCCGGTATACGCACAGAGATAATAAAATGGCGGCCCGCGCCGCTGCAAGATAAGGCACTAGCTGCCAAAGACAGGGTTTGAGGTTTTGTATTTAAAAAGGTCCTTTAGCGAAAGCGAGGACCTTTTTTTTAGCGGCCGTGAGCCCTGCGGATACTGTCTATCCACTGCTGCCGCTGCTCAGGTGTCATATTCTGTATGGCGTTGACCGCATTCTGAGCGCCCTCACGCATAGAGCCGGTATAGCCTCCTTCCGTTTGGGTATAGCCGGCCAGGCTGAATAGTGAGGCCGGATTGCTGCGTGTCTCAGCCTTCACCAGATCCATCTGCATATTGCGTCCATGCTCCCCGGCTACTATCCGCACCGGAAACCCATCAGCACCTTTGGCAGCCAGTGCTTTGTACATATTGGCAGAGGTGTATTTGGTTAGAGATGCTTTGTACTTGTCATAGGAGAGTACGCCGGGGCTGGTCCAGAGGTCCTCCTCCAGCTGAGATCCTTTGGCTTTCACCCGTACATGGGCAGCCTCATAGCCATTGACTTTCTCCTTGCCTATCACGGTCACCTCATAGTCTGTATGATCCGCCATAGATGGCTCTTTGTCACCCATGGTATTGACCGTATATGTTTTTTGCTCGTCATTGAGCAGGTAGGAGGTCTTGGGGTCACTCTTCAGTATCAAAGCTGTGCGTCTCAGTGCACCACCGGGCATGGCCGGCATGACCATATTCATCTCCGTGCGTACATTGCCGTCCTGTGTATAGGTTTTCATCGTACCGCCCATACCCTCAGCAGAGCTCATTTTAAACTCCAGATAGGTGCCCTGGGCCATTGCAGCGGTGCTCATGACCAGCGCAGAAAGGATCACTGATAGTTTCTTCATAAAAATTGGTTTTGGTCTTTG
The DNA here is from genome assembly GCA_018267365.1 of Bacteroidota bacterium. Classification (GTDB taxonomy): domain Bacteria; phylum Bacteroidota; class Bacteroidia; order Chitinophagales; family LD1; genus UBA1941. The sequence continues at coordinate 17,361 of JAFDYQ010000014.1, read as the reverse complement.
CAGAATGTTTTAACTATTGTGGCAAAGATACAGCCTGTACGCCTTGCAAAAAATTCTATTTTAGCACACCGTTGTTTTAAGTTTCCATAACGATAACATCATAATGACTCAAACTCCTGTCTCAGCCCTGGTCCGCATATCATCTATCCGCCTCATAGCCATAGTGGTACTATTGCTATCAGCTATCGCGCCTGCAGCGGCCCAGTGCAACCCTAACCTGACACTCAGCCATACAGGCAGCAACTGTGCCGGCACCGATACGCTGAACCTGACAGGTATAGACTCTGTAGTGCAGATCACATGGTATAGTGATACGACCGTAGTGAGTACGGGTACTGACAGTACCTATGTGCCCACTGTAGCAGGCTCCTATCATGCAGTAGTAGCCACGGCCACCTGCGCAGATACTACTGCTACCCTGACGGTGTCTCCGCTCCCATCGGCTACTGTCACCGTGCAGGGATCACTGCACCGCTGCCCCGGCGATAGTGTACGGCTCACTGCGCCTGCGGGAGATACCTACCTCTGGAGCAATGGCGATACCGCACGTATCATCTATGCCCACGTAGCGGGTCCATATAATGTGACCGTGACCAATGCTGCGGGCTGCACTGCCGTATCTGGCGGTGATACCATGGTGATCCTCCCCCCTGTGCAGCCCGATGTGACCATCAGCTCAGATATGGGTGACACGATCTGTATGAATACCCAGGTGACATTCTACGCACAATCTGTCAATGGCGGCAGCAACCCGCAATACCAGTGGAAACGAAACGGGGTAAATGTGAGCAATACCGCCACCTATATCGGCACCCTGCTGCATGATGGCGAGGTGGTCTGGTGCGTACTGACCAGCAATGCGACCTGCGCTACACCCAAACGCGATACCAGTGCGGCTATCACCATGACCGTACTGGCCAATCCTGCTGTAGCTGTGAGCGGCAGCTCTATACTGTGTGCCGGAGATACAGTGACGCTGACGGCCCAGCCTGCCGGAGTCAGCTATGTCTGGTCTACCGGCGCTACCACGCCTGCACTGCAGGTATCCGCCGGGGGTAGCTATAGCGTGACTGTGACTGACGCCTACGGCTGCTCTGCCGGCACCGCCCCCCACCTGCTGGTGGCCAATAGCCCTGAGCAAACTACTATCACACAGTATGGCGATACACTATCTACCGCCGCTACCGCACAGTTTTACCAGTGGTACTATGATGGTACGATCATAGCAGGCGCTACAGGCCCGGTGGTCCCGGTATCTGGCAGCGGCTCGTATCAGGTGGCTACTATAGACAGCAGCGGCTGCCGCAGTACCTCTGCCGTGGTAGCCGTGGTAGCAGATGGTGTGGCCGATATCGCAGCTATATCCGGCATGAATGTATATCCCAATCCTAGCAGCGGATCTTTTGCTATCACATGGACTGATGGTACCAGCCGCAGTATAGAGATATCAGATGCTGTGGGCCACCTGATACTTTCTGATAGTAATATCACTGAGCGCCGCAGGCAGTATGACCTGAGCAGTGTAGCAGCAGGCTGCTACTATATACATGTGACCCAGAGCGGTCAAAGCAGGACTGCCAAACTGGTGATAACCAGATAAGCTTATTTCTTTACCCCGGGGTAGGTAGATCTTTTCACGTTGCCATTCTTTGCGCGCTCCCAGTGGCTCACGCCATTGAGTACGGTGAAACCTTTACCAAACTTCTCCTGATCTGTGTGCACCTTGATCGGCGAGTACCAGACCTCTGCCACACACCTGTCATACGTCACATCCAGAGTGAAGTAGCCATGTTTGGCAAAGTTGACCCAGCGATGGTGCGGATTGATGCTTTTGCTGATGCTCTGTACGAGAGGGATGCTGCCTTTAGGAACTACCTTGCGGTCACTCATATTGCCGCGAGTGATACTCGGCCCCAGAAACTCCACTCCCACTGCGCCCTCACCGGTGCGGCGATCATAGCTCTGTTTATTCTTCGGCTCGCGGGCCAGGTCTATCACAAAGGTCATGTGTGCATCACCTGTGAGCACGACTACATTGCTGATATGATTGCTATCTATAAAATTGTATAACCTCATGCGATCCCCGGGATAGCCATCCCAGTTGCCCGGATCAAAGACGTGCCCATTGCCGGGCGCGTGAAAAGCCTTCGGCAGTCCCTCACTGAGCCAGCTACCCATCATCTCCTGATTGCCTATCAGGTGCCAGGTGGCAGGCGAGGTCAGAAGTTTATCCTTGAGCCAGGCATCCTGCTGCAGCCCTAGTACACTGCCTTTGCCCGGTGCGTATTGTTCTTTGCCGCGAAAGAGATGCATATCTATCATGTCCAGATCTGCCAGCCGGCCAAAGCGAAACTGCCTGTATATACGCTCGGGATGAGCCTCATCAGGTACGCGGATGGGCAGATACTCATAAAACGCCCGGATGGCCTCCTGCACATCGCCACCATTGATGTCGGTATCGTGATTATCCCATTCGGCTATCCAGGTTTTGTTTTGCCGCGCAGCGCGGAGGTCCGGGTCCAGCAGGTAGTAGGTATGCCGCTCGCGCCACTGTGCCAGCGTAGAGGGATCTACCGGATAGACAGCAGGCATGCGTCGCAGCTCCTCTTCATCAGCAAAGTCATAGACATAGTCTCCCAGATGCACGACAAAGTCTATATCGCTGCGCTCTGCTATGCGGCGATAGGCGTTGAAATAGCCAGACCAGACACTCGCACAAGACACCACCGCAAACTTGACATGCTGCACGCTGTCACCCGGTAGCGTTTTGCACCTGCCTGTCTGTGATACGTGACGATCCGCAGTCTGAAAACGATAGAAATAATCAGTCCCCGCCATCAGCCCTGGGACATCTACTTTGATCGTATAGTCGTGCTCCCGCATGGGAGTGGCCAGCCCATCCGTCACCACATTTTGAAAGAAGCTATCCGTGGCCAGCTGCCATTTCACCGGCGACGGGCTCTGAATAGAATCCGGCATGTAGACCTTTGTCCAGATAATGATACGATCCTGTAGCGGATCTCCTGATGCCACCCCATAGTAGAAAGGAGCATAGGCCGTATCAGGATAGATATGGTCAGGATACTGAGGCTGCGCTTTGAGCACCGCAGCACTCAGGGCCAAAATAGAAAGGATCAATGCTCTGATCATACTCGGGGAAGGTTTACCGGAAGGTGGTATACAAATATGATAAAAAATAAACCTGCCGGTAAAGTATTCCTACCTTGCAGCAGCTATGAGTTTACCATTCACGATATCAGATTTCACAGCTGGTTGGCCCGTTGATTTACCAGCAGGAGATGCTCCCTGGGATATTACTGCCGGGCTTAGCACATGGATAGATAGTCAGCTCCCTTCACTCGGACAGGACTATCAGCAGCAAGATAATGTAGCCATTCACCATACAGCTAAGATCGAGCATGGAGCGGTGATCAAGGGTCCTGCGATCATAGGTCCTCACTGCTTCATCGCAGCCCACGCCTACCTGCGCAGCGGTGTCTGGCTAGGGGAAAGAGTGACCATCGGCCCCGGCTGTGAGATAAAAGCCTCTATCATTTTGGCGCGCAGTACAGCCGCACATTTCAACTATATAGGAGATAGCATCGTCTGCTCAGATGTCAATATAGAGGCGGGTGCTGTGATAGCAAACCATTACAATGAGCGTGCGGACAAAGGAATCTCGGTAAAGTATCGCCATGAAATTTACGCTACAGGCGTCACAAAATTTGGTGCTGTGATCGGGGACTTTGTGCGCATAGGTGCCAATGCTGTGCTATCGCCCGGTACACTGCTATTACCTCACAGCGTCGTGCACCGACTCGCACTGGTCGCGCAGGTACCACTATGATTTGATCAGAAAAATAAAAGGATCACTTCAGCACAATACCCTTCTCTACTACTATCGTCCCGTTCTGGCAGTTAAATATCTTGGCAGGGTAGCGCTCTATCACCTGATAGTTGTGCGTGGCCATAAGGATGGCCGTGTCATGCTCGCGATTGATACGGATCAGGAGATTCATGATATCAGCTGCCGTCTCGGGATCGAGGTTTGCAGTTGGCTCGTCTGCTATGATCACAGGAGGGTTATTCATGAGTGCACGGGCTATGACCACCCGCTGCTGCTCACCTCCGGATAGTTGGTATGGCATTTTGCCACCCTTGTCCGGCACACCGACCTCTGTCATTACCTCCGCGATACGGGCGCCTATCGTATCCTTATTTTCCCATCCGGTAGCTCGCAGCACAAATTCCAGATTTTGCGCTACAGTCCGGTCATTCAGTAGCTGGAAGTCCTGAAATACTATGCCCAGTTTTCTGCGGAGCAGAGGTATATCCCGTTTCCTGATATTGGTCATATCAAAGCCACAGATAGTAGCCTCGCCGGTTTTGACGGGTACATCGGCATATAGTGTTTTGAGCAGGCTCGTTTTGCCTGTGCCGGTCCTGCCTATCAGGTACACAAACTCTCCCTTCTCGATCTCAAAGGTCACATCACTGAGGATGAGGCCCGAGCTCTGATGGATGTCTACGTGATTGTATCTGATGATGACTTCGGCCACTGTAGGTCTGATTATGCTGATGTGAAATTATTAATTCGGCTTTCTGAGTGGCGGATTAGTACTACGAAGTAATACACAACTGTCTGTGAAATGCTGCAAGGGTTATTTAATAGCCAAGGGATACCTACTAGCAGCCACCCGATCGCGTAGCTCCTGAATAATAGAGTCTATCTGCTCTCGCGTAGGCATCCAGAGACCTGCATAAGGCTGACATCTCTGTATAACCTCATTTTTAAAAATATCGTTATTAAGCCAATACACTTTGTCCAATTCCTCTAGCTGCGTACGAAAATCCTTATAGACGTAGGTGTTCATAACGGGCAGGATAAACTCAAGCTGCCACACATCCCAGGCACTGAGTGGCACGGTGACATATTCCCCACGGTATGCTGCCGAAAGCCTAGGCTCCAGATCCCACTTACTCATTCTTATACCGTCATATTTAAGGACCAGCGAAGTGAGGCCCGCGCCAAACTCATCCAAAGGGACCTCAGATAGATTATACAAAAGCACCTCATCGTCCTCATCCTGCGGCAAGTATCCTGCGTCAGCCCACCGTGCAAAATCTGCACGCCATACCCAGCCACGCGTAAAGCCTGCTACTGCTTCTATCCAGCGCAGCTGAGATACGCCCTCTCTGAAAACGCGAAGTTCTTTCATAAACTAAAACAAATGCACCTTTTTGTGCTTCAGCATAAAGAGGCTGCCAGCCAGCATGACCAGCCAGTAGACCCACTCTGCTGTCCAGATGTAGGAGAGCGAGATATTATTAATATGGAACAGGCCATAGAAGTAACCAAAGTACACGATCACCGCCAGTATCTCTATGTACAGCGCCTCGTGCGTGGTCTCCCCTACTGATACCACACCGTTGAAGAATATGACCGTAAAAGACATCATGAGCAAGGCTACTATTACGATCCAGAGGATAGGCACAGACTGCTCTATCAGTTCTTTGCTATTGGTAAAGATATAGAGGATATCCCGCGGCATGAGGGCCAGCAGCAGGCACTGGGCAGTCACCAGACCGATGCTGATAATGCTGATACGATGAATGGCCACTTTGATCTCGTCGAGATCATTTTGCGCCGATAGGTTGCTCACTACCGTATTGGTCACAGAGCCCAGCGCCCAGACCGGTACGCCTACGAAGATGATCAACTGACGCAGAATACTGGAGATGGCTAGTTTGTCCTGCCCCATTTTCTCTATAAAGGTGAAGAGTACAAACCAGGCACCATTGGCTATAGCAGATTGGATCACGAGCGGCACTGCCACTTTGGTCATATTGCCTATGAGCGGGAAGTGCAGCCGTCGGATATTAAACAGGTTGAAATCCCGCCGCCTGTGGCGAAAGAAAACGCCGATCACCAGTATCACCACTGACAGCCACTCGGCTATAGACGATGCCAGTCCGGAGCCACCGATCCCCATGGCCGGCAGGCCCAGTTTGCCATAGACCAGCAGATAGTTCAGGATAATATTGATCACTACCATCAGGCCTATGGAGGCGGTGAGGATACGGGTACGCCCGATACCGGAGTAAAAAGAAATAAAGACGCAACTGGTAAAACTGGCCATCACCCCCCATATACGATAGCGCAGGAAGGTCTCACTGGCTGCCACTACCTCCTCATCCTGCATCATCCAGTGCAGCATGTGGGTAGCAAATAACTGCACCAGTATAAAGAGGATGAGCGAAGAGACCAGCATGACCGCGATGGCGTTGTCCGCTATCTCTCCTACCTCCCTGGGCTTACCCTCTCCCATCTTTCGCGCTATGAGGATCTGCGTGCCCCGCGTATAGGCAAAGCCGATCATAAAAAGTACGGAGTAGAAAATACTGCTGGGCCCTATAGCTGCCTGTGCCACCTGAGCGAGGTGAAGGTCAGGTATCTTGCCCATAAAGGCCGTATCACAGATACCGATCAGGGTATAGACCAGATTGCCTAGTATCAGGGGGTAGGCTATATGCCAGATCTCACGGTATGTAGCTTTCAGCTGGGACATGCACCATCATTCGTTCACATAGCTAACATAGCTTAAGTATTTCAATATCTGCGTACTAATACTGTACCAATTATGGAAACGATGAAGCGACCGGAAATATTGGACAACTGCTGAGGCAATGTCTATTTATCATGTTTGTCGCGGATCACACCAGCCTCGATCACTGCCATGGTGGTAGTGCTTTTAGCTACCGTCACTTTCTCGTCGCCCTTCATATAGTATATCTCGCTCTCGCAAAAGTGAAATCTCTTACCTGCCTTCTCCACCCAGCCCGTAGCATAAAAGCGGTCTGAAATACCGGGATTGTAATATGACACCTTGCACTCCACCGTGAAGACCTGCTGCCCCTCCTCTACCATAGAGTAGGCCGCATAGCCTGCCACCATATCGCACACGGCAGAGGTCACACCTCCATGCAGGTAGCCATTCTGCTGCTCCAGCATCTCTTTCATCTGTAGCTCTGCCTCTATGAGGCCGGGCTGCAGATTGGTGAAATGCAACCCCACTGCGGCGCAGAATTTATTGCGGTCTATCTTGAGCTGGAGGTATTCCTTCCAGTTTGGGCTACGTGGTGTCATGCCGGCAAACGTAGTGATTTTTTGGGTGGCGGGTGCAAGGTCGCGGGTGGCGGGAATACAAAATCCAGTAAGCAAGCTATGATGTGATTTGCCATTTGCATTCCCTGCCAATAAACACCTGCCACCTCACACCCGATTTCCTATATTTGCCCCGTGAGTACGGCCACACATACCAGAAACTTTTTCAACGCAATAGGCGACCCGGCAGATGTACGCGGAGATGGTACTGAGCACCTGAAACTCAGCATAGACCAGCGATATATCCGCTATTTTATAGCGCAGGGCCAGACTGCCGTGTACTATGGTGAGTATGCGCTACAGTCTGTCTCCTCAGATGCCGAACTAAAAGAACAGCTGGAGATCATTCTGGATAAGGACACCTTTCTGAGCAAGAGTTTTTCGCTCGTTTATATCTTATGGTCGGGAGATTTTGAGATCGTACCTACGGTATTTTATGAAGAGGAAGAAACAGATGATACTACTGGCGTGAATGATATTATGGGAGGTGAGGCACGTTTCCTTTTTGAAAAAAATGAAGCTATCGCTCAGCTGCTCCGCAGCAAATATCCTGCTGCACTGCACTACCACTCGGGCGCGGTGCTGATAGAGACGCTGCGCCGCACAGGGCAGACAGAGTCGCAAAACTTATTCATCAATATCAGTGCAGGTCGTATGGAGGTGCTGTACTTTGACGGATCCGGTGCGCTACGCATCTACAATCAGTATGAGTACCGCTCTACGCAAGACTATATCTACTTTGTGCTGCTGGTAGCAGATGAGATGAATATCAACCGCGCTGAGACACGTGCTGTACTCATGGGCGAGGTGAGCCAAGACTCACAGCTATACGATATGACGACCCGGTATTTTCGCTCGGTCACTTTTGCCAAAGAACCCGCAGACCGTACTTTCAGTGCAGCCTTTGAGGGCTACCCCATGCACTTCAACTATCCATTATACAATCTGTAATCCATGCGCATCATAGGAGGAGAATACAAAGCGCGGCAGTTTCACCCGCCATCCAATATACCTACGCGACCTACCACCGATATGGCCAAGGAAGGCCTGTTTAATATGATCAACAACAGCTTCAACTTTGATAATATCAAGGTACTGGACCTCTTTGGCGGTACGGGGAGCATCAGTTATGAGTTTTCGTCTCGCGGCACTACGGATATCACTACGGTAGAGATATTTCCTAAGTGCGCTAATTTTATCAAGAAGACAGCGCAGGAGTTTGGCTTCACCGGCATCAAAGTGATGCAGATGGATGTCTTCAAATATATGGAGAGCTGCCGGGAGAAATACGACGTAATCTTTGCCGGGCCGCCATATCCGCTGCCCAATCTGGGCGATATACCAGATATACTATTCAGCTATGACCTGATAGATGGCGAGGGGTGGTTTATCCTGGAGCACAACCCTGATCACAACTTTGAGAAGCACCCGCACTATGTGAAGAGCAAGACGTATGGCACCACCACGTTTGCCATCTTTACCAATGCAGGCAAAGAAAAATCAGAAGACTAATGGTATCCGACCTCAAGCTATACATGATCCTGATAGGCTACCGGCCTAAGGGGTTTAATACGGAGCAGCATGATGTGGTCTTCCGCGTGGGCAGAGATCTAAACGACCCTTCGTTTCTCGCAGAGCTGCGTTCCTCCATACCTCTGCCTAAGTCTGTGCTGGTACATATAGACTGTTATGCGGAGATCACCCAGGCAGATGGCTATGCCATATCCGTAGTACGCGACCGCGATGCAGCAAAGAACAACAATGGCCGCAAGCTATACTATGTGAATCTGGGCGGCTATAAACACGGTGTATTCCAGGAATACCATAAATCTATCCTGCTCGTACTAGACTCCCCCAATGACCTCAAGCGGCGGGCACTGGCCGATCCTTTTGCTACAGAGATGGACAGAGACTTTGAGGCAGATGCACGACCGCATGTAGACGACCGGCTGAAACTAGGTGTAGACATAGATGACCATCTGGATGTGCAACAGAGCATAGATGATTACTACATCATATTGACACCCAATCCTGATGGCCGCGACTCAATACTTGATCCGGTGATCAAGGGTTATATGAAGCTGGAGTATTGAGAGTATAGTATGAACCAGATGAAAAAGAAATTACTCTTTGTATGCACTATTAATAGAATGCGTAGCGCTACGGCGCAAATGATCTACAATGGTGATGATAGGTTTGAAGTTTCATCTGCAGGCACTGCACCTGACGCGAGGCAAATGATTTCGCGTGAACTCCTAGAGTGGGCCGATACCATAGTGGTCATGGAAAAACATCACAGGAATTTCATCAGACAACATTTCCCTGATATTTATCAAAGAAAAAAGATCGTATGCCTGTATATACCTGATGAGTATGATTATATGCAGCCAGTACTCATTAGCTTGATAAAAGAACGCGTTGAAGATGTATACCGAAGAGGATTACTCTAGTATTAGTCTTTTGTTAGTTTTACCGCTACAATCATTTTCATGAAAAAGATCGCCATCTTCCCCGGCTCCTTTGATCCTATCACCACCGGCCATGTAGATATCGTCAAGAGGGCGCTGCCGCTCTTTGACCACATTATAATAGCCATAGGTACCAACTCCCAAAAGCAGTCACTCTACCCGCTGGAGAAGCGCATGGAGTGGATCAGCAGGGTCTTTCAGGATGAGCCTAAGATCAGCGTGGAGAGCTACGAAGGCCTGACGGTCAATTTCTGCAATGAACGCGGAGCAGACTACATCGTGCGCGGTATCCGCTCCGCATCAGACTTTGACTATGAGAAGACCATCGCGCATTTGAACAATGCGATGTTCCCCAATATCGAGACCATCCTTATATTGGCTAAGCCGGAACTCTCGTCAGTCTCATCTACCATCGTGCGCGAGATCATCCGTGGCAACGGCCGCGTAGGCAAATTTGTGCCAAAGGAGATAGCCAAGGAACTTAAATTGTCATAAAAGGGTCAGATGTACGCGCCACCCCATTCTGAGTGAAATAGATATACTATGTTCACGTTTAACTAGTTGATATGAATATCCGCCTTTGTATATTGTCGCTTTGTTTTGGTCTTGCTCTATCCGGTTTTTCGCAGGCTGCAGATGATCAGAAAGTTTCCCCCTCAGACCTGGCCCGCGCCCGGTTTCAGATCAATGATATTCGCGCCCGTGGCATCATAGTGCGGCTGCATACTGACCTGGAGCGCCTGCGCGCACTGCGCAGTCAGGGCTATACCACCACTGCAGATCAGGTAGAGGCGCGCAACCATGTGGTCAATATGTTTCTGTGCTACGCTTTCATCACGCGCTATTCTTTTGCGCCGGTCTACTTTATGGAGTCGCAGCATACCAGCCAGCTGATGCGTGACAGTCTGGTGGCGCTCACCTGGGACCTGCAGCGCGATACGGTGATACGGATGGCCCACGATACTTTCTATCTGGTAGACTATGGCCAGATGCTGGACAATATCCCCGGCAAAGGCAATACAACCTTATCCGGCAATACGCCACTGGCGGGCACCTATCTGGTCACCAAGGGCAGCGATCTGCAGCAGCTGCAGGATCCGTTGCCATTTGCTGCCAAAGTATGGGGAGACCAGGAAATGTCTACTGATATCCTGCAGCCCGTATCCATACCATCAGACCTGGCTGATAGCATATCGGCCTGTCTGCACACCTTTGCTACGAGCCGTGAGATGATCCGCTCTGACTACAAAAATGCGCTGGCACGCTACCTCATGCTGATCTATGACCACGTGCGCATAGGCATCATACCCGCAGGCCGGCAGAAGCCCCGCCCGTGGAGCACGGCCATCTCTGAGGCGGCTGACAGGTACAACGAGCATTTTATTGAGTATTATTGCAAGCGGCTGAATAAAGACAAAAACATTGTAAGCAGTGAAAGTCCTATATACTGGTGGCTGAGAAATCCGAACATACGATACCTGCCTTATCTGCGCGACCTCGAGCTCAGGTTGAAAGAAACATTAGACACGCGGGAGAGGTTTACGCCGACACACTAGCCCTGCAGGAGCAGCTGTATGAAGCCAATCTGGTGGCAAAGGCATCAGGCGGCGCTACACAAAACACGCTGATTCTCTGTGAGCATCCGCCCACCTATACACTGGGCAAATCCGGTGACCCGGCTAATATGCTCTTCCGCCCCGAGGCCGTAGGTGCAGCCTTTCATCAGATCAGCCGCGGGGGCGATATCACCTATCATGGCCCCGGCCAGCTGGTAGTGTATCCCATATTTGACCTCGATAGCCTGGGTCTGGGTCCTGCAGCATTCGTAGCTGCACTGGAGGATACCATTATATTCCTGCTGGCAGATTATGGCCTCACTGCTACCCGGCTGGATGGTGCCCCGGGCATCTGGCTGGATGCCGCTACCGCTCCGCGTAAAATATGTGCGGTGGGCCTCAAGATCAGCCGCGGCTGCACTATGCACGGCATAGCGCTCAATATCAATACAGACCTCAGGTATTTCAACTATATCGTGCCCTGTGGCCTGCCGGACAAGGCCGTGACCTCTATGCAGCGGGAGCTGGGCAGAGAGCTTGATTTCATAGCAGTGCGGACTGCCTTTGAGCAAAAGCTGCAGCAGGTGCTGCCGATCACACTGTCATGATGAGCTGCCATGCGGGCAATAGAAACCCCAAAATCGTAGTACGGGTTTTGTATCCATTCATGCATAAATCATCCAGCCATGAATGACGATAAGGAAAAGAATCAGCCCGAAAAAGGTAATGAAGAAAAGAAACCGGAGATACAGGTGCCGGACAAACCCGAAATAGAGAACCCGGATGTAGTGCCGGCCAAACCAAATCCGGAGGTACCCAAAGACCCTCCTCAGCCACCTACCAGAGATATACCGCCATCTCCACCTCCACAGGGCATACAGCCCTAGCGGCTGGACTGTGGCGGGCAGTATTGTTCTATCTTTTCATAGGCACCTTGATCGCCCAGTGTAGCAGCTTTGTGCAGATCCTCGCAGGCCGCAGCTGTATGGTCCAGCGCCTGCTCTACCAGCGCGCGCAGGTAGTAGCTGCGTGCGTTTTGAGGATCTAGGTCCACAGCGCGGTCGTAGTCTTTTATAGCTGCAGCAAATCGCTTATTGTACGCCCTGCTCCAGCCCCGGCTCAGGTAGCCGAAAGCATGGCCGGGATCCAGCGAGATACCCCGGTCATAATCCAAGGTGGCTTTGAGATCATCCCCGTTGTAGGTGTGTGCCTGTCCCCTGTTGCTATAGGCACGTGCATAGGTAGGATTTAGCTCTATGGCCAGGTCAAAATCTTTGATGGCTCTCTTGTATTCATTTAGTCCCATCCATGCGCAGCCCCGGTCGTGATAGGCCTCTGCGTCTTTGGGGGTATCTTTGATCACCCGGCTCAGGTCATCTATACACCCTGCAAAGTCTTTGAGAAAATATCGCGCAGAGCCTCGGTTAAAATACGCCTTTATCAAAGTACTATCCAGTGCTATGGCCTTGTCATAGTCTGGCAGGGAAGCTGAATAGTTTTTGACCAGTCCTTTGACACTCGCCCGTGCATTGTAGTATAGTGCATCGGAGCTATCCAGTGCGATAGCCGTATTGAAGTGTATAGTCGCTTCTGCCAAAAGGCCCCGCGCCACGAGTGCCTTGCCTGTGTCAAAGTGAGCCGCTGCTGTCCACTGATCGTGCAGTATCACAGAATCTGATGGCAGGGACGGCTGCGCGGTGAGCACCAGGGGCAAAGAGAAGAGTATAGCGAGGAATGCTTTCATAAAAGACACAGCTAATGTACGCATCTGCAGGCAAGAGGTGAAACCACCGCATCACCGCCTGGCTGCAAAACTCTTCTGCTGCCAGTGCATGACCCGGGCACCTCGCTGCATATCTATATCAGCTATGATAAAGTTATACCCCCCGAGCAGCCATTTTTGCAGATCTGCAGACCAGCGCATGGGAAATGTTTCGGCATTGATAGTAGCACAGCCCCCCCTGGCATCCCGACAATAAAAAAACAAGAAAACACCTTTGTCTTTGCTGCTCATCAGCATACTGCAGCTGACCACGGTATAGACCGGTGGCACTCCCAGCAGTTGCTCTACGGTCATGCTGGTACTGGCCAGCTGAGCGGGTGTGAGGGTATCTACCGGTGCAGCATATATACCAGACGATAAGCGCAGCAGCAGCAGTAATAATATGATCTTTCTCATCTGAGATGATAGAACTGCCAGAGTAGCAGAAAGTAACAAAAGCTTAAATAACACCGGCACCCCACCTTTTAACGTTCTATGTTTAGACATTGTCCTAACTTCCGTATTGACAGCCTATTGTACGGCTGTCGCTCAAAAAAATATCTCAATGGACAGAAAAGAATTTGTTGTCACTGCCTGTGCGCTATGCGGCATCGGCGCAGCGCTATCACTTCAAAGTTGCCAGAAGTACACACCACAGGCAGTAGATTTTACACTAGATCTGAGCAACTCCTCCAATGCCGCTCTGGCCAATCCCGGCGGCTACGTGATCAGCAACAATGTTTTTGTGATCAATACCGGATCGGGATACAAGGCGATCTCCATGGTATGCACTCATGAGGGCTGTATAGTCAGCTACACCGGCAGCGGCTTTGACTGCGGCTGCCACGGCGGCAGGTTTAGCAGTGACGGCACCCGCCTCAGCGGCCCACCGCCATCCAGTCTGCCTACCTATACCGTGACAAAGTCCGGTACTGTCCTTACCATCAAGGGATAGAGAGTCGTACTCTATAATATTTGATTTACGTTTTTTTAATATGTGAATTAAAATATTATTTCACTTTTCTCCACTCCGCCTTTCCTTTCTGCAGCGCTATCTGTATATTTAGCATACATCCGTTTTGGTCATGAGGAAATGTGCATTCATTGAATGCTTTGCAACCGTAGCGCCCTGTGGTGCGACTCTCAGTAGAGCAATGTGGATGAAGTGTGCATAGGATGCAGGCCCGGCTCATAGATCTTTATTTTTAAAACTATCTTAACCTTCAAATCATAAATGCGGTCCGAAGCCGCCACCCTGAAACGCATGATCAAAAAGCTACTCCCCCTATGGCTTGTCCTATCCCTATTCGTTCCGCTATCTATGCTGGCCCAGCCGGCCAATGACGATTGTACAAATGCGCAGCCTATATCCATCCCCGTCTCGGGCCAGGCCTGCGTAGCCGGCACCACTATCGGCGCTACCAGCCTGACCTGGACCAGCGGGGCCTGTGGCCAGAATGTATGGACCAATGATGTATGGTATACATTTGTATCTACCGGGTCATATACCACCGTCACGGTCACGCCCGGCGGCTCCACGCCTGCTACTCAGATGGGTGTAGCGATCTATACTACCACCAACTGTAGTAACTATGCCGGTGCCGGCGGCGGCTACTGCAATATAGCTACCGGCAGCAATGCTGCCTTTGCCATAGGTGCACTGCCTGCGGGCACCACTTTTTATGTAGAGGTGAGCTCTTTTGGTACAGCCGGCACATTTGACATATGCGTGAATAGTACAGAGCCTCCTGCCTCTCCCGGCAGTACCTGCGCCACGGCTACCAGGATATGCAGCATGTCGCCATTCTCGCTCGCATCAGTACCTACGGGCGGCAGTGGCTTCAGGCCGGACTGCTTTCGCTCCAATCCTACTGCCGGTGTGTGGTACCAGTTTACGGTGGGTGTCGGGGGGCAGCTGGCATTTACCTGCGATCCTACAGGGGCGGGCATAGAGCTCGACTGGGCGCTGTACGATCTGGCCAGTGGCTGCCCTACCAATGCCGACAGGCTCACAGCGCAGCTCACGTGCAATTACAATTATGCCGGCAGCTTCTCCGATCCGATAGGCATGTCTCCCACCTCTACTACAAACTGTCCGGTGAATAATGCCACGCTCAATCCTAATAAAGAATTTTGCCCCTCTCAGACAGTGACAGCCGGGCATACCTATGCCATTTTTATCAATAACTACTCCGCACCTTCTGCTACGGGCTGGGACTTTGATTTCACCGGTAGTACATTTCAGATGGCTCCGATCAATAGCTTTACGGTATCCCCTGATACGATCTGCGGCAATACAGGCACAGTCACTGTGACCAACAACAGCGCCGGGGCCAACTGGCAGCTGTGGAATTTTGGAGATAATACGACCTCCTTGCTGGCCTCACCACCTGCGCACAATTATACGGCACCCGGCACTTATTTCATCACACTCAAAGACTCTACAGCCACCGGATGCACATCTACCACCAGCAAGTCTATACTTATCACGCCCAGTCCTGCTGTCACTGTTCCCAATGACACTGCATGCAGTGGCAGCGTCTCTCTGACCGCTACGCCATCTGTGCCGGGGGGCACCTACCAGTGGAGCAATAGCGCTACGACAGCCGCTATCTCGGTAAATCCTGCTACCACCACCACCTACACAGTCACCTACACCTCTCCTACAGGGTGCACCGGCACAGGTAGCGGTACAGTGGTACGCTCAGGCTCTGCCAGTGCAGGTCCGGATCAGGCAGCCTCCTGTGTCACATCCTTTCCCGGTGGCTCTGTGACTATGGCAGGCACCGGCACCGGCACCTGGACGCTGGTCACACCTGCTCCCGGCACGGCTACGATCTCCGCGCCCTCCTCGCCGGCTTCGGTCATACATGATTTCAGCGCTGCAGGTACCTATGCATTCACATGGGGCAGCGGAAGCTGTGTGGACACCGCTCTGATAGTCGTATCGGGCAATGCGAGTGGTGGCCCGGACCGGTTTGTGTCATGTGTAGCACTACCTGGCGGAAGCACCAGTATGGCTGCTACCGGTGCGGGCACTTGGAGTCTCCTCACGCCTGCCCCGGGCAGCGCTACCATCACGCCTGCCTCCTCTCCCACAGCTACAGTCAGCGGCTTCACTGCTCCGGGTGTTTACTCGCTGCTGTGGACGAGTAGCGGTGGCTGCACTGACACAGCTACTGTGACAGTCATAGCAAAAGCTGATGCCGGAGCGGACCAGACTGTCAGCTGCGCATCCCTGCCTGGCGGTACGGCTACTATGGCAGCTACAGGCGCGGGTACATGGAGTCTGATCAGGCCTCTGCCGGGCACTTGTACCCTCGCTCCGGTTACCTCACCTACAGCCACAGTATCTGATTTTTCAGCAGCAGGAGTTTATGTTTTGAAATGGACCAACATCTCTGGCTGCTCCGATACGGCTACAGTGACCGTCACCGGCAAAGCTGATGCAGGTCCGGATCAAATGATCTCATGTGCAATACTACCTGGTGGTACGGCTGTCATGAGTGCACAAGGTACAGGCTCATGGATGCCATGCCCGGGCATGGTATTAAATGGATGGGGTACCATCACCAATGCCGTCTCTCCCACTACCACTATTGTGGTTTTTTCAGCTCCCGATACTTTCCCTTATGTCTGGACTACAGCTGCCGGCTGCCAGGATACAGCTAACGTCATAGTAACAGCTAAACCCAATGCAGGTGCAGATAAAACCGTAGCGTGTGTGGCCCTGCCCGGAGGCTCGGCTACCATGAGTGCAGCAGGCACAGGCACCTGGAGCCTCATCACTCCGGCGCCCGGCACTGCGACTATAGCTCCAGCCACCTCTCCCACAGCCACGGCATCAGCCTTCTCTGCAGCCGGTGTTTACTATTTCAAATGGTCGGATGCATCAGGCTGCTCCGATACGGCTACGGTCACTGTGACGGCTAAAGCCGATGCGGGACCGGATCAGCATCTGACCTGCTACCCGCTCAATAATACCGTGACCATGGCTGCTACCAGTACAGGTACCTGGAGCGCCGCAGGCGGCAATCCCGGCACTGCCACCATCTCTGCACCGAGTACGAATAATACGACCATCACCAACTTCAGCGCACTCGGCACCTATACTTTTGTCTGGGCCAGTGGTGGCTGTACAGATAGTGCGCTGGTATTTGTGACATCGCGGACCAATGCCGGGTCAGATCAGAGTATCTGTCAGTATGCCGGTACTATACTCAGTGCCGCAGGCAGCGGCACCTGGAGTGAGCAGCCCGGCAATCCGTCCTCTCCGCTGATTTTCTCTAATACCTCTGATCCTGCCACCTCCGTCACCGGGTTCGATGTACCCGGCGTTTATCATTTGATCTGGTCGAGTGGCGGCTGTGAGGACACGATGCAGGTGACGGTGCGTGCCAAGCCCGATGC
>JAFDYQ010000013.1 GCA_018267365.1 Bacteroidota bacterium | reverse complement strand
GGCAATGATGGACCCACCGGTCCGCAAGGTGCGCAAGGACCGACAGGCAATGATGGACCAACCGGTCCGCAAGGTGTGCAAGGCTTGACTGGCAATGATGGACCAACCGGTCCGCAAGGTGTGCAAGGACCGACAGGCAATGATGGACCAACCGGTCCTCAAGGTGTACAGGGACCGACAGGTAATGATGGTGGTGCAGGGCCTATCGGTGCGCAGGGTCCCACAGGAAATGACGGCCCGGCAGGAGCCACAGGACTGCAAGGTACACATGGCGCTACGGGAGCTACAGGTGCCACCGGCAATGACGGTGCAGCAGGACCTACCGGTGCACAAGGGCCAACAGGAAATGACGGACCTGCCGGACCGCAAGGTGCACAGGGCCCTACCGGCGCAGGCGCTACCGGGCCTACAGGCAGTACCGGTGCTACGGGTATAGCCGGTCCTACCGGAGCCGGTATCACCGGGCCTACGGGACCTACAGGTATCACCGGGCCCACAGGTAGCCTCGATAGCGGCACAGCCATAGGCAATACCACCTTTTGGGATGGTACGAAGTGGGTGGTCAACTCCAATAATATCTTCAACAAAGGCGATAGCGTAGGTATCGGTACCGCTACTCCTCACGCGAAGCTGGAAGTGGCCAATGCAGATATCCTGGTCAATGGCATCACTGTGGGCAAGGGACACTTTGGCGTGACCTTCAATACGCAGTACAGTACTGCTGTAGGCCTGCAGGCCCTCGCCGCCAATCACAGCGGTACGCTGAATGCTGCCCTCGGCTACATAGCCCTCGGTGCCAATAATGACGGCTATCAGAATGTGGCCATAGGTCCCTATGCACTCAGCCAGACTACAGACGGCTACAGCAATACAGCTGTAGGTGCCTACACCATGGTGCGCAACTATATAGGCCGCGAGAATACAGCAGTAGGTACCGGCGCACTCTACAACAACTATAATGCGATAGGCAATACTGCCATAGGGACTCAGGCGCTGGCAGCCAACTACAATGGACTGGTGAATACAGCCGTAGGAGACGGCGCCCTGCTGACCAATACCAATGGCATAGGCAACACCGCAGTGGGTATCAATGCTGCCGACTCCACTACCAATGGCTGGTACATCACCGCCATAGGCGCTGAGTCCGGACCGGGTGTAGACAATCTCTTCAATGCTACCGCTATCGGTGCCTTTGCCACCGTCAATACCAGCAATAGCCTCGTACTCGGCAATAATGTGAATGTAGGTATCGGTACCAGCGAGCCATCTTCACTGCTGGATGTAGCAGGCAATATCAAGGCGCAGACACTACAGGTGACAGACGGTGCTGCCGCCGGCTACCTGCTGACCAGTGATACCAGCGGCCGTGCCACCTGGCAGAAAAGCAAAATACCTGATGGTGTCAATCCCGGAGAGATGCTCTACTGGGACGGCAGCCAGTGGGTCACGATACCGGTAGGTACGAGCGGTGCTACACTGACCTTCTGCTATGGCATACCTACCTGGGGCACCTGTCCTGCACACATACCGATCGTACAGACGGGCAGCGTGACCGGCCAGTCTACCACAGGTGGTACAGGCAGTGGTACTGTGCTCTATGATGGCACTCTGTCTGTCACAGCCCGTGGTGTCTGCTACAGCACCTCACCTAACCCTACCATTGCAGATCCGCATACCTCCAATGGTACCGGTCTGGGTGCATTCACCAGTCCTATGACGGGCCTGACCGGAGCGACTACATACTATGTGCGTGCCTATGCTACCAATAGCCTAGGCACAGGCTACGGAGACCAGGTCAGCTTCCTCACTGCCAATCCCGTAGTACCTACTGTGGTGTATACGGCAGCTTTATCCCCTACCTCTACTACGGTGACCTGCACGGCCAGCGTATCCAGCGATGGTGGTGCTACCGTCACAGCTCGTGGCGTCTGCTACGGCACCTCTGCCAATCCTACGATAGCAGGTACGCATACAGTCAGCGGATCAGGCTCGGGTGCATTCACCTCACAGATCACCGGCCTCACTACCTATACCACCTATCACCTCAGACCTTACGCTACCAATAGTGCAGGTACGGCCTATGGGCCTGACTCTACTGTGACTACGCCGCTGCACTGGCTGGGCGAGGCTTTTGGCGGCGGCATTGTCTTCTACATAGATGGCTCGGGCCAGCATGGCCTCATAGCAGCCGCGCAGGATCAGTCTGCCGGTGCTCCATGGCAGTCCACTACCGGTGCCTATGGCTTTAGTATCAATGCTGATAACACCGCTACCGGCGCCGCCAATACCAGCGCCATCATGACATTCTGGGCTTCGGCTCCTGATACCTTTGCGGCGAGAGCGGCCAGCAGCTATCATGGCGGTGGTTTCACCGACTGGTACCTGCCGGCGAGCACAGAGATGCAGACGCTCATCAAAGCAAAGACCATCGTGGGAGGATTCCCTACGGGTAGCTACTACTGGAGCTCCAGCAAGCGCCCCGCCACTGTGGCCTCCGGCGGCTTCAATACTGCGAGTACGAGTATCTACGAAGGGATATTTATCGCTACCGAGGCCAGGCGCCCCGGTACCAGAGGCACGCCGACTTATGTCTTCTCAGGGCCACCGTCCTTGTCCTATCGTATCAGGGCCATCAGGGCCTTCTAGCCTGATCCGGCTCGCGCATATCATTCAGCCCTTTGCAGTACTGCGGAGGGCTGTCTGGTTTTAGTAGCATCATAAATCGCTTTGTTTATTTGCCACCATACATGGTAGCTATGTGTTGTCTTTAAAAGATTGAGGTAGTGTATTCTATGGCTATTGTGATTTTTTGACTTTTGCCATCACTGTACACTTGTTAGTTTTACTCCATGAGCTGAGTTTTTTGCGGCCTGCTTTTTGAAATGATATGACTATGGCAGATACTACTAAAAGCATAATAGACATGGCGCAGTACAGCGCCTGCCTGCAGTATATAGAAGAATATTGGGAGCGTATCACCTGTCACTACCCGCGTGACAAGTATGCCCATTTTGGCCTCCCCAAAGATTTCATTTGCCCTAGTGAAGGCATTTACAAAAATGATCAGTTCTATTGGGACAGTTACTTCACCATACTGGGTTTGGTACGCTGCGGGCGCACAGCGCTGGCGCAGGGCATGATAGACAATTTCATCTTTATGCAAAAGCGCTTTGGTATCATACCGATGCGCAACAGGTGGTTCAATCTCGGTGGCTCGCAGATACCATTTCTCACCTCTATGATCATGGAGGTGTATCAATCACGGCCCAATAAAGCCTGGCTGCGCAAGGCTATGACCGCCGCAGAGCTCGAGCTGAAGAGCTACTGGATGAATCCCGACCTCACAGAGCTGCATCTGGTATATCAGGGGCTATCGCGCTATTGCGATCACTACATCACACACCTGGCAGCAGAGCATGAGTCGGGCTGGGATATGACGTCACGCTTTCGGGATCAGTGCCTCTACTACCTGCCGGTAGATCTCAATAGCGCCCTTTTCAAATATGAGACAGACCTGGCCGAGTACTACCGCACCACCGGCAATACACAGAAGTACAAACAGTATCTCGCTGCTGCAGAGGCACGTATGCACGCTATGAATGAGCTGATGTGGAATCAATCGCAGGGTTTTTTCTTTGACTATAACTACAAGACAAAAAAGCGCAGCAGGTTTCACTCTCTGGCGGGCTTCTACCCGATGTGGGCCAAGATGGCTACACACCTGCAGGCCAAAAAGATGAAAGAAAACCTGCACATCTTTGAGTATGAATACGGCCTGGCTAACTCGCAGGCTACCGGCCTGATGAAGGACTACCGCCAGCACGACTATCCTAACGGCTGGGCCCCACAGCACTGGATCGTGATCAAGGGGCTGATGAACTACGGCTTTGTAGAAGATGCTACGCGAATCGCTAAAAAATACCTTGACCTCAATAACAGGATCTATATAGATACTGGTGCGCTCTGGGAAAAATATGACGTAGTGAAAGGAGTGGTCAGCGTGTCAGAGCGCTATGCTACGCAGTCCGGTTTTGGCTGGACCAATGCAGTATTCCTGCGTCTTGTCAGCAAATTTGCCAATAACGGTGAGGCAGTAGTGTAGGTGATCACTGCCTGCTCCTCGGCCTCATGAGCCCCTCCTGCGTCACACTGGCTACCAGCTTGCCCTCACGGGTAAAGATGTGGCCTGTGGTCAGCCCCCGTGCACCCGATGCGATAGGTGATACGAGGTCAAAGAGCAGCCAGTCCGTGAGGTCTACCTGCTGGTGAAACCAGATGGCGTGGTCCAGGCTGGCCAGCTGCGTATTGAGGATATTGGCGTCTTTGGTGTGCGGTCTGAGTGCGGTGGTGAGGACATTGTAGTCAGATGCATAGGCTATGAGCTGCTGCACAGTGCGCCAGTCCAGATCTGCCGGCGCTTCTTTGAACTTGAACCAGACACGGTTCTCCGGGCTGGCCGCCTCTCCCCTCCTGATCTCCGGCTGGCAGGAGCGCATCTCCAGTGGCCGTGGTATGCTGAGGTAGGCCTTCATGAGGCCTGCCATCTGCGGGTGCGTCTCTTCGTCCACATGTATCCACTGAGAGAGGGTCTCAGGCAGCGGTACATCAGCAGGCATCTGCACCTGGTGAAAGTAGCCCGTCTCCTGCTTTTGAAATGAGGCTGCCATCACAAAGATGGGTACATCGTTTTGCTTGGCCTGGATGAAGCGTGTGGTAAAACTTCCACCATCGCGTATCTCCATCACATGATACAGGATAGGGAGGCTGAGATTGCCGGGCAGGATAAAGTAGCAGTGCAGCGAGTGGCAGATACGCTCTGCCGGCACGGTGCGTGTGGCAGCGTTGAGCGCCTGCGCCACCACCTGGCCGCCAAAGACATTGGGGCTGCCCATGAAGTTGGTCTGCCCTTCAAAAACGGTATCAGACAATTGCTTTAGCTGAATGAGGTCGAGTAGCTCTGATGTGGTCTGCATATACGGTGCAAGGTAATTGATAATTGCCAATTGGCAACGGCTACTGACCCTGCGCAGGATCAAAGCTGATACGTATCATAGGGTGGCGCACTACCCTATCATTATATTTACATCATATCAAATATAACATGAAACGCATATCTATAGTAGTACTCACTGCCTCTCTGCTGCTGACCATCCTGCTCTCATCCTGCCGCAAAAATACTGATACAGGTGCCTATGGCTACTCGTACTGGACAGGCGCGATACCCAACTCGTACTATATGTACAACGTAATGGGAGAGCCGGGCCGCACTGTCACAGGCAAACCTTTTCTAGTAATGAAATATGACAAGGTGACACTGCAGGTGGTAGATTGCGAGTTTGGCCTCAGCGAGGTGACACAGACCGGCTATAGTACCCCCAGCGGTATAGGCGTAGCACCTGAGCCTACGCTCAATGCCTCCACCATAGACTATCAGAGCAAGCTGGGCCTCGTATCGCCAGTAGACCTGCTGGTAGAGTGGAATATCAGCGGCTATACCACCAAAGACAGCGTCGTGAATGGCTACCAGTCGTTTTCCTTTCACCGCAAGGGCAGCGGTATAGGTGGCGTGGTATATGACGAGGCTTTCAATTTCATCTACAACAATGTGTCTATGCGTGGCACTATGCAGAATGCAGACACCGTCTACTATCTGGGCAGCCAAAGCGATAGCGTAGGGTTTCACCTGCTAAAGCTATAAATGCTTTCCATGACAAAAGTCAGCCTCCCCCGCTCGCAGAAAAGGTTAGTTTCGCCGACTTAAATCAGGATATGAGTGTAGAAAAGATGCTGCGTGAGCGCAGCAGCGGCCAGTGTGAGCTTTGCAAAAGTGAAACAGACCTGACGCTGTACGAGGTACCTCCGCACTCTGATGGCACCGTAGATGATACCCTCCTGATCTGCGGCAAGTGCAGCCGCCAGCTCAATAAGAAAGAAGAAACTGACAGCGCCCACTGGCAGTGCCTGAATGAGAGCATGTGGAGCGAGGTACCTGCCGTGCAGGTAGTGAGCTGGCGTATGCTAAACCGCCTGCGCAATGAGAGCTGGGCTGTAGAAGCTCTGGACATGATGTACCTGGATGATGCCACACTGGCCTGGGCCAAGGCCACGGGCGATCATGAAAACAGTACGGAAGTGCAGCTGCACCGCGATAGCAACGGCAACCTGCTGGAAAACGGCGACAATGTGGTGCTGATCAAAACACTGGATGTGAAAGGCTCTACCATCAGCGCCAAACTAGGCACAGTAGTGAAAGGCATACGCCTGGTACCTGACAATCATGAGCAGATAGAAGGTAAAGTAGATGGCCAGACCATCGTGATCCTGACCAAATACCTGAGGAAGGGATAGCCTTCGTTTTCAGACCTTTTCCCCTGCCGATAAGGAGGTATGTAACAAATGTTCCGTACCAGATTTTTGCGCTGCACCATCTTTGTATCGCAAAAGGGAAACAGGTGACAGGACTTTTCAAAAAATACAGACTGGAGATCATAGGTGTGATAGCAGGCGCTATAGGCGGCTACCTTTATTACCATTTTGTAGGCTGCGCTACAGGCACCTGCCCCATCACCTCAAAGCCACTGAACAGTACTCTGTATGGTGCCCTCCTGGGCGGTCTGCTCTTCAGCAGCTTTGAGCCATCTCAGAAACATTTAAAAACAGAAAAATAAAAACAAGCAACATGAAAAAGACGATCATAGACGTCAGGACACCGGGCGAATTTTATGGCGGCCACGTAGAGGGTAGCATCAATATCCCTCTGGGCGAGCTGCAGGGGCGTGTGGATGAGATACGCGCTATCAAGGGACCAATAGTGCTCTGCTGCGCCAGTGGAGGCCGCAGCGGCCAGGCTACAGGCTATCTGCAGAGCCTCGGTATAGACTGCACCAATGGTGGTAGCTGGATAGCCCTGCTGAACAATAACTAATCTCTCACCAGCAAAACAAAAACAATACATGATACAGATGCTAAAAAACCTCTTTGGCCTCGGCCCGGGAGTAGACTATAACGAACTGATGGCCAAGGGAGCTATCATAGTAGATGTGCGCACCAAAGGTGAGTATGCCGGTGGCCACATCCGAGGATCGCTCAATATACCTCTCAATAATCTGCAGAGCCAGCTGAAGCAGATCAAGAAGGACAGGCCGGTGATCACCTGCTGCGCCTCCGGGATGCGCAGTGCCTCCGCCAAAGGCATCCTGCAGAGTGCAGGCTATGAAGCCTACAACGGTGGCGGATGGATGAGTCTCAAAAGCAAACTGAACTAAGCGACATGAATACAACCTTTCTCAATAGGATCACCACCGGCTGGACCTTTGTCCGGGCGCTATATCTGGTCATGGGTATCATATTTCTGGTGCAGGCCATAGGTGAGCGGCAGTGGATGATGATGGCCTTTGGCGCTTACTTTGGGTCTATGGGCCTCTTCAACTATGGTTGCGCAGCAGGTGCCTGCTACACTGGTATGCCATCCACACAGGAGCAGTATGCAGACAAGACGGTAGACGCAGACTACGAAGAAGTACACGGCCGTCAGTGAAACTATTAATATAACATAGCCCGCAGTACCTGATGAGGGATACTGTGGGCTTTTATCATTTACCATCAAAAAACATATCGTATGAAAAAGAACTTTTTGTTTCTCTCTATCCTCACCGGCATACTGCTCTATAGCTGCTCTCAGAGCCAGGCTACAGGTAGCGGCGGTGAGCTGAATGTGACAGACTTTGCGGCCAAAGTGAAGCAACTGCCGGATGCCCCCATACTGGATGTGCGTACACCCGGAGAGTATGAGAAGGGTCATCTGGATAAAGCAAAGAACATAGACTGGAATGGTAGCGATTTTGACACACAGATCACCGGCCTGGACAAATCAAAGCCCGTGCTGGTCTACTGTCTGAGCGGTGGCCGTAGTGGTGCAGCAGCAGCGCATATGAGGGAGGCGGGCTTCAAGGAAGTATATGAAATGGCCGGTGGGATCATGAAGTGGCGTGCTGCTGACCTACCACTCGTGACTGGTAATGCTCCCGCTAAAGCCACAGGCATGACGCAAGAGCAGTTTGCCGCTATGGTGAAATCTGACAAGCTCGTGCTGGTAGATTTTTATGCAGACTGGTGTGCCCCTTGCCAAAAAATGAAACCATATCTGATGGAGATCAAAGATGACATGAAGGACAAGGTAGAAGTGGTGCGCATCAATGCCGATGACAATCAAACGCTGTGCAAAGACCTGAAGATAGATGCACTCCCCGTGCTGCAGCTCTATCGGGCCGGTCAGCTGACGTGGACTAATCAGGGCTACATCAGCAAAGAAGAAGTAGTAAAGAAACTCCAATAGGACAACTCGTTCCCTTTTTTAGAATGGACCCGGTCGGCGCTATGTCGGTCGGGTTTCTTTTTTCATACCGGTGCAAAGAAAAAGCCCTGACAGTATGACTGGCCAGGGCCCTATGGAGAAACGACGCTCTGTATTTATGCTACGGGCACTTGCGATGCCGGCTGGCTGAGTTTTGCTTCTATATCACAGCTGCTCCAAGTATTGTATCCGCCTGATATATTCTTTACCCCTGTATATCCATTTTGCAGTAGTATCTGCTGGGCCAGATAGCCGCGCAGACCTACCTGACAGAAGACGTATATTTCTTTGCTCTGTGGTATCTCGCTCAGTCTGCTGCGCAGTGAGTCTACGGGTATATTGACAGCACCGGGTATACTACCACGGTCAAACTCCTCCGGTGTGCGTACATCTATCAGCATGGTATTGTCAGAAAGCTCTGATACCTGGTCCCAGTAGATCACATTATGCTTGCCTGTCAGGATATTATCTGCCACAAAGCCGGCCATATTCACAGGATCTTTGGCAGAGGAGTATGGTGGCGCGTAGGCATGCTCAAACTCCATGAGATCATATATCGTACCTTCTTTGCGTATCAGAGATGCTATGACATCGAGACGCTTATCGGCACCATCATATCCTGCTACCTGTGCGCCATATAGCCTGCCTGTGTCAGGAGCAAATGTGATCTGTATGGTCATCTGCTGTGCGCCCGGATAGTAGCCCGCATGAGAGCCGCTATGCGTAGTAGATACATGATGTGGGATATTGGCTGCCCGCAGGTGCTTGGATGCCATACCCGTCACACCTGTGGTCATATCAAATACTTTCACTATAGCTGTATTGATCGCACCGTGGTACTTTTCTTTATTGCCCAGCACAATGTTATTGGCGCAGATTCGTCCCTGCTTATTGGCCGGACCGGCCAGGTAGGTATTCATAGACACGCCCGTGAAAGGATTGGCAAACTCTATAGCATCACCTACCGCATAGATATCCGGGTCTGATGTCTGGAGGTATTCATTGACATAGATGCCCCTGGCGGTACCGAGCTTGAGGCCCGCACTCACTGCCAGGCGGGTATCAGGGCGCACTCCTATGGAGAGGATCACCACATCAGCATCTATAGCCTCCTGATCTTTCAGCAGCACCTTCAGTCCGGTATTGGTTTTATCAAAACCGGCCACAGCAGTATTCAGTTTGAGTTTTACGCCTTTGGAGCGGATATGCTGCTGCACCCTCGCAGCTATGGCAAAGTCGAGCGGAGCCAGTACCTGGCCGATCATCTCTACCACTGTCACATCCATGCCCAGATCTCGCAGGTTCTCTGCCATCTCCAGGCCTATGAAGCCGGCACCCACTATCACAGCCTTGCCGGATTTATGTTTGTCTACATAGGCTTTGATATAGTCCGTATCGCTCACATTGCGTAGCGTAAAAATACCCTCAGAGGCTATGCCGGGCAGCGGTGGCCGTACAGGATCAGCACCGGGAGAGAGTACGAGTTTATCATAGCTCTCTTCATATTTGCGACCGGTGGTTAGGTCTACGGCCTGCACTACCTTGCGCGCAGCATCTACGGCCACTACCTCAGACCTGACCCGTACATCTATATTGAAGCGGGCATTGAATGCCGCTGCTGTCTGCACAAAGAGCTTATTGCGCTCCTTGATCACCTCGCCGATATAGTATGGCAGGCCACAATTGGCATAGGAGATATATTCTCCCTTTTCAAAAATGATGATCTCAGCTTTTTCGTCCATTCTTCTCAGACGGGCTGCGGTACTCGCCCCGCCAGCCACGGCACCTACGATGATGTATTTCATATAAAATCAGTATTGTGACTGCAAAGGTAGAGCAGCCCGCAATGGTAAATGGGTACAAATGTTACAGTGCTACGAAAGAACAAAAAAGCCCTGTATAAACAAGTGTATTTACAGCATAGATGCAGCTAAGCAGTTGATCAAAGTAATAAGTTGTCTATCGCTGCTTATCATCTGCAGATCGCGCGTACTGTGATGAGAGACCTATCCTATTCAGTTTAAATGAGGCATGGTCAGGAAGACTATACTGACCTTCAGCCTCACATATAGTATATTTATCCTTGTATCGCCCCCTCTTTGATGGCGTCCACTACGGAGGGATCTACGAGTGTAGAGGTATCGCCCAGATTAGACATATCCCCCTCTGCTATTTTTCGCAAAATCCGGCGCATGATCTTGCCGCTACGTGTGCGAGGCAGGCCGCGTACTATCTGTATCCTATCCGGCCTGGCAAAGGCACCTATCACCTTGGTCACATGATCCCGGATGTCCTTGTAGAGCGTTTCCTTATTCTCTATGTGCTTATCACAGATTACGTAGGCATATATCGCCTGCCCTTTCACATCATGCGGATAGGCCACTACAGCGCTCTCTATCACCTCGCCGTGCATATTGATGGCATCTTCCAGCTCACCGGTACCTATGCGGTGACCGGATACATTGATCACATCGTCTACCCGGCCTGTGATGCGGTAGTAGCCGTCTTCATCCCGGCGGCAGCCATCTCCTGTGAAGTACAGCCCCGGATAAGTGCTGAAATAAGTCTGCTTGAATCGAGGATGATCGCCATAGACGCTGCGTGCCATGCCCGGCCATGGGTGGCGGATACAGAGATTGCCCTCCACGCCATTACCACTGATCTCTGTACCTTTCTCATCTACCAGCAGCAGCTCCACCCCCGGCAGTGGCAGGGTAGCAAAGGCCGGTTTCAGCGGTGTGATACCTGCGAGCGGAGAGATCATGATGCCACCGGTCTCGGTCTGCCACCAGGTATCTACTATCGGGCAGCGTCCTTTGCCTACGTTGTCGTGATACCAATGCCAGGCTTCTTCATTGATAGGTTCTCCCACGGAGCCCAGCACGCGCAGAGATGAAAGATCTTTATCTGCAAATATTTCCTCACCGAAAGCCTGCAGGGAGCGGATGGCAGTAGGAGCAGTATAGAAAATATTAACCCTATGTTTATCTATCAGCTCCCAAAAGCGGCCATGATCAGGATAGGTAGGTACGCCCTCAAACATAATGGTCGTAGCACCATTCAGCAGCGGACCATATACGATATAAGAGTGCCCCGTCACCCAGCCTATATCAGCCGTACAGCAAAAAATATCTCCATCCTGGTACTGAAAAACATTCCGGAAAGTATACGCCGCATAGACCATATATCCTGCTGTGGTATGCAGCACACCTTTAGGCTTGCCTGTAGAGCCTGAGGTATACAGGATGAAGAGCGGATCCTCTGCGTCCAGCGTGGCTGCAGTATTTTCCTCGGTCGCTTTGCTCCATTCCTCATGCCACCAAAGGTCCCTGCCCGATTGCATCTGTACCGGCAAATTGCGATGATTAAAAACGATACATCGCTCTACGGTCGGAGTAGACTGTAGCGCGGCATCTACTATAGCCTTCAGTTCAAACTTCTTCTCTCCACGGTAGAAGCCATCTGCTGTGATGATCATCTTGCAGCCGGAGTCATTGACACGATCCGAGATAGACTGCGCGCTGAAGCCAGCAAACACTACTGAGTGTACCGCGCCGATACGCGCACAGGCCAGCATAGCTATAGCCGCCTCCGGAATCATAGGCAGGTAGATACACACACGATCACCTTTACTTATACCATTATTCAGCAGCACATTGGCGAAGCGCTGGACAGAGGTGTGCAACTCTCCGTAGCTGATGTATTTCGCTGCCTCTTTGGGATCATTGGGCTCCCAAATAATGGCTGTCTGGCCTGAGCGTGTAGCTTGGTGGCGGTCCAGGCAGTTCTCTGTGATATTGAGCTGAGCGCCATCATACCATTTTATGGCAGGCTCCTGAAAGTTCCAGTCGAGGACTTTATCCCAGCTACGCTGCCATTGGAATTGAGAAGCTATCCCGGCCCAAAACAGCTGCGGGTCTGCTACACTGGCCTGATATTGCTGGTGGTATTCTTCCAGGGTTTTGATCTGTAGCATCATTTCGTGAGACTCTTTCATTCAAATATAACAGTATGAAATGTAAAATCGCGATAGCACAAGATCACAAAAAACTGACTTTTAACAGTAAAATCTAACTCATAAAGAACCTTTTGCCGATCCGGCTGTTATCTCTCCAGCAATGCCAAAATCCTGAGAGTATAAAAATCTCGTATATCGGGTAAACGTGCCTGATCAGGACAGGCAATGTTTGTTTTCATGTGTGTATGGTTAAAAGAGGGAATCTTCGAAAGGGGGTTCCCTCTATAAATTTTGTAGTCTAGGGGGCCAGCACATCAGGCGTGCCGGCTTGTTTGGCGGCCTTTAGCGGCAGGCCAAACAATGCACTGGAGAAATTGGTATAGCCCAGCACAAATGAGATACCATGAGAGCTGAGCCCCATGTCATAGCGCTGAGGACCACCCAGATAATATACATCGGACGGTTCTGCGAAATTAGCAAACGCATTGTGATAGTTTGAAAAACCATACTTGTAGGTGAAGCCCAGGAAAATCTTGCTATGAGGCCGGGCTATGGAGACTCCTGTAGAGAAGTGGATATAATTCCAGTACTCGGGATCGGCTGCAGCGATGTAATCTTTGTAATGATCACTGAGCAGCGGTATCTTATTATTAAAGTCCGTCCTAAAACCTCCCAGCAAGGATATCTTTTGCGACAGGCGGATGTCATAGCCTGCACCGGCATTTACTACCTGGCGTGCACCTGTGCGTATCCTCATGAAATCGGGGATGGGGTCCGTACCATAGACGGCGCTCGGCAGGGCGTATACATTGTTGGTGCCTCGCAGGAGGTCATACTCTTTGACCGCAAAAAAATACTCTGCAGTGACCGCTATCCTAAATTTATCATTACCATACTCCAGCCCAGGGATATGCTGGCCGGCAGTTTATATTGCGTATGGATATTGTGCTGGTCACCCACTATGAGCAGGTTGGGATATTTATGAAAGACGCTCAGCGTATCACCCGCAGGGAGATTTACAGCATCTACAGACTGGTACATGCGGCCCTTGCTCCAGATGGTGGTAGACGGCAGCATAGCTGCCAGTCCGATTTTGTAGCGGCCAAATTTTAGCTCCATGCCCGGTTTGAATAGTATGTAGACATGGTCCACCGCATACTTGTATCGTGTGGTCATAGATGATGAATAGGGTGTCACATCAGGATTGATCACATCTGCCGTGGCCTGCTGAAAAAGCTCTCCTCTCATACCTATATACCCGCCGTAGTGCCCCAGGCCCAGAGAGAGGTGCTCATTGACCTGGTAGGCAGCGGCTATACCCCCCCAATACTCTACATAGCTATAGCTCTGGTCATACTTTGCCCGGAAATGTTCCGGCCCGGATGAGGCAGAGATGACATCATAGTTCATATCTGCCTGCGTCTCAAAATCGAACTTTGTAAAATTGCGCAGTATATAACCATAGATCAAGCGTAGTTTAGGTACCTTTTTAAAGGAAATAGTGCCGGATAGCACCTGGGCATTGAGATTCAGTTTATTGGATGTGAGATCGTAGCCGGGACCTGCACCATTTTTCAGGCTGAGATGGTCTACGCCATACAGGTTTGCACTGATATTGACATTGAGTGTATCCAGAAAACCTATTGCACCGGGATTATATACGAAAACACTATTGTCTGATGCGCAGGTCATGCAGGTACCACCGGTCAAAATGGAATAGGCACTGTACGCTTGCGTCCAATAATTGTTTTGGGCAGCTGCAGAGCTACAGCACAGCAGCAAGAGGTAAATGATGCAAAGTCGTAAAAAAATGTAAGGCATGCGTGGGTATCCTGCTCCCCATGCTGCAAAGGAGATACCAAAGTATCGCCCACCCCAAAAAGTAAAGCGGCATCACTAATGATGCCGCCCTTAACCCTGGTCAAATAATGAAAAAATTTTGATCAGTTGATCTTGCGCCATACTGTGCCGTCAGACATGAGCTGTACCGAGGTGCCGATAGCCACAGATGTAGCGGTAGTAGCATTGCCTGTAGTATAGCTGGAGGTAGTCACTGCTCCCGTACCGTGATTGGTAATGACATACATACGGCCCTGATATGAGCTGGCCGCGGGGAGGGTCACGGTGCTGCCCGTACCACCGGTATAGATCACACAGTAGTGCGTATCTCCCAGGGTGATCGAGGCTGACGTGGTAGTGATAGCAGCAGCAAAGGAACCATTCACCGTGAGCTGTGAGGTGGCGTTGCCGGTATTGATACCTGTGAAGCCTGTGCTGTGCTTGATGACTAATGGCTGGGCCTGAAAATTTCCTGCGCTGTCATACTTATTGATGAATAGATCCGGATTTGTGTTTCCGCTCTCGGTACTATTGCTTTTTCCTATCATCCAGCGTTTCAGCGTACTTCCATTTTTATAAGTATGGAAGACTACAGCTGCCTCCTGACCAGATGGCGCAGCGAGGCCTATATAAGCCGAAGAAGAATCACTCTCTACTGTGAGAGTAGCAGCACTGGATAACGAGGCAGTACGCAGGTGCAATAATGATGTAGGTATGGTGGTACCTATACCTACATTACCGGAGTTATTCTTGTAGATATTGGTGCCGGAGGTGGTCCACTGGCTGGGAGCGACGGTGGTCGGATTTACCCAGCTCGCCTTGCCGTTGGCATCACTCTGTAGGATATAGCCGCTGGATTGCGTACCATCCTGATATTTAAATTTACCTACAAGCACCAATGTGGTATCCGGAGTGCTGGTACCGATGCCGGTATAGCCACTTTTGAGAATAGTAAGAGCATTGCTCCTGGCCGATGCGGAGCTACCATTGCCTACGCTGAATATCCTGTCAGATGCACTGAAAGAAGCGGCAGATGATGGTGTATAAGTGTTAGCAAAAAGGCCTATGGATACCTCGCCGTAGGATGGAGCAGCGTTGCCATAACCTACGGCTACAGCGGCAGTACCAGAGGCGTTATTATGTGCACCTAGTGATGCCGCATAGGTACCTGTGGCCGAGTCGCTCTCACCTATGGCTATAGCTGACCTTCCACTGGCCATATTGCGGTAGCCCATGGCCATGCCGAAATTGCCACTGGCATAGTTATTAGCACCTGTAGCAAAAGACTCATCTCCGTAGGCAGAATCAGCATAGCCTAGTGCGGTTGCATTTTGCCCGAGGATGTAATTACCATAGCCCAATGACGCAGAGGCTGTACCTTCCACTGTATTGTCGGCACCAGCCGCAAAGCTATAGTCGCCCGTCACGGTATTGTTGTGGCCTGCTATAGTGCCAGAGACACCTGACAGATAGTTGCCATCTCCTGCCAGGATGATACCACCCTGTGATACCTCAATATTATTCTGGCCACCCACTATAGCGCCATAATACCCTGAGATAGAATTGCCCATACCTGCTATGACGGTAGCATACGAAGATACTGCTATATTCTTGTAGCCGCCTATGATAGCGCTATACATGCCGCTATTGCTACTATTGTGGCCAGCTATGATCGCCGCATTCTTAGAATAGATATTGCTTGAGTCACCGCCTAAGATCACGGAGTTGTCTCCTGATATGCTATTGATTTGCCCGGCCAGTGTAGCAGCATATTGAGACACTACGGTATGGCCAGCGCCGCCCAGTGCCGCAGAGTAATCTCCGGAGACAGTATGCTGGCTGCCGAGAGCTGCACCTGTGCTACCCTGTACCTTATGACCATAGCCGCTGGCAAAGGCATTGTCTGAGGTGACGGTCAGCGCCTGTCCCAGTGCTATAGATCGGTGCCCGGACACTGTATCCGCATAGCCGGCTACGACAGAATTGTATCCTGTGACATAGCTATGATCACCAAATATAGCTACGTGATTAGCTGTGCTTGTATTGTCTTCACCAAAGACAGCAGAAGCAGTACCGCCTGCCTTGTTATTGTGGCCTGTAGCAAAGGAATAAGTACCTGTGACGGATAGATTGGTACCACTCGCAAACCCATAACCACTGCTCACGGTATCTAGATAGCCGGACACCAGAGAGTTGGTACCCGTCACGACATTGTGATCACCAAAGACAGCGGTATGATCTGCCGAGGAGGTATTGTCACTGCCGAATACAGCAGCACCACTTTGGCTCACGGTATTATTGCTGCCGCTCACTATATCATTATCACCTGACACCTGATTATTGCTGCCGTTGGCAAAGGAATAATTGCCAGACATCGTGTTGCTGGAACCTGTAGACACGGAGCCGGTATTAGTATTATAAATATTATTGCCAGAGGCAGCCCAGTAGCTGGATGAAGAAGGCAGCGCTGATGGACTGATCCAGGTAGCATTTCCGCTCGCATCACTCTGCAGGATGTAGCCACTCGCAGCGCCGTTGGTCATCTGAAAATATTTAGACGTCAGGCTGTCATTGACAGTTAAGTGATTATTTGTGAAATCACCATAGACCAGCGGTGTAGGGGTATTAGTATTTGCGATATAGAGCTTATTGCCTGTCGTATCCGAGTAGCCGGCATAGTGTCCCAGCATCACATTGCCACTGCTATTACCTGTCTCGTATCCGGCACCACTCCCGATCATGACGTTGTCATCTCCGGTATTGGCCAAACCGGCACCACCGCCCAGATAGGTATTGTTATCCCCTATGCTGGACTTGCCGGCGTTGGTACCCACTGCACAGTTATTTGATCCGGATACATTAAACATCATCGTACTGAGGCCTACAGACACATTGTAGTATCCATTTGTCGAGCTTTGCTGGCTCAGCTTGCCTAAAGCTATATTCTCAGCTCCTTGTGTAAGGCTCTGGAGGGTATTAGCGCCTATACCTATATTATCACCAAATGTTAGCGGATCATTATCTCCGGCGGCATAGCCCATATAGATAGAGCCATTGGTATTATTTACTGTTAGCTTCCCGCCTTTGAGCACATAGTATTCTATGCCCCCGGCTGTGAAATGTATACTGCTATCATTGCTCTGCTGTGTCTCTATGCGTGTAGCCCGGTCACTGCTGGCTATGAGGGTCATGGTATCGGTGCTGGTCAGTACAGATGGACTGACCCAGACAGCATTGCCACTGGTATCACTCTGGAGAATGTAGCCGCCGGCAGCGCCACTGGTCACCTGCAGTGTAGTAGTTTTTGTTTTGCCGCTTACATCGAGCTGCTCGCCAGGATTGGAGTTATTGATGCCTAGCTTATTGCGGTTGATATAGATCACATTACTGGAAGTAGGCGTATGTACTACTATCGGATCTACGTCTACCCCTTCCTCATGGAGGTAAAAGTCATTGCTATTGCCATCTATGCTCCACTGACGGCCGGTAGCGGTCAGTGCCAGCCTGGCATCAGATCCGGATGAGTCACTATTAATGGTCACGATGTCATAGCTGTGGCTGCCTGCTGTAGTCTTAAAGTTAGCATTGCCGTAGCTATCAAAACTTAAACCATTATCGCTGGTACCATTAGAAATATAATGGCTGCCCAGATTGAGATTTTGTGTAGCAGTATGATTGCCCAGATTGTCACCTGTGCTGCTCAGCACTACGGAGTTGCCGCCTGATATCCTCAGGGTGTCGCCACTGATCGTGAGGGTTTGTGCATCAGCGCCAGTGGGTCCAGTGGCACCGGTAGGGCCGACAGACCCACTGCTGCCTGTAGGTCCTGTAGCGCCGTCGTTTCCATTGGCTCCGGTAGGTCCTGTGGCACCTGTAGTACCATTGGTACCGTTAGCCCCAGCCGCCCCGGTAGGACCAGTAGCACCTGTACTGCCAGCAGAGCCTGTAGCTCCGTTGCTGCCATTAGCGCCAGTAGCCCCCGTAGCGCCAGTTACACCGGCACTTCCATTGCTGCCGGCCGGACCGGTAGGACCTGTAGCGCCGGTAGCACCATTATTACCATTTGTACCGTTGCTGCCATCATTGCCAGCAGCGCCTGTAGGGCCTGTAGCGCCGGCAGCACCCGTGGGTCCGGTAGCGCCACCACCTGAGCCCGTAGGGCCAGTGGGCCCCGTAGGACCAGTAGCACCACCTCCAGTACCGGTAGGCCCTGTGGCTCCGGTTGCACCTGTGCCCCCTGCAGCACCCGCAGAGCCGGTAGGGCCGGTAGGACCGACAGCACCATTAGTACCATTCGTACCGTTGGCTCCATCAGCGCCGGCAGGGCCGGTAGGGCCTGTAGGACCATCATTACCATTCAGACCATTGCTGCCGGTGGGGCCTGTGGTACCATCCTGGCCATTGGCACCGGTAGGGCCGGTAGGGCCCGTAGAGCCAGTAGCACCGTTGAGACCATTAGTGCCGGCTGCACCTGTAGCGCCAGCAGCGCCAGTGGGGCCGGTGGCACCCGCAGCGCCAGTGGGGCCGGTGGCACCCGCAGCGCCAGCAGCACCGGTAGGTCCAGTGGCACCAGCGGGAGAGTTGGCAGCATATAGCGCATAGGGCACGCTCATCAGCTGCGAGGTACCCATATCGGTATAGCTGCTGCCACCAGAGGGGTCTACCTCTACCTGCAGATATTTGGTACCGTGGGCCCAGTCGACCGCAGAGAGGCTACCCACGTGGCCTATGGTCAGGGTGAAGAGGCCAAACTGGTTGGTAGTGGCCGACTGCACCTCCTGAAATACTGAAGCACCTGTAGGTGAAGCATTGTGGATGGTGAACCGCACGGCCACAGTAGCATTGGCCACTACCTGCCCCTGTGCATTGCGCAGTACAGATTGATAACTGATCCCCTGAGGGGCCTGCGCCCTCAGCTGCCATGAGCACAAGGCAATAGCAATAACAAGTAAATAGTTTTTCATCATTTGACCGGTTTTGAGATTATAAAGGATTGACTTTGGGACGCTAAATGACTTGAAAATCCTTTTGACATACGCCTACATTTTCACGCCTTCTGTGTATATGAGTAGGGATCCTTTTCGGTAAATTATTTATCACAACTACATAATTTAAAACAACTTACACAAAACCCAGCACAGTGATTTGTGTAAGATAACATCAGTGCAGATACGCATATTATGAGTGTCAAAAGGCTACATTTGCCTCATGCGTACGCTAGAACTCATCAAGGCGCTTTCTGATGCCGAGATCAAAGAGGTAGAAGGCCTGCTATCCGGGAGTAAACGGGAGGGGTTGCTTCGCTTATTCAAAGAGCTGAAAAAGTATGCAATCAAAAGCGACAAGCCCAGCCACCCAGAACTCTATGCGCGGGTAATGGACGAACCATACAGAAAAGAGAAAGACTATATGCTGCGAAACAGAATGCGGCAGGTCAATGAGGTACTATACGAATACCTTGCTACTCAAGCATTCAAACAGGCTCTGGGCAATGAGCCTACGACCTTCCACTATTGGCTGAGCAAAGCCTACTACGATCGTGGTCAGAAAAATCTGTTTGAGTCGGATATAGATAGTTTTATCAAGGATGCCAGATCTGAGATCACACGCTCGCCGACCAATGTACCTGACTGCGGCAATAATATGTTTGCCCTCAAAACGCTCTGGATGATCCATCACGACGCACGTGTGCCGGAGAACACTGAAAGGCAGCTAATAATAATGAATGAGTGGATGGCCGAACTGAAACGCCGTACACTCTACAAGGTGCGCGAAATAGAAGCGCGAACAGCCTTTCTGGACATGATACTGACACGCATGA
Organism: Bacteroidota bacterium; assembly: GCA_018267365.1. GTDB lineage: Bacteria > Bacteroidota > Bacteroidia > Chitinophagales > LD1 > UBA1941. Next base: position 85,569 of record JAFDYQ010000013.1, on the reverse strand, counting down.
AGGGTATCGAACCTCCCACCCGGTCAGAAGGACTGGCTTCGCTTGATCTGACAGAGCTGCCCGGAGATTGGTTTGCCCGGTACCTGGTACTCAAAAAACATGTCTATCAGACATCAGGCATAGACAAAATAGCCGTGCTGGAGGAGATGCTCCAGATAGGCGATGTACCGGAGCATCGCGCTATACTGGGCCTGACAGATGCCACCGCCAACCTGACCAACCTATCTACTGAGCTGATCATAGCAGGCAACTATGAGCGTGGCAATGAAACACTGGAGCGCCTGCTGCTGCTATGCAAAAAGGAGCAAGAGCCCGTACCTATCGCAGCCCTGCAGAGCTATATAGCCAATCAGATCAACCTCGCGCGCTATGAAAAAGGGCTGGAAGCATACAGGCTTTATCAAAAAGAAATATCCGCAAGCCGCTCTGTACGCGCTATAGGCATTATAGCCTGCTATCTATGGCTGATGATGGGAGAGGAAGAAAAAGCCGTAAAAAATCTGCCAGAAGTGTCGGATCTCTCGGCCCAGCATCAGATCCATCACCGTTTTGTATATCTTATTTCATTTATAATAAGGGGTGAGTATGATCTGGCCCGTACCGAATCCGGCAATCTGAAAAGACAAATTAAACGCACGGCTGGCATAGATCATGCGATCCTCCAGAGCATCACCTCGCTGTATGACAAATACCTAAAAGCTCTTTCTCCTCACAAAACGGAGGAGCGCAAAAATTTGGCGCAGCTTTGCAAAACAATAAAGGAACGATATGCCTACTGGAATCAAATAGCCACAAGGGAGCTACCGCTCCGATGGCTCATGAACCGTCTCAAAATAACAGCGGCCTGATAAATTCAGGCCGCTGGTTGAGTGCAATTGGTTTTCCGGCTATCTGATGAGCGTCAGACTGCCGTCCTTTATTTTCTTCTGGCCATCCAGATAGGTGAGCTCTACTACATAGGTGTATACTGCCGGAGGTTGCAGCACCCCCTTGTAGGTGCCATTCCAGGAGGCCCATTGATTATCTCCTGAGTCAAAGACCTTCTCACCCCAGCGATTAAATATACGCATCGTCACGGTCTTGAGGCCGGAGCCATATACGGTGAACTCATCATTATTGCCATCCCCGTTTGGTGTAAAGGCGTTGGGGATGTAGGTATCGGGGCCGTGATCTACGCGTACGGTAGCTGTGGCAGTAGCTATGCAGTTCTTGCCATAGGTCACCACTACAGTATAGTCCTGACGCTGGTATGGCGTGGCTACAGGTGCAGGACAGTCTATGCAGGTCAGGCCTGATGATGGTGACCAGGCATATGCTGTGATGGTCTGTCCGCCGGGATTATCTACTATCAGATTCAGCGTGATGCTGCCCCCCAGATCCAGTGTAGTGTCCATAGGATTTATGGCTACATTCACCGGTAGCGGTGTCTCTACCGTCACTGATGTATCCAGATGACAGCCCTGGCCATCCGTAGCTACCAGCTGGTATACTCCCGCCGCCAGATCATAGAAGCTGCCACTCTCCTGCGGTGTGCCACCATTGATAGCGTAAGTGTATGCAGGACTCAACCCCGGTGTGCCGCCTGTGACTGTGATCTGCGCGAGGCCATCAGCGGCACCTACGCAGCTGACACTATCTGCATGCAGATCAGTCACGGATATAGGCGGCGGTGCTACCAGCGTCACAGTCGTAGCTACAGTACAGCCATTGGCATCGGTCACACTCACTGAGTAGATGCCGGGAGCCAGGCCGGAGACTGTATTGCTGGTAGAGGATACGGGAGACCAGCTGTAAGTATAGCCCGGTGTGCCTCCTATTCCATTGGCCGTGATCGCTCCGTCCAGTGCATTGGCACAGGTGATCTGCGTGACCACTGTATCGACTGCCAGGGCAGGCGGATCTGTGAGATCAACCCGCACGTTTTGAGAGCAGCCCTTGCTATCATAAACAATCAGGAAGTAAGGATTATTGTCTACTCCCAGCCCCGTGATGGTATCAGTCATCTGATAGGTCAATCCATTGTAAGTATAGTAGTATAGACCTTGCCCGCCGCTGGCAGTCAGCCATATTTTCCCATTATGGTCCCCCTTGCAAAGCGGATTGGTAAAGTATGGCACAGCGACCAGCTGCGGTGGCTCTGTGATCAATACACTGTCTACTGCCGTGCAGCCATAGCCGTCTGTGACTGTCACGGATTCATAGCCCGCATACAGATCAGTGGCAGGATTGACTACAGAGCCTGATGCCCAATCATAGCTGGCTACAGGAGCGCCATTCAGAGCGGTCACTGTAGCAGTACCGTCATTTCCATCAAAGCAACTGACCGGTGTGCTCGTCATGGCCAGATGGAGTACATACTGCGTGTCTACAGTGAATGTGCTGGCTACCGTACAGTTATTGAAATCAGTGACGATCAGCATGTGGCTACCAGACGATAGGTTATTCTGCGTAGTACTCCCAAAAGAATTATCCCAGTTGTAGCTATATGGTGCGGTGCCGCCATTGACCATCACTGTAGCTGAGCCATCATTGCTGCTCTCGCAGTGTGCCGCAGTAGTACTGATACTCGACACTATCTGCTGTGGCTGGGTGATGATAGCTGTGACCATAGTGGAGCAGCCATGAGCATCTGTGATCGTAGCAGTATGTGTACCTGCATCCAGGTCGCTGGCTACCGTGGTCGTAGCATTGCTGCCGGACCAGGTGATATCATATGGTGGAGTGCCACCTGATACGGTGATCCATGCTGTACCATCTGCCGAGCCGTAGCACATAGTAGGGTGCACAGAGTCCAGCACGGCTACCAGCTGTGGTGGCTGACCCAGAGATGCCTGATCATTCAGTATACAGCCATTAGCATCAATGATCTGTACTGCATAGGTACCCGGATTGAGGCCAGAGAGTGGGTTAGGTCCGCCCGGTGTCCATGTGATAGTGTATGGCGGCATACCTCCATAGGCGCTATCGCTCAGAGCCCCATCTGCAGCACCATAGCAGGTGATCAGCGTAGAGTCGATATGATCTCCCAGGGCAGGAGGCGCCGTGACAGGGTAGGTATTAGAAACACTGATACCATTGGAGTCGGTGACTACTACTGTGTAGCTGCCGGCGCAGAGGCCACTGATAGACTGACCGGAGGTAGGTGGTGTCGTATTCCAGCTGTAGGTGTACGGCGCTACGCCACCGCTGGCGGTCACTGATATCTGACCGTTGCACTGACCATAGCAATCATTATTTGTGATCGTAGCTATCACATTGATAGGTGGCGGACCGGAGACATGTGCCGTGTCTTGTACACAGCAGTTATTGACATCACAGACGGTGATGATGTAGGTACCTGTATCGAGGTTGCTGGCATTAGGCAGGCCACTCAAGGCAGGCACACTGCTGTAGGTATAGCCCGGCGTACCACCGGTGGTAGTCACAGTGATCGTACCGTCATGCAGGCCCGCACCTGTCAGGCTGGTGGTAGTAGCACCGGATACCAGCTGTGCAGGCTGTGTGATGTGCGTAGTACCCGTCACACTACAGCCACTATTATCAAATACCTGCACGGTGTAGGTGCCCGCAGGCTGATTGGTCAGGGATGGCCCAAATCCGGACGTACTCCAAACATAGGTATAGCCCGGCCTGCCACCACCTACTGTGGCTGTGACTGAGCCTGTGCTGCCACCGTAGCACGGTATATTCACAGAGTCGAGACGGAGCGTCAGCGGTGCCGGAGGTACGAGTGTGGTCGTATCTCTGCCCGAGCATCCCTGCGCATCGGTGACTGATACGGTATAAGTGCCAGGACCCAGATTGATGGCGCTATCTACATTGCCGGCTACGGTGGATGACCAGACATAGGTGTATGGAGGCACACCCGCATTCATGCGAATGTATATACGTCCATCATTCTGACCTGCACAAGTGATCGAGTCGACCAGCTTCGGTACAGGCAGGCCATTGCCTACCGTCACCGTCATAGAGTCTACCAGCGTACATCTGCTGCCACCCGTCACACTTACTACATAGGTAGTGGTCTGGGTAGGTGATACCATAGCCGTGGCAAAGCCGGACCCTGTACCGCTCGGTGGCGCAGTGCCCTGACTAGCAGTCCAGGTATAGGTAGCCTGTGCCGGTCTGGCCGAGTCTCCCGTGAGAGCGGCATTGAGCTGAATAGGCTGTATGCTGCACACAAAGGTGTCGGGATTCAAGGTCAGTTTAGCCGAGGTATCTACACTCACAGGCGCATAGGCATAGTTGATACAGCCGTTAGGCGAGGTGAGCGCTACCTGATAGGTCACCGCAGACTGCGGATGTGCTATGACAGAATCCGTATTGAGCGGAGTAGGCGCATTAGGATCGGGAGGTCCCGGGCTCCACATTAGGTTCGCCGTATTGAGGTCAGTGATACACATGTTCAGTTTCATATTGGGCCTTTGGAAAAGGCTGGCATATGTGGTAGGCGTATTCTGCTGTACACCCAGCACACCGCACTGCCCCGCCGTAGTACTGGCGTAGCTGCACCACACTGATTTAAATGGCGTCGTGGTATACTTCATCTTAGGGTTATTGCCCGTACTACCCGCAGGATTGGTAAAGCAGATATCTACCACCAGGTTTGACACGCCGTCCCAGTCATATGGCGTCTGGAAGGTGTGGTTATTCCACCCTACTACAGGCGTATAGCTGGAGGCTGTAAAGACCGTGGTAGCTGAGCCCCGTGCCAGAAAGGTCTGGTCTATAGAGTCATTGCCTACACATGCCAGCTTGATAGTAAAATCTGTAAGCGGTACCACAGAGCTGATCGAATTGATCTGGAGGCTCAGTGATTTGATCTGGCCGCCGGATGGCACCTGGCCTATGATCTCATTGGCATGTATCAGAAACTGGTGGTGGGCAGAGGTATAGTATGCTCCATATGGCGATGGATAAACGAATCCCGCTCCACCCTGATTGGATGTACCGGTACCGACTATCACCGTAGTACCAGGCGCTGTACATGGAGTGACCGCTGCACCGCAGGAGTTAGGGCTGGCATATGCCTTGAGCGTGACCGGATCTCCGGGACATACCACATTAGGCATGGCCGTAGCACGGATATTGGTACCGATATTTGGTGACGTATTGACCAGTACACTGTCCGTCAGTTTGCAACCATCAGCAGAGGTGACCTGCACGCGGAACCACGTACTACCGGCCAGCGCGTTGATCAGCGTGGTAGAGGAGGTAGGGCTCTGCACCAGATTGGGCTGCAGCCACTGATAGGTGAATGGGCCCAGATTGGATGTAGACGGTGTGACGGAGACAGTAGTATTGGAATACTGGCAGACCGTAGCGCTGGACGTAGATGTAGCCAGGTCAAAGAATGGGATATTGACCGTGACAGTATCACTACATCCCGGTCCTGTAGTCCAGACAAAATTGTACGCACCACCGGTATCAAAGCCTGTGATCAAACTATGATTGACGGTCGGTGAGTCTATATGCGTAGCGTGGGGATTATTAGGTAGTGCAGACCAGGTCCCTGTACCATAGGCATTCATCTGCGCGGTATCATAGCGACACCTGGTCTGATCAGGGCCGGCATCAGGCCGCTGCGTCACATGGACTGTGAGCGTATCAGAGCAGACCCCGGACGACCACTCAAAAAGATAATCACCCGGCTGCGAAAATCCTGTAATGGTAGCCGTAGGCGAGGTAGGCGGCACGATAGTCGTGACCGCCGGGTTGCCGGGTATGGGTGTCCAGGTGCCGGTGCCGGTAGCATTGGTAGTGATAGATGTGGTAGGAGACGGACAGCTCACAAACTGTGCAGCACCTGCTGACTGCAGCACGTGTACAGTGACATTGTCACTGATCTGTACAGGATTGCCGCAGCCATTATATGTAGCCACAGCGGTATAGGTAGTGGTGTGGTTATTGGGCGGGCAGACACTCACGGTAGCGCCTGAGCCGAGCGGTGTGCTACCCTGAAACCAGTCTACCGTCACGATAGAGTTGCCGGAGGGGCTCCAGCGGTAGCCGTCATTTTGCGCTGTCCATTGTGTCACGTTTCGGCCAGGCACAGGATAGGCCACAGTGCCCGTGGCGTTTTGTATCCCTTCTATGGCCAGGCTGCCATTCCACGTAGTACACTGCTGCTTATTGCCTATGTATACTTCTATCACGTTTGTAGTCTCGTAGAGTACTATCTGGCTGGTGAGCAGGGTGCTGGTACAGCCAAAGTATGGCACCTGGTAGTATGACACTACAAACTTGCGGCATGGCGCCGTACCAAAGGTAGCATAGTTGATATAGTTAGAATCTGCTATAGAGAGCAGGCCCGGATAGATATCCATATAGGGGCCCATGATCGAGTTGAGCTGGTTTTGAGGGCTGGGTAGAGGATTGTTGCCGGCATTGCCCGGCTGCAGATTCCACGGGTTATACTGCCCTGCATAGGCGGTATTGAATGAGATCATCCCGTTATTGCCTATCACGCACTGATTGTATGCATTGCCAAAGAAGCAAAAGGTAAAAGGCAGATTGATAATGCCGCTGTAGAAGTCATCCTGTGTATAGAAAGGATTGGGCGGAGCTACTCCTGTCAGATAGTTGTATGGTGTGTAGGAGATAGGTGAGAGCGTATAGGAGGTAGTAGCGTATGCAGGCAGCCAGGTGGCAGTCAGGTTGGTACAGTTAGTACCACAGGGCAGGGTCTGATCCGGACCGGCGTCTATAAAAGGACATGGATATTGCTGTGCACTCACCGCCAGCGAAAATATCAGCAGGCCCAGGGACAATAGAATTTTCTTCATTTAATAATCAAGATTTAAAAAGGACATAAGATCAGGGTCTACAAATGTAACCTGATTCCCACACAAATAAAACATAATCCCCTGTGTCACACGCGGATGCAGTACGATGCAAAGACGTTGCACGCATCGGTAAATTTTCTGACAACTAATAGATAAACAATGCAATAGTGTGGCAACAATCATCCCAGCCGGCCCTAAACACGCAGAAAGATAATTGTTAAAATCCATTGAAAGAGAGGTTATTCTACCGGGATAGCCTCCGGGTGCGTAGAGAGGCTGCGCATACGCCAGCCGTACAGGGCCAGGTAGGCAAAGCAAAATACCCCCACCACATACCCCATCTGGATGCCCAGCAGGTCCGGACCCGAGAGCCAACCCTGGAAGACACTGACGAAACCACCACCCATGATCATCATGATCAGGTAGCTGGAGGCATCATTAGTGCGGTGGCCCAGGCCTGTGATGGCGAGGGTGAAGATGCACGGCCAGAGTGTAGAGCAGAAGAGGCCGACACTGATAAACGCATAGGCGCTCAGCGCCCCATCTGCCAGCATACCTATGATGAGCGCAGCGATGCCCAGCGCCGAATACAGCAGCAGCTGGTAGGCAGGTTTGCCGTTGGTCAGCAGATTGCCTATGATGATCACAGGGATGATGGCAGCATAAATGTAAAACGGAGAAAGGTCACGACCGGCTATAGCATTCACCAGCAGGAATACGCCAAAGGCCGCATAGGGCAGCACGATATTGAGCACCTTCCTGGCAGTATCACTGACATTGAAAGCGCCCACGGCACCCGTCCACCGGCCTATCATGAGGCTGGCCCAGAAGAGTGATACATAGGGCGACACCTGATCTGTGGCTATGTGCAGGTGCTGCCGGAGAAATTCAGGCAGATTGGACGCGGTAGATACCTCTACACCTACGTATAGGAAAATGGCGATCATGCCCATCCACAGCTGCGGATAGCTGAAGAGGCTTTTTTCTTTTCCCGCTTTTGCACCGGCGTTTTTGGCAGGGCTATGGATGTGATTGGGCAGGGCTGAGAAATATATCAGCGCTGCTACTGCGAGGAATGCCGCACCGAGTATGAGATAAGGCGTTTTCACCGCGCTGAGGTCTTTGAGCGTAGCGCCCACGGCTGTACCAAAGATAGCGAGGCTGACCACCACAGGGCCTATGGTGGTACCTACATTATTGACGCCACCTGCCAGGCTGAGCCGCTGCGAACCTTTGGCCGGATCACCGAGATTGACCGCGAGCGGATTGGCAGCGGTTTGCTGCAGAGAGAAACCCAGACCCACTACAAAGAGGCCGGTGATGAACAAGGCAAAAGAAGAAGTCTCTGCTGCCGGATAAAACAACAAGGTACCCAACGCTGAGATACCCAGGCCGAGTGCGATACCTCCTTTGTACCCTATACGATTCAGCAGGTCCTCTCCTATCACGCGCGATATGAGCAGATAGATGATGGAGCCGACCGTATACGCCACATAAAATGCAAACGATACCATTTGGCTCTGCCACTGCTCCAGCTTCAGGTGTTCTTTGAAAACCGGTATCAATATATCATTGCTGGCAGCTACGAAGCCCCAGAAAAAGAATACGAGTACAAGCGTGGCAAAGCCGGAGTTGTTGGATTTGGATTGGGTCATTTATTGTATCGATTTTTCGAGACCAATTTCACTGGCTCTGGTTTATCTTTATTTAAAGCCATGGGTTCTACACCCAGCGTTCTGCCTTCTTCATCAAAAAACTCTAGCTCGAAAGCACTCCGCTCATCGTATATTTCCACTACAGTCGCTCTGTCACCTTTCTTAAAAGGTGTACCGTTCATGTCTTCTAAAAGAACGACTACATCAAAGAGTTCGATTGTTTCTTTATCCATCAGTCTATCTTAGTCACCGGCACATCGGCATCTGATGATCCCCATGCCTTATTAGGCTGTGGCCCCATCTCAAACTCTATCTCGCCGCCTTTGGCTATATCCTCGTAGGTGATGTAGGACTTGTTATAGTTCGCGCCGTTTAGTTTAGCTGATTGGATATAGACATTGCCCTTTGCGTTATTGTTCGCTTTCACCGTAAAGGCTTTGCCATTCTCCAGGTGCATGGTGACCAGGTCTGCCAGCGGAGAGCCGATAGCATACTGATCGCTGCCCGGGCACACAGGGTAGAAGCCCATCACGCTGAAGATATACCAGGCGCTCATCTGGCCGCAGTCCTCATTGCCGCTGAGGCCATCGGGCTGGTCGCGATACATCTCGCCATCTATGCGGCGTACCATAGCCTGCGTCTTCCACGGCTGGCCGGCGTAGTCGTACTCATACGCTATCTGGTGGCTCGGCTCATTGCCGTGGGCATACTGGCCTATCATGCCGGAGATGTCGGGTTGTTTGTGGCCGTGCAGTACGGGAGAGGTGTTGAAGATCGAGTCCAACTTATCGGCCAACTTCTCCTTGCCACCCATCAGCTTCATCTGACCCGACAAGTCTTGCGGCACGTAGAAAGAATACTGCCAGGCATTGCCCTCGGTGTAGTTGTGATTGACCTCGTATGGATCAAACGGCGAGAGGAAAGAACTCTCCCTCGGGCGCATGAAGCCTGTAGACGGGTCGTAGAGATTCTTGTAGTTCTGCGCGCGCTTGATGTAGTAGTTGTAGTCATCGGTCTTGCCCAGTTTCTTTGCCACCTGCGCTATGCACCAGTCGTCGTAGGCATACTCCAGGGTGCGGCTCACATTTTCATGCGCGCCTGACATCTTGATATAGCCATGCGCCTTGTAGTCGCGCAGGCCGTTGCGGTCTTCCATGGCGCTTTTCTTCATCGCCTCCAGTGCCTTATTGGCATCAAAGCCCTTCACATCTTTCATCACGGCCTCGGTGATCACCGGCACGGCGTGGTAGCCTATCATACAGTTGGTCTCGCAGGCAGAGAGCTCCCACACGGGCAGCAGGCCACCCTGCTCGTACTGCGTGGTGAACGTATTGATGAAGTCTGACGAGCGCTTCTTGTCTATCAGCGTGAGCAGCGGGTGCAGCGCGCGGTAGGTATCCCACAGGGAGAAGACAGTATAGTAGTTGAAATTCTTTGCCTCATGCACGGCGAGGTCACGACCGCGGTACTGGCCGTCTACATCCTGATAGATATTGGGCGGGATCATGGCGTGGTACATGGCACTGTAGAAGGTGCGCATCACGGCCGGGTCGCTGCTCTGTATCTCTATCTTGCCGAGTTCCTTGTTCCAGGCTTCTTTAGCGGCAGCTACCGTCTTGTCAAAGTCCCAGTTGTTCAGCTCGGCCTCGAGGTTCTTCTTCGCGCCGTCTATGCTCACGGCAGAGATGCCCACGCGCGCATAGATCGCCTCGCCCTCATTGGTCTCAAAGCTCACATAGCCCTTCAGGTCGGTGTCTGACATGCTGCGCATCCCCTCGTGCAGCACAGGGCCATTGCTGATGCCGAACTTCTTAAACGGCTTGGAGAACTGGATCACAAAGTACACGATCTGGCTATCTGCCCATGCGTGGCTGATACGCGCACCGGTGATCTCGCTATTGCCGTTGAAATTGATCTCGCCGTACTTCAGCTCATCGCGGTGATTGAGGTCGAGCACGATGTCAGCCTGTGTCGTTTTAGGGAACGTATACTTGTGCAGTGCCGCGCGAGTCGTGGCGGTCAGCTCTACCTTCACCTTATTAGCCAGCTCTACCGAGTAGTAGCCCACAGAGGCCTTCTCATTCTTCTTGTCAAAGCTCTGCGCATACTGGCTGCTTTTGAACTTCGGCTTGCCCACCTCCGGTACCAGCAGCACATCGCCATAGTCAGAGCAGCCGGTGCCGCTCAGGTGCGTGTGCGAGAAGCCGAATATCTTGCCATCAGAGTAGTGGTAGCCGGAGCAGCCGTCCCAGGTCTTCAGCCGCGTATCAGGGCCGACCTGCACCATACCAAAGGGCATCGTAGGCCCCGGAAACGTATGCCCATGCCCACCAGTACCGACGAAGGGGTCTACGTATTGCGTATAGTCTTTTTGTGCGAAGGCCGAGGTGGCGAGGAGGAGGCAGAATAGTAGTTGCTTCATGTAGATTGGTGATATATGGTAAACATCTGATTTTTCGATGTTAAAACCAAACTCCTGTTTTCACTTCACAGAGCCTGCCCGCCGGCAAAGGCAGGGGCACGGAGGAAACACAGAGGGACAAACGCATTTGTCATGTCGCAGCGCAGCGGAGACATCCTGTATTGGCACATTTGCACAATACAAGATTCCTCTGGCAAGCCTGCCTATCGGCAGACAGGCTGCGCAAGCCGACGGAATGACAAAATAGCCTCTTGCACCCTGTACATCCCTAGATGGCAGAATATGCTTTCCCACACACCAATATCATCTCTGTAGAAGCGTCAGTAACCGGACTGCGGTCATAGTAACCGAAAACTTCTTTTACGGCAAAGCCGTTGTCTGTCACTAGTTTTTCCAGCTGCTCCTGATAGTAGTATTTCAGTCGCAGATGCTCCACTAGGCGCTGTGTCTCGTTTCCATTCTCGTCATAAGTATAGAAGATGCTATCGCTAAACATAATCTGCGTATCGGTATTGATAGTCTTATTGAGGCCGGTGCGCTTGAAGCGTCGAACATTGTTCTCATCCCGTTGCTCTATGGTGGTGGTCTCTTCTGTCGTCACCCAGTTATCCGCATTCAGCTGCATCAGTGGACGAAAGGTATGAACGATAAACGCTCCATCGTCAGTGAGGTGACGATGAATACAATCCAGGCAAGCAGTGATATCTTCATCCGCTGTCAGGCCCTGAAAGGAACTAAACGGTATGATGATATACCGAAACTTCTGACCAAGGTCAAAGGCGGTCATGTCGGCCTGCACGATCTTAATGCGTTCCTGCACAGCCTCCGGCTGCGCGCTTAGTTTCTCGCCAAAGACCTCCAGCATAGCAGGAGAAATATCGAGGCCCGTCACCTCCAGCCCCTGCGTGGCCAGCGGGATAGCTACGCGGCCTGTACCACAGCATAGCTCCAGCACACTACCGGGAGGGTTGCCGCAATAAGAGGTGTAGAACACAACGTCATCCTTGGTCTTCTGCCGCGTATCCAGGTCATAGAGGGCAGCCGTGGTGGAGTATTGGTTGAAAGGGAAATTGGTTTTCATATTCCAATATACCATTTAATTGAACGGCTATCAAAAGCCGTGTTCCATCTTGTTCCACTCTACAGGTGCCCATGCGGGTGAAACAAAAGTGGAACAGGAAAGTGGAACAAAACCAGTGGAACAAGAAGTGGAACGGAACAAGAATGTCCTACTTTGTCATACTGACCCGCATCGGCGAAGAAGTATCTTTGCTTGCCATCAAGCCCCTATCTATCCCGTCTAGTGTTCAAGGGCCGTTCAATGGCTATTGAACGGAAAAATTACCCCTAGCCAGCGATAGTTGTTGGTGGCGCTTCACTAAACACCAACAACGGCGAAGAAATGGAACGGAACAAGATTCTCTCGCCTTTGTCATACTGAGCGATAGTGAAGTATCTTAACGTGCCATCGAACAGGCTTTGCATCGAATGGCATATACCTATTTTTAGGTATTGTTTTAGTTGTAATAATTACCCTTATTTATATTAAATCAAAAGAAATGGATACTCTTTCAAACTTTATATCAAAGCTTAAAACAGTGAATATCAGAGGAGCTGAAATAGTCTTTGATGAAAACAAAATCTCCCTTCAAGTATCAGAAGTAGGTACATATACACTGTTTCACGCGGATATTATTAAATTAATAAGCATAGCTGAAAAAAACAAAGTTGAAGGAAACTGTCACCTTATATTCCCAACCTTTTACGAATCTCAAATAATTGACGTTAGCGAAGGAAGAGTCGCACGGCCACTTTTATTGGAAAGCAAAACACTAATTGAAGATCAAGAAAACAATATAACTTATGAGTTATTTTATGGAAGCCACCTATTTGTTCTTAATTACATTTTAAAGACCGCCGAATTTAAAGGGATATATGCTATTTATCGCCTTCGGCGACTAGCTACTACAACTGACCTTGGTTTTCTTGACATTGTCGGAGTTTGTCTTGGGCTGCGAACGCTTAAAATAAGGTCCACTGCTCCGATGAAGATTACTGAGTTTAAATCTCGGGCAAAAGCATTTCTTTTTAATGTTAATTATAATGTAGGAGTATCATTGATCGAGTCGGGAGCTGGTGACAGCAACGACAAATTAATGCGACTAAAAAGGTATCGAAAAAGTAGAATACAAGATATAGATCCACCCAGAAGAATATATATTGATGTTCTCGTGGATCATTTTTTAATGGCACAGTCGTCAATTAATATCATGGCAGTCTTTCTGTCCTATTATCACATTATTGAGCACTTTTTCAATCAGGTTTTTGATGAGTATTTAGTCCATTCAGTTAAAGCACGACTAACATCTAGCAGTTTCTCATACAAAAAATCGACTGAGATACGTAAATTGATTAGATATATTCAAGGACAGACTAAAGTTGAGACAGATGGAAGATTAGTTTATAGCGAATTGCAAGCATTATATCTAGTCTTAGATAAAATGGTAGACTTTTCACTTGTTTCTGATGAGTTAGATCAATATGACTTGACATTAAAAGACTATTATAAAACCTCTGTATTTCTAGTATCAGATAAAGGTAAATTTAATCTTCAAGACATTTCGACGACAAAGGAGGTTGTAATTAGAGCGATTGCGAATAGGATATATGGGCTACGCAATGCAATTGTTCACAGTAAAGAAGGCGGAGGAGACGTATACAAACCATTTATAGACGACAATTCGTTGGCGAAAGAAATCCCGCTGCTTAGGTTTATAGCAGAGGAAGTAATTAGATTTAACTCTCGAATAATTGAATAAATATTGTCCGTGGTCGGCGTCCCCGCCGATCACAGGCGCGCCCCCAGCCTACCGGTTGGCGAGGACGCACAACCGGGGACAGCGTTTGGACGGTAGGCCTGTGTGAGATAGCCTCGGGCCTTATCAGAAAGCAAAGACACTTCTCCGCCGAGGCGGATCAGTATGACAAAGTGAGAGCATTCTTGTTCCGTTCCACTTTTTGTTCCACTGGTTTGTTCCACTTTCTGTTCCACTTTTGTTCCACCTACATGGGCACCTATAGAGTGGAACAGAATGGAACACGCCCCGCGCATCGTCATTGCGAGGAGTACCGCCTCGGTACGACGTGGCAATCCGGAGCTAAAGACATCGTAGGGCATCCGTAGTGGGTATGGTGTACTCCATGATCAGCGCATTCCAGATTGCTTCGTCGTGCCTCCTCGCAATGACGGCGATCGCTTTTTTCTTGCAAAGAATTATTCACACAGCAAAGCCAGTGATAGCAACGATTTCAGCCTGCCGGAGCGGCAAAAACAGCCTTTCCATAAATAGCCTTATTTATGTATTCTGATTTATTTTGCTATATTTGCATCATATTTCAAAGCTGATAGTGACGGTACTTTCAGGTGCTTTTTTCAGCTGTGCGCACGGCTTCTCTCCTATACCGTTTTAGCTCTTTCTTTTTTTATCACTTCAAAACCCATATAACCTATGGATCATCCAAAGAGGCCACTGCCTCCGGGTATGACACCCGTGACCAAATCATCCAAACTCATCATCCCTGACTGGAATAACCCCGCCGCGAGCCTCACTGAGCTGCGGGAGCGGGAGCAGGCTGCCCTACGCGCGCAGGCCGAGCGTGACGGCCTGACGCCCTACCTGCCTGACAAGGAGACCCTCCACCGCGCAGACCTGGTAGGCGCAGAGATGCAGAAGAATATAGCAGAGCAGATAGCGCGGGAGCAGGCGGAGGCACGTATGCGGGAGGCCGCAGCACAGGCTGAGACGTCACGTGGGCCCTTTGTACCACAAAAACTGCTGGACGATCTGGAGCTCCGCTCTGCCGAGGTCCGCGAGATGGCACGACAGGCCGCGCTAAAGCCCAATGACGTACCGGCAGATATAGACCATCACTACAGCCAGGTACCGCCACAGACCCGTGCCGAGCTGGACCGCATAGACGCAGCGCTGGACGAGACTTCAGAGGGTAATCTCTTTAAAACACAGGCTATGGACGACTGGGTAGACCAGGCAGCCACTGAGCCGGAGCCGATGGCGCTCTTTGACAGCTTCTGGTATGAGCGCGACCTGTGCATCCTCTTTGCCAACACCAATCTGGGCAAGTCTATCCTGGCCGTGCAGATAGCTGATAGCATCAGCCGTGGTGTGCCTATCGGGCCGTTTCGCATGGAGGCCGAGGCGCAGCCGGTCTTGTACTTTGACTTTGAACTGACGGCCAAGCAGTTTCAGGGACGCTACACGGCAGACTATCAGGACCCGTATCGGTTCTCCCGCCAGCTATACCGCGCTGAGATAGACATGGACGATGACTACCGCCAGTGGGGCTACAGCACCTTTGAGACCTATCTCTATGCGCAGATAGCCTGGCAGATAAAGCAGACCGGCGTCAAGGTGGTGATCATAGACAACCTGACCGCACTGCGCAGTGACAATGAGCGCGCCAAAGATGCCTACCCGATCATGGAGATGCTGAACCGGGTGAAGAAGAAAATGAAGGTCTCTATGCTGGTCATAGCGCATACACCCAAGCGCGATACGACACGGCCCATAGAGGAGAACCACCTGCAAGGTTCCAAGCAATTCAGTAACCTGACGGACAGCATGTTTGCCATAGGCAAAAGTCACCGTGACCCGCGTATACTTTATCTCAAACAGATCAAGCACCGCGTGGGCGAAAAGCTCTACGAGGGCGATAACGTCTGCCTCTGCCAGATCACCAAGCCGTATAACTTCCTTGGGTTTGAGTTTATGGGCTTTGCCCGTGAGGCCGATCACCTGCGCGAGATGAAGGACAAAGAGATGGGCAACAAAATAGCCGCCGTGAAAGATATGGCCGACGCAGGCATGACACAGCGCGAGATAGCCGAGAAACTCGTGATACCGCTCACCACCGTACACCGCTACCTGAAGCGTGCAGAGGCAGAGAAAAAAGCAGCGTAGCTTTTATCAGCATGATATACTCCGGAGGAGCAGGTGCGGTGGCGTGGCTACGGCCTGTGACCTCCGGTTTTTTATTTTAGGAGAAACAGAGTGGAACAAAAACGGTGGAACAAGAAGTGGAACGGAACAGCGGTCACTGCTATCCGTAAATCTCCCGGACTTCCGATTTCCCACTAAAATCAATGTCGCGCTTTACAATATTTGGCTTGACAGTTCGACTAATCTTTCATAAGCTTGCGGGAGCAAGTGAGTAAAACCAATTCACCAATCACCAAAACCAAACAACATGGGATTTTTTGATAAGCTCAGGAATGAGTTCATCGACATCATAGAGTGGACGGACAATAGCAGCGATACGATCGTCTGGAAGTTTCCCCGCTATGAGAATGAGATAAAAATGAACGCCAAGCTGACCGTGCGCGAGTCGCAGCAGGCCGTATTTCTCAATGAGGGTACGATAGCCGATGTGTACCAGCCGGGCCTCTACACGCTCTCTACGCAGAATATGCCGATACTGGCCACACTGCGCGGCTGGAAGTATGGCTTTGAGAGCCCGTTCAAGGCGGATGTGTTCTTCGTCTCTACGCGCCAGTTTGTAGACCAGCGCTGGGGTACTAAGAATCCTATCACCGTGAGCGATGACCGCTTTGGCATGATAGAGCTGCGTGCTTTTGGCTCCTTTGCCTATCGCGTCACTGATGGTGGCAAATTTATCAAAGAGGTAGCCGGTACCAATGGCCTCTACACTGCAGACGAGATCAATGGCCAGCTGCGCAGCCTGATCATGACCAAGTTTACCACGGCAGTGGGCAATGGCAATTTTCCTATCGAGAAATTT
This sequence comes from Bacteroidota bacterium, assembly GCA_018267365.1. GTDB lineage: Bacteria > Bacteroidota > Bacteroidia > Chitinophagales > LD1 > UBA1941. The sequence continues at coordinate 68,890 of JAFDYQ010000013.1, read as the reverse complement.
GCGTCTAATCTGGAGGAGCTGAGCACCATGGTGCAGGAGAAGCTGAATCAGGATTTCACAGCGTACGGCCTGACCATTACAAAGTTTCTGATAGAGAATGTCTCTATGCCGGAGGAGCTGAAGAAAGAGATATTCGACTACTCGCGCCTCAATAAGCTGGATATGCAGAAGCTGGCACAGTTTCGCACTACGCAGAGCATACAGACCGCCGCTGCCAATGAGGGCATAGGTGGTGCCGGTATCGGCATAGGCGTAGGCGTGGGCCTCGGCAATATCGTTGCCAATAACTTTAACCAGGCACAGCAGAATGCCAATACCCCTCCTCCCCCTCCGCAGCCTATGGCTTTCTTCACCGCGGTCAATGGGCAGCAGGCAGGGCCATACACGCTGGAGCAGATAGCACAGCAGGCGCAGAGCGGCTCCTTCACGCGCGATACACTGGTGTGGAAGGCAGGCATGGCCGCCTGGGCACAGGCCGGCAATGTGGTAGAGCTCAATAGCGTCTTCAGCCATGTGCCACCACCGCCGCCGGTAGGATAATTTTTTTAGCCTCACATAGCCCTCTCCCGTGCGGAGAGGGTTTTGAGTATATACCCAAACCTGATACGCATGAAAGTCCAGTATTATTTCTACAGAGTGATCCTGCTGCTCGTCTCCCTCGGCCTCAGCACAGCAGAGCTATACGCCCGCGCAGGTGGTGGTGGCGGTCGCAGCCGCGGTGGCGGTGGTGGCGGCTATCATAGCAGTAGTAGCTACCATGGCTATCACAGCTATGGCGGTGGCAGTGGCGGCGGCGGCAGCCTGACAGGTGGCGAGATCGTGCTGGTGCTGGTCATCATCGGCATCGTGGTGATATTCAACTACTACAAGAATAAGGGCGGCAAGGAAGCAGGGAAGCAGGACTATGTCGCGCCTTCTACGCCTGCAGCAAACTTCCCGGAGGGGCTCACACCGCAGAAGGTTGAATCCAGCTTTCGCACCATACAGGATGCCTGGCAGAATAAGAACCTGAAAGACGCGCGCAAATGGATATCAGACGGCGTGTACCAGCGCTACACTGCCCAGTTTGCCATGATGAATAAACTCTCTCAGGTCAATAAGCTGAGCAATATACAGGTGCGCGGCCTGCGCCTGGCCAAGGTCAATACCGACGGTCACTACCAGACCGCAGATGTGGCTATCAGTTTCCGCATGGATGACAGGTTTATCAGTGACCGGTATCCGCAGTTTAACGAGTCCTTTGAGGGGGATGAGGCTACAGAGTACTGGACCTTCATACGCCGCACGGATACCAATGCGAATAAGGACCTCTACAGCACGGCCAACTGCCCCAACTGTGGTGCGCCGTTTGAGACGCAGATGGGCGAGATCAGCCGCTGCAGTGGCTGTGGCACGCTGACCAATAGCGGTGCCTATGACTGGGTGCTGAGCGAGATCACACAGGAGGACGACTACTCTCCGCACAATAGTATGGTGAAAGACCAGCAGCTGGCAGCGCTGACGAAAAATGACAGCCTTTTCGCCGTGCAGCGTGTGGAGGATGTAGCCAGCAATGTCTTCATGCAGATCATGGAGGTGCTCACGGGAGATAAGGACAAGAAACTCTCGCGTTTTGCTGATGCGGATACGGCAGCGTCTATCCTGGCGGTAAAGAAGCAGAGCGGCGGGTTTATATTTGACCGGCTCTATCTGAATGACGTATCGCTGGTAAACTATGATACGGAGGGCGAAAGGCTGAACCTGCACTTTGACCTCACGGCTACCTATCAGCGTGTGCGCGCCAATGGAGCAAAGCTGGAGCTGATGGATGGCGATATGACAGAGCATCGCTTCTCCATGACACTGTCTAAAAACCTCAAGGCGCTGCAAACACCGGAGAAGGAAACCGTATACAGCTACGAGTGCCCGAGCTGCGGTGCGCCCTACAATGACACGACAGATGATGTCTGCACCTACTGCGGTGCGCCGGTGATAGACCTCAATAAAAACTGGGTCTTGACAGGTTTTAACATGGGCTGAGAAAGAGTTAAGAAAACTGCCTCATTCATTATTGTACTCAAAGACAACACGGCGCTTTTCTTTTTTTTGAATGGTGTAAACGCTTTATACAGGTTTTTGAAGTATCTTTCGGCTATGAATACAAAAGTACTTCATCTTCTTTTGGCTGATGACGATGAAACTGATCGCGAGCTCTTTGAAGAAGCATTGAAGGTCGTACCTCATGAAGCGGTTTTGCACAAAACTACCAATGGTGAGCAGCTCATGGACTATCTCCTGCAGGAGAGTATGTCTATGCCGGATGCCCTCTTTCTCGATATCAATATGCCGCGCAAAAATGGCATGGAGTGCCTGGCGGAGATCAAATGCTCTGCCTCACTGAGCGATATACCGGTATTCATCGTCTCTACCTCTATGGATCCCGATGTGGTCAGGCAGGTATATGAGCAGGGTGCCTGCGGCTATGTGCGCAAGCCGGGCAGCTTTAAGGCGCTGATCGCTACCATACGTCATGCCTGTGACCTGGTGGTGGCCGGAGCCTGTGACAAGCCTCCTTTTGAGCATTTTGTGCTAAACGAAAAAGTATGATCGTAGATCCGGTATCACCTCCATCCCGCACTCCTGACTTTGCCGAGATAGTCAGGCAGGCCCCTATAGGCATCACGATCTTTCGCGGGCCGGACTTTGTGGTAGAGATGGCCAATGATACCTACCTCGCTATCGTAGACAGGCGCGAAGACCAGTTTGTAGGCAGACCGCTCTTTGAGGTTTTGCCGGAGGTAAAGGATTCGGTCGAAAATCTGCTGCGGGATGTGTATAAGACAGGCAGCCCCTACTATGGTTTTGAGTTTCCCGTCACGTTGCGCAGGCATGGCCGTGAGGACCTCACCTATTTCAACTTTGTCTATCAGGCGCTGCGCGAAAATGACGGCACCGTCTCCGGCATCATCGTCATAGCCAATGAAGTAACGGAAACTGTAAGAGGCAAACAACTGCTCACTGAGAGCGAAAAGCAGTTTCGCAGCGTCTTTATGAACTCTCCTATCGCTATGACCATCTTTCGCGGGCCGGAGTACGAGATAGAGATGGCCAATAAGGTGCTGTATGAAAAGATATGGCGCAGGTCACCGGAGGAGGTATTGGGCAGGAAGCTGCTGGAGGCCTTTCCTGAGCTGAGAGGTCAGAAATTTCCGGAGCTGCTGCGCGAGGTATATACCACCGGCCGCGTGCATCAGGAGAAAGAAGCTATGGCATACGTACAGGGCCGGGATGAGATGCAGAAGTTTTACCTGGACTTTGAGTATGCACCACTGCGCGAGGCAGATGGTACGATATCCGGTATCATGTGCACAGTAGTAGATGTGACGGACCGCGTAGAGGCCCGCGCCAAAGTAGAGCAGGCCGAGCAGCGCCTGCGCCTGGCTGTAGAGGCCACCAGGCTGGCCACATGGGATCTGGACCTCACGACAGATACCGTGACCCACTCGCCACAGATGGCTATGATCTTTGGCCACGAGCCGGAGGTCACTATCACGCACCAGCGCATGGTAGAGCAGATACACCCCGATGACCTGCCGCTGCGCAATGCGGCTTTTGTCACTGCCATGGAGACCGGCTACTACTACTACGAGATCAGGATACAGAAGGCCAACGGCTCTCCGGGCTGGATACGCACACATGGCAAGGTGGTCTATGACAATGACCGCAAGCCCATAGCCATGATCGGTACCATGCGTGAGGTCACGGAGGAGAAGGCATTTCAGGAGGAGCTGGAGCGCCAGGTGCGTGAGCGTACTGCGCTGATCGAGCAGAAAAATGCAGAACTGGAAAAGATGAATACCGAGCTGAAAAGCTTTGCCTACGTCTCCAGCCATGACCTGCAGGAGCCGCTGCGCAAGATCGAGATCTTTACCAATCTAATAGCCGATACCGAGGGTAGCAGGCTGACCGAGACCGGCAGAAAATACTTTGGCAAAATACAATCGGCGTCACGCCAGATGCAGAGCCTGATAGAGGACCTGCTGCAATATGCGCGTACCAATACTACAGAGAAGACATTTGAACAAACCGATATGAATGCCCTGGTGCAGAGTGTCCTGTCAGATATGCAGGAGGCTATACACTCAGCCCGGGCTGTGATCAGCAGCAACGACCTGGGTACGCTGCGCATAGTACCCTACCAGTTCAAGCAGCTTTTCACAAACCTGATTAGCAACGCTTTGAAGTTTAGCAAGATCTCCGTAGATCCGGAGATCACCATCCGCGCCGCCATCGTGCCGGGCGTGGAGGGCGATGCCTGCATCCCGGACTGCCACCGCAGCTACTATCATCTGACCATAGCTGATAATGGTATCGGATTTGATCCGCAGTACAGCCAGCGGATATTTGAGGTATTCCAGCGCCTGCACAGCAAGTCGGACTACAAGGGTACAGGTATCGGCCTGGCCATAGTCAAAAAGATCATAGAAAACCACGGCGGCAAGATCAAGGCTACCGGCTCACCGGGCGCAGGGGCTCAGTTTGACATCTACCTGCCGCTGTGAAGCATACGCTCAGCTACATCCTGCGCATTGCTGATGGCTGCCTCTACGGTCCCCATCTGAGGCCCCGCGTAGAATGCCTCTCCTGCAAAGTATAACGTATCTAGCAGTGGCAGCTGCAGTACATGTAGGGCTTCCTCTGTCTTCAGCGTTTTGTAAGCATAAGCACCCAGAGCAAACGGGTCCGCATTCCAGTTAAATACCTCTGCGAACTCTATCCCTGCCTCTACCTCCTGATGTGTCATACCCAGCAGGTAGCCGAGGGCACTGAGTGCAAGATGCGTGAGCGTTTCATCATCGGCAGTCCTGAGCTGCGCTGACGGTGGACCGCCCAGCCAGCCCGTGAGGACCTCATCGCGGCCGGGGTAGTGGGTCCACCAGGTAGGCATGGACGCATCAGAGAAAATAAAACCCAGTGAATCTAAGGAGCCTCCAAGACGTTTTTTGATCGCAGCATCGCGCCAGAGATCAGGTTTGCACTTGACCAGCACTTTGATCACCCGGCCCCAACCCATGCCCTGCACAGCGGCCAGGTGCGCCTCAGGTCGGGGGCGAAAGCTAATGGCCGCCGGGCCCTCCTGATCCATCAGCACCCCGAGAGGCACGCTGACAGCTACCTGCCGGGCATGATGAGTTTTCCCTGATGCATCGGTTACTTTTACCTTGCCATCGGACCAGTGTATTTCCTTCACGATAGTGGAAAGTAATACCTCTGCATCTTTTGTACGCAGCTCAAAAAGGATAGAATCCAGCAATGCTCCGTATCCACCCTCTATCCGGTACTGATCGCCCTCCGGTTCGGACAGCTCATCGCGTAGCGCAAAGGCGCTGGCACGCGCAGCATCTGCAGAGTCATAGCCTTCCACAAATTTGCGGATATGATCTTTAAACACGGCATATGGCTCATCTGGGAAATGCTGATCCAGAAAGGCCGTGACCGTCATATCTTCTTTCAGACCGGCCAGATGCCTCATGAGCAGCTCGCGGTGCTCTACGAAATCATCCTGCTCTTGCACCTTACCATGGTACACACTGATCATCTCTCCGCCTATGGGCTGGGGGGACAGGTCATATTCGCGCAGCATCTCAAAGGTAGCGGGTAGATCGCCATGTATAAACTCTGCCCCGCCCTCCAGCATCAGCCCCGATCTGGTGAATGTATAAATGCGGCCCCCTACTCGTGGCCGCGCCTCAAGGATGAGTACTTTCTTGCCGGCACGGCATAGCTGCCGGGCTACAGTGAGACCTGAGATACCGGCGCCTATGATGATGACATCTGCCTTTTCCATCGCTTATAATATTCAAATGATATGCCTGCAGTATCCCGATAGCTCAGTACCCATACTTCTGCTTCCACCAGTCCCTCAGTTGCCTGCGGATCTCATTCTCGCGGGGGTTATTGGCGGGGTCGTAAAATTTGCTGCCCTTGATAGCATCCGGCAGAAACTCGGCGTGGATGAAATTGCCCTCGTGGCTGTGGGCATATTGGTAGTCCTTGCCGTAGTTAAGCTCCTTCATCAGTTTGGTAGGGGCATTGCGCAGGTGAAGGGGAACCGGAAGGTCACCCGTGGCGCGTACCTGAGCGCGGGCAGCGCCGATGGCGGTGTAGGCCGAGTTGCTTTTGGGTGAGGTGGCCAGGTAGATGACCGTCTGAGAGAGCGTAAGCTGGCACTCCGGGTAGCCTATCACGCTCACCGCCTGAAAGCAGTTATTTGCCATCACGAAAGCAGTCGGATTCGCATTGCCTATATCCTCAGAGGAGAGGATCAGTAACCGTCTGGCTATAAATTTCGGGTCCTCTCCCCCCTCCAGCATGCGGGCCAGGTAGTACAGGGCAGCATTGGGATCGCTGCCGCGTATAGACTTGATAAAGGCGGAGATGATGTCATAGTGCTGCTCGCCGGACTTGTCATACAGCGCCATCTTGTGCTGGATCACCTGCTCTACCATAGCATTAGTGATCTCCAATACCTCATTGTCTGTCAACCCATTATTGACCACGATCTCCAGCACATTGAGCAGCTTGCGGGCATCGCCGCCCGAGTAGCGGAGCAATGCTTCGGTTTCCTTTAGCTCGATCCTTTTGTCCCGCAGTACCACATCTTTGCTGATAGCAGTCTGCAGCAGCCGCTCCAGGTCCTCCCGCTCCAGCGGGCGAAGCGTATACACCTGGGCACGCGACAAGAGGGCCGATATGACCTCAAAGGAGGGATTCTCTGTAGTAGCACCAATAAGGGTGATGGTGCCTTTCTCCACGGCACCGAGCAGGGCATCCTGCTGGGCCTTATTGAAGCGGTGTATCTCATCTATAAAAAGGATGGCTTTGCCGTCCTGATTAGCTTTGGCGATGACCTCGCGCAGTTCCTTGACACCGGAGTCTATAGCGCTAAGCTGGTAAAACGGCAGCACAGCCCGGTCAGCTATAAAGCGCGCCATCGAGGTTTTGCCCACACCCGGCGGTCCCCAGAAGATCATGGATGGAATATTGCCCGACTCGATCAGGCGGCGCAGCACCTTGCCCTCTCCTATCAGGTGCTGCTGCCCCACGAACTCATCAAAGCTCTTCGGGCGCATTCGTTCGGGGAGGGGAGGCAAGGAGGACATCTTCTTATTTATGATTGGTGATTTATGATTGCTTTCAGAGCAATAGCGATGCCGAAATTAGCAGGGGTGATCTGATCAAATGTTCTTGTGCATAATTGCCCGAAGGTAAATCAACACTCATAAATCGTAAATCCCAAATCATTTTTGCGGCTCATAGGTCTGTACCTCCTCGTGGATATACTCCAGCTTGACACCCGCCTCCAGAAACATAGCCTCTGACTCAGTACCCGCATGGTATTTGCGCTGGCAGACCACGCGCTTGATGCCACAGTTTATGATCAGCATACAGCAGACACGGCATGGGGTCATGCGGCAGTAGAGGGTAGCGCCGTCCAGTGCCACACCATTTTTGGCAGCCTGGCAGATGGCATTCTGTTCGGCGTGTACGGTTCGCACACAATGCTCGGTCACACTGCCGTCCTCGTGTATCACCTTCTTCATCTGGTGGCCTACGTCATCGCAGTGCGGCAGGCCCTTGGGCGAGCCTACATATCCCGTCACCAGCAGTTGATTGTCACGCGCTATCACGCAGCCACTGCGGCCACGGCCACAGGTAGCACGCTTGCTGATAGCATCCATCACTTCTATGAAGTACTCATCCCAGGAGGGGCGGATGTATTTGGTTTCTGACATTGGTTAGACTTTAGACGTTAGACTATGCAACTATTACTTTATCTTATTCAGCACCTCTTCTACCTGCGCATACAACTCCTGGAAGGAATGATTATTATCCAGCCTGTAGTCTGCCAGCGCCTGGCAGGCGGCGAGGTTCTGCTTATTGGGGTCCGTAGAGGTCATCTCGCGCTTTTCATTTTGCTGAAAGGTCTCGTAGCTGATGTGATCTGTCTCTGAGGCCCGCTCCAGTACGCGCTCATAGCGCAGGCGCGGGTCTGCATCTACAGCCAGCAGGGTGAAGTGGTCCCGCCTGCGCAGGGCCTCTATTTCTCCGGTAGTGCGGATGCTCTCTATGATGCAGTCCTGCCCGGTCTGCAGTGCCTGGTCCAGCAGCTGCTCTACGATATAGCTGGGGGTGTGCTGAGCGCGCAGTTCATTTGCCACGCTCACCATAGAGTCACGGTTTAGCGGTAGCTGCCGCTCCTGTATGATATGTGTGAGAAAGCCCCTGACGGAGAAATGCCTGAACCCATGATGAGAGATCAGGTACTCTACGATCGTACCTTTGCCTGCGCCTAGTGTACCTGTGATGCCGATTATTTTCAAAACAGTATTAAGTAGTTAGTATTTAGTATTAAGATAAATACAAAAATTGCTGCTTAAAGACCCATCTCCATCGGCATGCGCATCTGTACACCATAGTAGTGAGAGATGGTCTCCAGGGTCTTGTAGACTTTGTACTGCTCCTCTCCTATTTCACTCTTCACGAGGTCAGCCTTCATCGAGCCAAAACGGGATGAAAGGCGATCCTTGATAGACAGTTCGCCGGGGTATAGCTTCACCTTATAGTCCTTCAGGTTAGCCTGCTGGGCCGCGTAGGCTATGGCCTGGTCCAGTCCGCCTATCTCATCCACGAGGCCATTCTTCAGACCCTGCGTGCCGGTATAGACATGGCCCTGCGCTATGCTTTCTATATAGGCTGTATCCTTCTTGCGGCCCTCCGCCACGCGCTCCTTAAACTCTCGGTAGGTGCGCTCTATACTCTTCTGCACCATCGCCTTCTCATCCTCATCCAGTGGATTGGTACCGAGGGCAAAGGCGCCATGTTTGGTCACAGCTACTTTATCGGTCGTGATGCCCAGCTTATCATTCAGCAGTTTCTTGGCGTTAGGTATCAGGCCAAATACGCCGATAGACCCTGTGATCGTATTGGGCTGTGCAAAGATCCTGTCACCCAGGCAGGCGATATAGTATCCCCCGGACGCAGCCACATCCCCAAAAGATACGATCAGCGGCTTTTCCTTCTTTGCCAGTATCAGTTCGCGCCACATCACATCAGATGCCAGCGCGCTGCCACCCGGAGAGTTGACACGCAGTACGATGGCCTTTACCTTATCATCTTTGCGCAGATCGCCTATCGCCTTCGCAAACCGCTCAGAACCTACCTGCCCCTCACCACCTTTGCCATCTACTATCTCGCCATCGGCGCAGAGTACAGCTATCTTGCTGCCCGCATCTGTTTTGACCGGCATACTCTCGCTATACTTGTCCATATCCACCAGGTTCAGGTCATCCTTCTTTTTGATGCCCACCTTCTCTTTCATGGCCGTCTCTACCTCGTCATAGTAGCCGGTCTCGTCTATCATCTTTACATCCCTGGCTTCTTTGGGCAGGGTCGCTTTGAGATTATTGATAATGTCGCTCAGGGTAGCCGTGTCCATCTTGCGGTCTGCTGCGATATTGATCAGAAACTGCGAGTAGACATCACCATAGATACTGGTCAGCTGCTCACGGTTGGGCTCACTCATATGGTCGCGCAGGTATGGCTCTATAGCACTCTTGAAAGCGCCGCAGTGAAAGTCCTGCACCTCTACGCCCAGTTTCTCCAGTGCTCCTTTGTAGTACATGATCTCACGGCCAAAACCCGGCACCTCCATGCCGCCATTAGGGTTGAGGTAGATCTTGTCTGCTACTGCAGCCAGATAGTAGGACTTCTGATTGGCATACTCGCCGTAGGCGTAGATAAACTTGCCGCTTTTTTTAAACTCCTTCAGCTGATTGCGCAGCACTTCTATTGTAGCCAGGCCGTTGGGGTTGATACCCAGCGGCAGGTAGATACCTTTGATCTTATTGTCTTTGGCCGCTTCTTTGATCATCTCGCAGATATCGTACAGGCCGATACCATCCGCCTCTTTGCCCCCGCCAAAACCCAGCTGCTCGCCTATGCTCTCCTGAGATTTCTCCGATACATGGTGGTTGAGGTCCAGCTTCAGCACAGAGTTTGCCTCCAGTTTATTATTGTCCTTTTTAGAACCGCCTACCAGCGCCACTATGCCTATCAGCATGAAGAGACTGATAAAGCAAAAGAGAAACAGGCCAACGATCGTGGCAAATACGTATTTCAGGAACTTCAGCATTTTATGTAGTTTGATTTTTGGTAATGATGTACCAGACGATATAGCAATATTAATATTTTCTAAAGCAGGCGCGCTCCCGAGAAATCCACATGCACCTCACTTCTCAGCACTGCCTTTGCCGGCAGGACCGGCATCTTTTCTTCATCGGCTGGTATAGAAACCACCAGCCGAAGGATAGGATTCAAATCTTTCTATCTATAAGAGCGGTATGCGTTTTGCAGAGGATAAGCGATATTGCAACACGTATAAAGTTAAGCCCATGACCCAGAATATATTCCTCCTGCTAGGCTCGAATGTGGGCGACCGCCACGCGCATCTCAGGGCTGCCCGCAGGCTCATAGACCTCAAGGCCGGGCAGGAGTTGTTTCACTCTGAGGAGTATGAGACAGCCCCCTGGGGCAAGACGGATCAGGCCACCTTTCTCAATCAGGCGCTGCAGATAGAGACCGACCTCTCTCCGCTAGACCTCCTGCATATGCTGAAGGGGATAGAAAAGGAAGTGGGGCGCACAGAGACGGAGCGCTGGGGGCCGAGGGTGATAGATATAGACATCCTGTTTTACGGTAGTGATATAGTGGACCTGCCGGAGCTGAAGATACCCCACCCCTACCTGCCGGAGCGGCGCTTTGCACTGGAGCCGCTGGCAGAGCTGGCGCCGGACTTTGTACATCCCGTACTGCACCTGACGGTGAAGGAGCTACTCGAAAGATGCACTGGTTAAATCCTGATCTGCTACCTCTTTTTGAAGTGCCCGGATACATCTGGCGCACAGGCAATCGCTATAGCGCTCTGCTATATAGGCACGCTCTACATCTGTGAGCGTCACAGTATTGCACTCACAGTTTGCGATATCTCCTGCGCGGCAGGTAAATGTAGTATGGCAGCGCGGGCACTCGGTGATGCGGGATAGTAGCTGCTCCATATAGATGTGGAGGGGTTTACCAGGCTATCTCCTCATCGTCACCGATGCCGGATGATGACTTGTGGTCTATATTCTGCTCGCCGGCAGAGGGATCAGGACGGAGAGAGGTATCCTCCTCCCCTTCTTTAGGCTCCGGGTAGTCGTCTATATTGCGGCGGCGGGTGTGGTTATCGTTTGATACACGTGGGGATTGGCCGTCTTTTACAAAAGTATGATCCTCATCGTCCAGGCGTACGGTGCGGTCTGCATCATAGTCGTAGTCCGGCATCAGCTCAGTCTTGACATGATCCAGTGTTTCGTTTAGTGCTTCTACGAATTTCTTGAAGTCTTCCTTATAGAGGAATATCTTGTGGCTCTCGTAGCCATCGCCTTCAAATTTCTTTTTGCTCTCGGTGATAGTGAGGAAGAAGTCACCCTGCTTGGTGCTACGCACATCAAAAAAGTAAGTCCTTCTTTTTCCTGCTCTTAGTTTCTTGCTGAAGTAACCACTGTACTTACCTCCGTTATTTTCCACCGTAGATTTTTGTTGTTTTAGAAATTAACCGACTTAGACAAATTTATACGATTGTTTTCAAATGCTCCTAATACCTGCTGTGAAAACTTCTCCCCATAAATCGGCACGATATTCACTTTCGCTAGCAGCGTACCTGCTCAGGCACCAGGCACTAAGACGGAGTGGTAGCAGATTCGGTTGCAGCCTGCTTTTCATGCAGCTCTCTGTATATACCGCCTAGTGACAGCAGCTCCTGATGCGTACCCGACTCGGCTATACGCCCCTCATCCAGCACCAGTATCCTATCGAAATGCATCAATGAAAAGATCCGGTGCGTGATGATCATAGATGTTTTGCCACCGAGTACCCGGTCCAGATTGGCCTCTATGCGCTTCTCCGTGGCGGCATCTACAGCAGAGAGGCAATCATCCAGTATGAGGATAGACGGATCTTTGGCCAGGGCACGTGCTATAGATATCCGCTGCTTCTGCCCGCCGGAGAGGGTCACGCCACGCTCTCCTACCACTGTATCATACCCCTGCGGGAATTGCCTGATCTCCTCATGGATAGACGCATAGCCGGCATACTTTGCCGCGCGCTCCATGCTGGAGTTTTCTGTACCGAAGTTGATGTTGTCCTTGATAGACTCTGAGAAGAGGAACACGTCCTGAGGTACGAGGCCCATCTGATGGCGCAGGTGGCCCGTATTCCACTCGCGGATATTGATGCCGTCTATCAGCACCTCACCCTTGGTAGCGTCATACATGCGTACCGTGAGGTCAGCCAGGGTAGACTTGCCGGAGCCGGTGCGGCCCACTATAGCCCATCTCTGCCCCTGGGGTATAAAGAAGCTCACATCCTTCAGCGCATGGATGCCGGTATCAGGATAGATGAAGTCTACATGGCGGAATTCTATTGTACCTTTCAGGTCATTGACCAGTCCGCCATCATTCAGCACAGTAGGCTGCACGCTCATGAAGTGATTGATCCTGTCCATAGATACTGCAGCGCGCTGCGTGAGAGAGACCGCCCAGCCCAGCGCACTGACGGGGAAGGTCAGCATATTGAGATACATGATAAACTCGGCTATGTTGCCCAGTGTGATCTTGCCATCCCCCACATAGATACCACCTACATATACTATGATAGAGATACTACAGCCTACCAGCAGTGTGATAAGCGGGAAGTAGATAGACTCTACCCGGGCTAGTTTCATGGATAGGTCTTTATACTCATCGCTCTCTTTGCCAAAGAAACCAAGCATCGCCTTCTCCTGCACGTAGGCTTGTATCACACGTATGCCGGAGTACGACTCCTGCGCATTGGTAGTGATATCGGAGAGTTTGGCCTGTAGCTCCTCACTGCCCTTGTTGATCCGGTTATTTAGCATGTAGATCAGCAGGGAGAGGAAGGGCATCGGTATGAGTGTAAAGAGCGCCAGCTTCCAGTTCACATGGATCATAGCTGCCGTACAGAGTACAAACATACACACGAGGTTGGCCGAGTACATGAGCGATGGTCCTATGAACATCCGCACCCGGCTGACATCCTCGGTGATCCGGTTCATCAGGTCACCCGTGTTATTGCGGCGGTAGAAGGCGAGGTCCAGGCGCTGATAGTGATCGTACATATCATTCTTGATATCGTACTCCATCAGGCGGCTCACCACTATGATGGTCTGCCGCATCAGAAAGGTAAACAACCCCTCCATGAGCGCCACCAGCACATAGGTGCCGAGGAAAACAAACAAGACTATGATCAGCTGCCCCAGCAGGTACTCCTTGCCATTCACAGCCGTACCTACATTGCAGAGTTTCTCGGTCACGTTGTTTACAGCGTTGCGTACTACCGTCGGGTTGTACGTTTTAAAGAGATTGGCCAGCAGGATAAAGAGGAACCCGGACAGGACACGCCAGCGATGCATGCCAAAATATTTGCCGAGGGGGAGCAAAGATCTCATAACTCTAATTAATAGCTAACTTATTAGCTATGTATATCAAAAGATACTGTCTGAATGGATAAGAAGGAGTTTGTAAAATAACATTGAACTTATTTTCCCAAAAAGTCTTTCTCTGGTTTTTAGATACTCGTTGGAATGCATCTAAAATCGGGGCAAGCATCTCCTTTGATCTTTTAGCAACTAAATTTTCATGATTCAAATTTAAAATCTCGATAAAAGCTTTAATCTGGGCCACAAGATGTTCATCTTTTAAATCATAGTTCACTACTATTTGTCCATCTCCATAAACCTTAAAATATGCATTGCTATTTTGAGTGCTTACATTTGCGTCATTGTGAAATACAATAGCCGGCAATAACTGATCCTCCCTTTCTTTGTCGCAGTGTTTTTTACCAGATGAGTCCTTAATAGAATCCTTGCAAACCGCTATAAGATTATGATATAGTGTTGAGGACTTCACATTTTTAGATTTAGGAATTACATGCTCTATTGAAGAAGTTTCCATTTTAAGGGGACTCTGGCAGTAGGCACATAAAAATGACTGCTCAGTAAGTAAATGACGTTTAGCATTTTGTATTTGAGTCAAAGCGCTATAGTCTGTAGAATAATCGAAAGATCTCCTACCTGTAGCCGTAGTAAACCAAATATCCCAGTTATCTGGCTGTACAGCATCCTTATCTATAAACTGCATTAGCCTTCTTTTTTTGCTTCATTCCATTCCATCAAAGAGTTTGCCCTTTGTATTTCCGGATCGACAATCCCGAGCAATTCTGTCAGTTCTGCTAGAACTGGCTGTATTATATCCTTGGTTTTTTCTTCATCGATCAGTTTAAATAATTGATCAATTTTCTCTTGAGTCATCTTATTTCTATCCATTGCATTCAGTACATTGCGTAAGACTGAATCAACGTCTTTACCAAAATATTTATCATCAAACGGTCTTATTTTGTTATCCTCCAATACATATAAAGCCCCATGATTAAAGTTGGCGACTACAACTGGACTATGGGTAGTGATAAAGAACTGAACGGCAGGGAATAGTTGCTGTAAAAAAGGTATAGCTTTTGCCTGCCATTTGGGGTGCAAATGCAAATCTATTTCATCGATAGTTACGACGCCTTTGATTTCAGCGCTCAATTGCGCCAATGTCATCCACGGATTAAGTTGAGACGCTCTCCATACCAGATCCATTACCAGATAGATCAAATTCCTAAATCCATCTGAATAATATGAAAGAGGAAGTGCAGTTTGATCTCCTATCTGTAAAAACAATTCATCGTTAAAATCTGGCTCTTGATATATCTTAAGAGTTATATCTTTCAAATCAAGAAAATCAAGTAACATTTTCCTGATAGATTCTTCCACATTTTCAAGAACATGATCAATCTGATCTATTTCTTTGATTTGTAAAGTTGCCCTCCGTGTTGCTGCATTTTTCAGCCATTCAGTCAAAACACCTTTGATTGCATCATCTTTCAAAGCTTGCAAATAGCCATTTCTCCTTCCATTTGCCGCATCATATTTTTGCTTTTTTGTGATGTTGCTATCTCTAAACAACCTCTGAGTAGAATAGTATGCTATGATGGGCGCTATAGTTCTATCTTCTTGATTATTGAAAGCTTCAAAAAACACTCTACCATAATCACTTGCAGGGTATTTGCCCTTTTCATCATTAGATTTAGTAGTGCTATTGAAAATCCTTTTCCATGGTTTACCAATAATGCTATTAGAAGCCTCCACATGAGTAGCAAGAGTTCTTACAGGCAGTGGACGGGAATCTATTACTTTAAACTCGATACGTGAATGATGCATATCCATTAGACATTGCATCTTTCCTTCCTGAGACCCAAAAAAACATCCCAAAGCAACATTTATCGCTTCTAGTATACTGGTTTTACCAGTACCGTTACTCCCCACAAAAAGGTTAACTCCACTACTAAAGCTACAGGTGGCATCTTTAAAGTTTTTAAAATTTATTATATCTATATCATCTATCCGCATCTATCTCTGTTATGTTAAACTCAAACTTAAGTTTAATAAAGGTATTTACAAAGGAGGCAAGCTGGCACGATTTAGCCTTCTTTGCCCATTCCATTTATTTCATTTAGGTTTGACCCGCCTTACCCCTATGACCACGATATAAAATACAGCTATGAGCACCACTACTGACGTGAAAGCTGAATCTAACGTACTGAGCCTGATGCAAGAGATGGAGCACGAAAACCTCCTCTCCTTTTATGATAAAGAAACCGGCCTCAAAGGTTTCATAGGCATACATGACACTACTCTCGGCCCCTCTCTCGGTGGCTGCCGGATATGGAACTATCAAAATGAATCTGATGCTCTCTGGGATGTGCTGCGCCTCTCGCGCGGTATGACTTTTAAGTCTGCCATCAGCGGCATAGACCTGGGTGGCGGCAAGGCGGTGATCATCAGCCCCAATAAGGAGCAGCGCACGGAGAAATACTGGAAGAAGTTTGGCGAAACGGTAGATACCCTCGGCGGCAAATACATCACCGCAGAGGATGTAGGTACTTCTACGCAGGAGATATCCTATATCATGCAGCGTACCCGCCACGTAGCTGGCAAACCGCTGGAGGCCGGCGGCACCGGTGATCCCTCTCCTTTTACTGCCTACGGCGTATTTCTTGGCCTCAAGGCGAGTGCTAAAGAAGCCTTTGGCACGGACGATCTCTCCGGCCGGAAAGTAGCCGTACAGGGTATAGGCCACGTGGGAGGCTACCTGGTGCAGCACCTGACCAAGGCGGGTGCTAAGGTTTTCATCACAGATATCAATCAGGAAAACCTGAAGCGTGTAGCCGCCACCAGCGGTGCGACCGCGGTAGGTACAGATGAAATATATGACGTGGATGTAGACATCTACTCTCCCTGCGCACTCGGCGCTACGGTCAATACCGACACCATCCGCCGCCTGAAATGCGCCGTGATAGCCGGTGCGGCCAATAATCAACTGGCAGATGAGAATGTACATGGGCATATGCTGCTGGATCGTGGTATCCTCTATGCGCCTGACTTTCTGATCAACGCCGGTGGCGTCATAAACTGCTACCGAGAGGTCAAGGGGCTGACAGAAAAAGAGACTCAGGTGTATATTGATGCGATCTATGACAAAACTTTACAGATATTTGCACGGGCAAAGGCCGATAAGGTCCCTACCCAGGAGGCGGCGATCCGTATAGCAAAGGACCGGATCAATGCAGCTAAGAAATAATACGTTCATTGGTATCAAAGAGATAGTATAAAGTAATAATGCTCGGCAGAAGAAGTTTAAGGACGAAAGTCATGCAGGTGCTGTATAGCATCGAGGTCAATCCTGATGTGCAGCTCGGAGCCCTGGAGACGGAACTCAATAAAAGCCTGGACCGCTCCATATCGCTCTACCTGACCAACCTCGCCTATATGTACGAGGTGTGCCAGTACTCACTGGTAGACAAGGCTAAAAGAATGGCCAAATACATCAAGACAGAGGAGGATGAGAAAGCCAGCACACTCATAGCCTCAAACAGGATAGCCACCTTTCTCCAAAACAATAAGGAGTACCAGTCATATCTGAAGCAATACAAGATCTCTCACAATATAGACCAGGAGGTAGTCAAGGCCATGTTTAACATGCTGCATGACAAATATACCTACAAGAACTACATCGCCCTGACCGAGCCACCCACCCTCGGGCAGGACCGTGAAGTGATGGACCTGGTGGTAAAAAAGATCCTCGGCAAAAACAAAGAGTTTGAAGCACAGCTCGAGGATCTCTATGTGAACTATGACGATGACCAACTGCTGCTCAATCACGTCATGCAGAAATATGTAGAGGCATTCACAGAGGAAGATGAGAATGCACTCATCACCGGCATACACCAGTGGGAGGAGGAGAAGAAATTTGGCGTGGACCTGCTGCGCCAGTGCTACAAGCACAACGAAGAGCTGACCAAAGACATAGAGCCAAACCTGAAAAACTGGGAGATGGATCGTATCGCTACGCTGGACCTCGTTTTGATGAAAATGGCCGTCTGCGAGCTGAAGTACTTCCCTACCGTACCGGTCAAGGTATCTATCAATGAGTACATAGACATCTCCAAGATATACAGCACGCCAAAAAGCAAAGACTTTGTGAATGGCGTACTGGACAAGACCAAGCTACAACTGATAGAGAAAGGCCTCGTCAATAAACAGGGCCGCGGTCTGGTAGACTCATAATCTTACTTCCGGCCTTTTATTTTCCTGTATACTATCATTATATACTGCTGCGTATCTGCTGCGTTGCTTATAGTTTTCACCTGATACTGATACCCCCTGCGTGCTTTATCTGCTATCTGTATCATATAGTGCTGTAGCGGATCAGGACTGGTATGAAAAGAAGAATACACACCCACTTTAGCGGTATCTGCTGGCTCTATGAGCAGGCTCATAGAGGCTGCTTTTATATCTCGGTATTGGCATATCAGATGTAGGCGTTCACTGGTATAGTTGATCAGATAGAGTTCCCTCTGCTCTGGCACAGGCAGGCATGCTGCGGGGGCAGGTGCAGGTACCGGCCTGGGAGCCGGCACTACCGGCTGTGGTTTGTCTGGCATATGTATAGGCCAGGGGTGTATCTCGCCATCATTGCCCCGGCTCATATCCTCCTCATGATCTATACTGCCATCCGGTTTGAAATAGGTGGTGATATCCGTATACTGTATACCGCCATCAGGCTGCATGGTGTAGTGGGCAGTAGATACGCTGCCCGATGGCTGGTAGCGCAGCTCTACGTGGCTGGAGCCGTAGCGCTGGCCATAGCTGCGCTCATAGACCAGTTCCTTTGACTTTGTATAGATTTTCACTTGCTTCCACCGCTCGTTGTTTTTCAGATAGCTGATCTCTGTACATAGCGCACCGGTGGTATAGTAGCAGCGCTGGTAGATGGTGTCGCCCTTGCTGGTAGTCTTACAGCCGTACTGCGCAGATGCGGTAGTGATATAGAGCATACATAGCCCTATGAGGGCAGAGATCTGATACATGACGGATGATTTGACCAAAGCATCAGCAATATTATGCCAAACGTATAGCTGAAAAGTGAAAATATGTTAGCCCTAAATATAAAAAGCGGTACCGCTAGGGTACCGCTTTCGATTGGCTGGTTTTAGGGTTGGGCCTTTCTTTACATTTACCAAAAAACAAAGTCGGGTATTTTATGAGCTAAGCCTCCATCGTTCTTTCGATAGCAAACATACACCTGCAGCTACCGTACCCCAAATCAAAAAAACGATCAAAATCGGAACTCTGAGTAGCGATGAATTATACAGACGCACTATCGTGAGCCGTGGTTGCACCTCACATCTGTCGTATTTATACACCGGATATATGACATGATAGTCGCATCTTTGCGATATACCATTGACCACTAAAACCAAAATAAAATGAAACCCATCTATCCATGTCTCTGGCACAATGATACCGCAGAGGAAGCCGCTGCACTGTACACCAAAACTTTCCCAAACTCTAAAGTGACCAAGACCACTTACTATGGCAAAGGGGCACCGCGGCCGGAGGGTAGCGTCATGACCATTCATATGGAGCTGAATGGCCAGCAGTTTATGATACTGAACGGCGGGCCTTGGGAAGCTTATACAGGCGCTCTGTCACTGGTAGCGCCATGCGATACCCAGGAGGAGATAGACCGCGTGTGGGATGGCCTCCTGGCAGATGGCGGTACGGCGCAGGCCTGCGGCTGGCTGAAAGACAAATATGGCGTGAGCTGGCAGGTGGTGCCTTCTATGTTTGACAAGTGGATGACTGGAGATCCTGAGAAGTCAGCGCGAGCCATGAAGGCACTCTGGAGCATGGTCAAGCTCGATATAGCCGCGATACAGGCCGCCTATGACGGCGAGTGACCCCGGTGCAGACCCATTGCCCGGCTAATGGTATCCGAGCCGGTTTAAGATACTATTGATCACCGGTACGCCTTTAGAGTCATTCTTGGCATGTCGGTACCAGTATCGGTATACCCAGCGGTCCAGTGGCCCCTGTGTATTTCTGAAGCGCGCAGGGTCTTTCAGATTCTTACTTTTTGCAGCTTCTACCCAGTCTTTGCCCCATATATTCAGGAGGCGGTAGTCGTTGGTACCGTTCTGATCCAGAAACTGCAGCACCTCGGCATCCCACCAATAGCTGGATGCACTGACACGGATATCCCGCAGGTGCAGGCCCTGCGCATCGTAGCCGGCAAACCATTCTTCCCGCACGGGCTGTAGATGCAGAGAACGGAGGAACTCAGCCTCGTTGTCATAGCATTTGTATTTATTCAAGAGTACAAAGGTCTCTTTCTTATTGACCGTGCGCTCAAATACCTGGTACCAGCGCAGTTTGCTGATCACCCTGCCATAGTCTATGGCATCTATGTGCAGCGCCTTGAGTTGGTTTAGCTTCAGTACTTGAGCATCTGTGGGCCAGGGCACCCTTATATTATGGATATTAGCCTTAGAGGTAGTCTCTATGGTCGCCACATTGTCATCCATCAGTCCCAGCACCATATTGATCGGGTTAAAATATTGCTTGAATCCCGGTGCTATGTTGACCCGCTCCATCTGGATGATAGTGCCCGGGGCAGCCTCCAGTACCCTCTGCCAATCATCAGAGCCGGCATAGTCGGCTGCCAGAAACTCATCTGCATCTAGCGCCATGATGAGGCGTGGGCCCGGTATGCTCCGTGCCTCTTTGAGTAGCAGTCTTGTTCTTTCATATTCGTTATACTGGCCGGGATTGTTTACTACTCGTGCTTTAGGAAACCTGGCGGCTATTTCACGGCTATTATCGTTTGAGTTTTGATCTGCTATGATGATGTGATCTGCCCAGAGCGAGGTAGCAGTCAGAAACTGCTCCAGTATCCACGCTTCATTTTTCACTGGCGTGATACATATCACCGTCGGTTTTTCATTCATTTATCCCTGTTTTAAACAAAGATAAAATTTAAAGCTAATCGGCTGAGGCAGCTGACCAGATGGGGGGCTAGGCCGCTGTGCTGAACCGCATGAATGCCTCGCGTGTGTGCTCTTCGCGTGGTGGCTGATTCACCCCGAGCCAATACCGGAATACACGCACCAGGGTATCGATGAATATGGTCACATCCATAGGCTTGATCAGGTAGCTATTGGCACCCAGGCGGTAGCTGCGCTCTATATCTGCATCCTGCTCTGAGGTAGATACTACTACCAGCGGCACATCGCGCAGCTTATCATTGCCTTTTATATACTGCATAAATTCATAGCCATCCATCTTGGGCATGCGGATATCTGACAGGATCAGCCGCGGCGGTATGCCGCTACTTGCTGTGAGGTTATTAAAGTAGTCTATAGCATCTGCGCCATTCTGTATATGCTTCACATTCAGCAGCAGGCCCACCTCATTGATAGCTTGCTTTATGAATAAAACATCATGCGGATTGTCTTCTACTATGAGGATATCTATGAGGGGATCCATGCGAGAGGTATTTTCAGGTATGTACAGTTTCTGTACACGGATAGTTGCACGGATCCCTGCCTATCTTACAAGTGTCTACTGGTAATATACAAGAAGTAAAGTGCCCTGATTTTACGCTGCCTGCTGGTAGCTCTCTACCCTGCGCAGTGTAGTCTGGCCGAAGGCTTTTTTCACTGACTCACCTGTCAGTGTCACACATAGCAGGAGTAGCTTCTCCATGTCCGGCACGCGTATGCGCACGGTGCTGATCACGCTGGCCGGCGTGTGGCGTATACGGGCAAACAACCTCATATAATATTTATACGCCAGCAGTACACCGCCACGTGCAGTGACAGGCAGCTGGCGTATGCCCTCCAGCGCCAGCGCAAAGTCATGCGCTATCTCCTGCTCTATCTGCTGCTTGGCAGCATCGCCAAAGCGGGCAAAGTCTATGCCCGGAAAGTACACCCTGCCCCGCTCGTCAAAATCGCTGCCCATATCGCGCAGGAAATTGACCTTCTGAAAGGCAGCACCCAGAGCACGCGCCGATGGCTCCAGCGTAGCATACATGTCCTTGTCACCTTCGGTGAAAACATAGAGGCACATGAGCCCCACTACCTCTGCCGAGCCATATATATACTCTTCATAGCCCTCACGGCCATAGGCGGTCTCATACAGGTCCATCTCCATACTGCGAAAGAATGCCTCTGTCAGCTCCGCTGGTATCTGGTAGCGGTTCACCACCAGCTGGTAGCTTTGCAGTATCGGATTCAGGCTGATACCGTCTCTGATGGCCTCATAGGTATCTGCTTTAAATTTGGCCAGCAGTGCCTTCTTGTCAAAGTCATGAAAAGTATCTACGATCTCATCTGCATAGCGTACCATGCCGTAGATGCCATAGATCGCATCTCTCAGGCGCGGATGCAGCGTGCGGATACCGAGAGAGAAACTGGTGCTGTACGCCTGGGTCACTAGCCTGCTGCAGGCCGTACTGGTTTTGACGAATAGGTTAAACATGGGCGTGAGTTTTAGTGTGTATAGATGTTTTCTTTAGCTGTTTCATCAGGGCCCCGGCCGCTATCTGGCCCGAGATGATGGCTGGCGGCACCCCCGGCCCGGGCACTGTGAGCTGGCCTGCATAGAGCAGGTTCTTCACCTTGGCAGAGCGCATCTTAGGCTTCAGTATAGCTGTCTGCATCAGCGTATTGGCCAGTCCGTAGGCATTGCCTTTGTAGGCATGATAGTCTTTTTCAAAGTCACGGATGCAGTAGCTCTTTTGTACAACAATCTTTTCACGAAAAGGTTGCCCGATACGCTGCTCCAGCCGCGAGATCATGATATCAAAGTACTTGCGCCGCATCTCCTCCGTATCCTCCAGGCCAGGCGCCAGCGGCATGAGCAGGAATAGATTCTCACTGCCATCAGGTGCTACTCCGGGATCTGTCACAGACGGCGCACACACATAGAAAAGCGGTGCCGATGGCCACTGAGGGTCACTGTATATCTCCCGGGCATGTATGGCAAAGTCCTCGTCAAAGAAAAGGTTGTGATGCAGCAGGCCCGGTAGCCTGCGATCTATACCCAGGTAGTAGATCAGCGCCGAGGGAGACATAGTGCGCGCATCCCAGTAGCGCTCATCGTAGCGGCGGTACTGCTCAGGCAGTAGCTTTTGCTCGGTATAGTGATAGTCTGAGGTAGCTATGACTGCATCTGCGCTATAGCGTACAGCGCCGCATACTACTCCTCTGGCCAAGCCACTGACCACATCTATACTGGTCACCTCCGAGCCGCAGATGATCTCTACGCCCTGCTCCTCCGCTATGCGCACCATGGCGCGTATGATCTCGTACATGCCACCCATAGGATACCAGGTGCCGAGTACCAGGTCTGCATAGTTCATCATGCTGTAGAGCGCGGGTGTGGTCTCCGGTGTAGCGCCCAGGAAAAGTGATGGAAACTCCAGTATACTCACCAGCAGCGGGTCTTTAAACTTTGACCGGATCACCTTTTTCAGCGAGTGAAACATCTGCAGCCGCGTGGTGCCGAGCAGCGTGCTGATATCCAGAAACTCTGTGATGGAGTCACTCAGACGGTGTACGTGATCGCTCATAGCTATGTCGTACTTCGTCTTTGCCTCATCCAGAAAGGCTTTCAACCTTGCTCCCGCACCCTTCTCTCTACTTTCAAAGAATGCTACCAGGCTATCAAAGGCGGCAGGTACATCTGCTCCCTCACCGGTGGTGAAAACACGGTA
This sequence comes from Bacteroidota bacterium, assembly GCA_018267365.1. Lineage (GTDB taxonomy): Bacteria > Bacteroidota > Bacteroidia > Chitinophagales > LD1 > UBA1941. Next base: position 45,629 of record JAFDYQ010000013.1, on the reverse strand, counting down.
GGACGGGTCTAGCCGGCGCAGATCATAAAAGTCTGAAGCCGTGTGCCCAAAATGACGATAGTAATCCTCAAATACAGCCGGCATCCAGTACCAGCTAGGCCCCATATCAAAGGTGAACCCTCCCTCTTCATAGAGCCTCGCGCGGCCTCCGGGCTGGTCGTTTTTCTCCAGCATAGTCACCCGGTAGCCCTGCTGTGCCAGTGTGCTGGCAGCGCTCAGCCCGGCAAATCCCGACCCTATCACGATCACATGTTGGTCTTTTCCCATAATGAGGTTAGTTGAGGTATGCTGCATTTTCTATGCCCATTGCGCGCAGGCGCGTCTGTAGCTCTTTGCGCGCAGAGTGTATGCGGCTCTTTACAGTACCTATAGGCAGGTGTAGCTGCTCAGCTATCTCCTGGTACTGAAACCCTGAAAAATACATCAGGAATGGCTTGGTAAAATCACTATTGACCGTCTCCATAGCATGGCTGATCTCCTGTGACAGGAAGTTTCTGTAGGAGCCGTTGATCTCCGTGCGGTAGGTATCGCGCACCTCACGGTCGCCATCGCCTATAGGCTGCACTACTTTCTTCTTGTGATAGTCATTGATAAAGATATTGCGCATGATGGTACTCAGCCATGCCTTCAGGTTAGTGCCTTGCTGGTACTTGTCTTCATTGCGCAGCGCCCGGTAGTAGGTCTCCTGTATCAGGTCTTCACTACGGGCGGCACTGCCGGTCAGGTAAAAAGCGAGAGATTTAAGGCTGGGTTCGTATTGTAAAAGCTGGCTGGCAAATGTCATTTGTTTAACTTTTGTAACACAAAGTTAAACAGTAGAAAGGAATTTTGTTTAATCTTTTGTGAAAAATATTAAACAAAAGACTAGCGGGCACTCAACACATTGAATCCCAAAAGATTAAAATTTACTGCTTTGAAAAAGATCAGGAGATAGCCTCCTTCAGCGCGGCTACTGAGTTGACCACGGTGATATGGGCAGCCAGATGGAGATCTGGCTGGGTCAGGCGCGCACCACCTGCCAGTATACGGGTATCAGGATATATCTCTGCCAGCTGGCGCAGGTACTCCTGTGTACTGATGGTCTCCTGCTCTATGGATATGTAGGTGACGAGCACATCCGGGCGGAAGGCATCGCGGACGTATACGAGATCCTCCAACGGTACGGCACTGCCCAGGTAGACTACATGCTGGCTACGCAGACGCAGCAGGTACTCAGTGAAGAGCAGCAGTGTCTCATGGTTTTCCCCCTCGGGCAGGAAGAGGACATAGCACTTTGCATCGTCTCGGACCGGTGTCTGTACGCGATCTATGGCCGCCAGCAGCTTTCTGCGGAGGAGGTTGGTCACAAAGTGCTCCTGAGCGGGGCGTATAGTGCCGGCCGTCCATAGCACACCCGTACGCATCATAAAGGGAAAGAAGAGACGGATACACGTATCCTCAAAACCAAACTTATTGGTGAGCTGGTTGATGACCTTCTCAAAGGCATCAGCCTCAAAGTCTATCATGGCACGGACCAGCCTGTCAGTCTGATCATCCGTGTCGGCCTCATCACTGCTGCGCAGCAGCTCCGCGTTGAGCTCCTTCTCCGTCATGTGAGCTATACGGGATATCTTATAGCCTTTGCGGTTGAGCGTGCTGATATTGAGTATCAGCCGGAGCTGATAGTCATTGTAGTAGCGGATATTGGTATCTGTACGCTCCGGCTTCAGAAAGTCATAGCGCTTCTCCCATATACGCAGGGTGTGCGCTTTGATACCTGATAGCACCTCTACATCTTTGATAGAATACTGTCCCATGCCTACCCTGACTTTACTACGTGATCAAAACTAATCAAATGATGAGGATCGGTCCATGCACCCATGTGCATAGTACCATGGGCAAAAAGCCCGTCCGTGACCAGAAATAACAACAGAATGACCAGATAGGCCACAGCTATTTTATTGCCCTGATCCTTCCATAGCATGGCGTAGAGTAGCTGTAGTACCAGAGCTACCGCGCCCCAGGTCAGGTAGTTGAAAAGAGGCGGTGTGGAGCTATCCCACGCCCAGAGGTGATGCTGCATGGCAAACTGCTCGAGTAGTATATCTATACCCACCATCATCGCTGCAGCTATCAGTATGCGCGCCCCGGTGTGATGAAACAAAGCTGCGGCAAATGTACCCGTACAAATCGTGAGGAGTACCCAGTTCAACCCTATCACCAAGGGGACGCCCAGCAGTCCAGGCCCGGCCATGCGTTCATAGTGGTAGGCGCCAAAGAGGATACCGCGCTGAACGCCAATGATCTCTGCCATCAGAGATATACCCATAGCTGCCGCTATGAAGAGTACCTGCATGCCTGTCCACCCGCGGTAATAGCTCAGGACCAGTGTGAAGCTGACGAGCAGATTGAGCCAGGTGATAGTCTCAAACCAATAGCTATAATGAACAGTATGAAGACCTGCAATGCCTACCGCATGCAGGATCACTAGTATGGCTACCACCCAGCGCACACTTTTGCCCGAAGAGCTATCCATCATATCGGCGGCAATACTAACCATAATAATCTCATTACACCCTGATAACAAGGCGTGATACGAAATGTTCGCCGAAGAATTATTTAACAAACGAACCTTGCTACTTCTCCTGTTGTTATCTTTCCTAAAAAGGGGAAATCATGAAAGTAGCATTGATCACCGGAGTGAGCCGGGAAACCGGTCTCGGGTTTGAAACTGCCAGACAGCTGTCACAACTGGGCTATTTCGTCATCGTCTCCGCCCGGGATATCTATCAAGCCAAATCTCTGGCAGGCCCGGCGAATCTGCAAGCCGAACAGCTGGATGTAACCGACCCCGGCAGTATAGAGGCGCTGTGCAGGACCATAGAGAGAGACTATGAGAAACTGGACGTGCTTATCAATAATGCAGGTGCCTATTATGACCAGGGTGCACATGCACTGGAGACAGAAACTGCATTCGTACATGAAGCGCTGGACACCAATCTGCTCGGTGCATGGCGCATGATCAGGGCCTTCGCTCCTTTGCTGCAGCGCAGCGATGCTCCGCGGATAGTGAATGTATCCAGCGGGGCTGGTTCCTTCCACGACCCTTCTTTTGGTATCGGCGCAAGGCCCGGAGCCACGCCAGTCTACAGCATCACTAAAACTGCGCTCAATGCGCTCACCATTCATCTGGCCCACGAGCTAAAAGATACAGGTATCAAGATCAACGCAGTTTGTCCCGGATTTGTAGCTACCTATCCGGGAACTGCCGCCTATGGTGCACGTCCTGTCAGCGAGGGTGCCAAGGGGATCGTATGGGCTGCTACGCTCGGCCCGGATGGTCCCACCGGAGGCTTCTATCGCGATGGTCAGCCTATTGAGTGGTAGCACTTCTATCTCGGTCAATAGCTGATCACGAGTCCCAGCCCCGGCTGTAGTACTCCGGAAGTATTGGCCAGCAGGTTAGGGATGTAGCGTGTCGGGTCTGATGGATCTACTAGCGGCTGTCCGTTAGCATCGCGTTTTATAGTAAACAGGTCCTGCTGCTTTTGCTTGTGGTAGTAGACATTCTGTATATCGAGGTAGAGCTCTATAGACAGCGCCTTGAGGTACCACTTCTTGGTCACGCGCATATCCAGTTGGTGAAACCACGGCAGGCGAAGAGAGTTCTGTCTATTATAGTCGAATACGCCGCCAGGATTTGCCGTGTAGACCGGTATGAGCGTGGAGTAGGCTATGTCATAAGGCGTATATGGAGATCCGCCCTGTACGCGCCATCTAGCCCCCAGCTCCCAGTTACGCTTAAACTTCTTGCCCGCTGTGAGGCTAATGATGTGGCGCGTATCCCAGCTGGAGGATTGATACACGCCGTACTTATCCTGAAACTGGCTCCAGAACAGCGTGTAAGACAGAATACCAAACCATCCCTTGTACAATTTCTGCTCAAAGAGAAACTCACCACCGTAGGACCTGCCCTTGTTAGTGCTCTGTGCAGGAGCATTGCCCACTACTCCGAAGTTGCTGCCCTGATTGGCCAGCGAGATAGAGTCATCCAGCAGGAAGGGGACATTGTAGTACTGCTTGAAGAAGCCCTCCACGGAGATGCGGCTGTTATATTTCGTAGTATACTCTATGCCTGCTACCACATGTATATTCCGCATATAGGTGAGGCGCTTTTGATTGACCAGCGCTCCGGTAGTATCTCTGTAGCCCATCACGGTATAGGCAGGCGTCTCATGGTAGTAGCCCGTGTTAAAGTTTAGCCTCAGTCGCTCCAGTATAGTATAAGACAGCGCAAAGCGCGGTGATAGTTGATTGAGCGGATTGAGCATACTCTCATTGTAAGTATTGCCATCCAGCCGCATGCCTAGTGAAAGGGTGAGGCGATCTTTGGCTACAGTCTTGCTCACCTGTGAGAAGACGCCGTAGCGGTAGATATCCAGCCGGGTCAGGTAGTCATAGCGGAAGTACGTACCCTGAAACTGTGAGCGGTTGTAGTAGCGGTCCCACTCCAGATTGCCACCTACATTGATCTTCCAGCCCTTGCTGCGTTTGGTCCACTCGAGGCGTGCCTTAGTCTCTGCCTGTGTGGAGCGGTAGTACTGCGTGCGGGTAGAGTCTTTGCTATTATCCTTGTACTTATCTATCTGGTTAAATAACTCACTACTGCTCACCACTGCCTGCAGATAGCTATTGGTAAAGAAGTGGGTATACTTGAGGCCATTGGTAGTGCTCTGCTGATTATTGACGGGCAAGAGTTGCAGCAGGTATCTGTTTTCTTCGGTTTTATTGGCATTCAGGTTTAGCCGAAATATATCGATAGCATTCAGGCTTAGAAAGGTCAATTCATCTTTGGGAGTGATCTTCCATCTCAGCTTCACCTGACCATCATTATAGTTTGGGAATATCGGTACATTGATGAGTTTGAAAAACCAGTCATAGTAGGAGGAGCGCCAGGATAGCAGCAGGGTGGCTTTCTTCTTCTTGTCCAGCGGTCCCTCTGCAGAGAGGGCCGCATCTGTGATACCCAGTGCGGCGGCAGCACCCCACCTGTCCTCCCGGCCATCGCGCAGCCGTATGTCCATTACAGAGCTGAGTACATTGCCCCTGTCTGCCGGAAAAGCCGATGAGTAGAAATTGACCTCTCGGATAAAGTCCACATTGATCAGGCCCTGCGGCCCGCCTGAGCCACCTTGTGTGACAAAGTGATTGATATTGGGTATCTCTATATCATCCAGGTAAAACTTATTCTCAGCCGTAGAGCCACCGCGTATGATCAGGTCATTGCGAAAACCAGTACTGACGCCGACACCCGGCAGGGATTGTATCACACGCGATATGTCACGATTGCCGCCCGGATAGCGCTGTATCTCATTCACTCCGATAGTGCGGATAGACACCGGGCTCTCCTCTTTGCGCTGAAAGGTACCCGTGGTGACCTCCACCTCTTTGAGCTTCTCGGTACTGCTCTCTAGCTCGGCATTGACTATGGCAGGCTTTGAGTTGGTCACCTCCACCTCATAGACCGTCTTGGCCGTATAGCCTACACTGGATATTTTGACATTGTAGAAACCAGGCTGAAGGTCTTTGAATTCATATTCACCCTTCTCATCTGTCTGTGTACCGATCGTAGTGCCATCCAGCGCTACAGTGGCAAAATCAAGGGGTGCATTGCTACCGGCTACCGCTATCCGGCCTCGGATGATACCAGACTGAGCCATGGCTGTAAAGGACAGGCACACTAATAGAAGGGTCGAAAGCTTGTTCATGTGGGGCTAAACAATCTCGTGGTGTAATGGTTATAGTAGCTGAAACAATGTAAAAGCTTGTTTGTTCACTACTTGTATCATAAAAAGCCAATGCCTACTATCAGAAAGAAGCCCTGGAACCGTCTGGACCTGCCTGTGTACAGCATAGCCAGCCATGATGGCCGACAGCACAATATGAACATCTGCACCTACGCCTCGCAGGTCTCTATGCAGCCCAAGCGCTATATGGTGGCAGTATACAAGGAAACGAAAACACTGGACAACGTGATGCAGCAAGAAAGCATGGTCCTGCAGATACTGAGCACGGCGCATCTCGACCTGATCAATCGCCTGGGCAAACAAAGCGGTCGCCGCAAAGACAAGCTAAAAACACTCAGCAAGCGGCTCACAGGTTACAATGGTTACCAGGTGCTGAGTGATGCGCTGGCTGTGATAGAGCTGCAGGTGCGCTCACTAACCGATGCCGGCGACCATATACTAGCTCTCTGCGATGTAGTGAGCTACCGCAATATGGCAGAAGGCGAAGTGCTGATGCTACATCACCTCCGTGACAAAAAACTGATCTCTATATGACGGACCTGCTGACGCGCTATGCTGATATACTGGCGGCAGTAGACCGCGTAGATGCTGTAGCATATGCCGGTACCAGAAACTATATCGATGGTGCGGTGAGCTACCTCTCGCCATATATATCGCGCGGTGTCCTTTCGCTGCCCTATGTGCGGGAGCGCGTGCTGAGCCGCTATAGCAGGGAGCAGGCATACACCTTTATTTTTGAACTGGCCTGGCGTGAGTACTTTCAGCGGCAGTGGTACCAGCTGGGAGACCGCATATGGTCAGATATCAAAGGGCCGCAGCAAGGCTTTTGTCACTACAGCATACCCGATGCGCTGCTCACTGCGACCACAGGTATCACTGCCATAGATGCCGCTATAGAGCAGCTCCACACCACCGGCTACATGCACAACCACCTGCGTATGTATGTAGCCTCTCTGGCCTGCAATATAGGCCGGGCTCATTGGGCCGCACCATCCCGATGGATGTATTACCATCTAGCGGATCATGACCTGGCCAGCAATACGCTGAGCTGGCAGTGGGTAGCGGGAACTTTCTCTTCTAAGAAGTACTATTGCGACCAGAGTAATATCAATAAGTTCTGCCATACGGACCAGAGGGATAGCTTTCTCGATGTGCCGTATGAACAGCTGGCCCATCTGCCCATGCCTCAAGTCCTGAGCAAACACTCCCTGCCACAGCTACAAACAAGACTACCGGATACGCCGGCACTGCAACTGCTATACAACAAACCGCTGCTGATCTATAACGCATGTACCCTGGACCCGCTCTGGCGCAGGGAGATGGATGCCAATAGGGTACTGCTACTGGAACCGGAGCACTACAGGAAGTATCCCGTATCTCCGCGCGTATTGTCTTTCATCCTTGAGCTCGCAGAGAATATTCCGGGCATACAGCTATTCTGCGGCGGTGTGGATGATCTGATGCGTACAGCTTCCTTCCCACATATCTTTGCAAAGAAGCATCCGTCCTCGCTGCACTACCCTGCCACGCTGGATGAGCCGGAGTGGCTGTTCCCGCAGGTGGTACATGCACCGGGCTCCTTTATGTCCTTCTGGAAAAAATGTGAAAAGTACCTCTAAGTGCTAGAGCCTGAGGCTGCTCATACCACCATCTATATGTAGCACCTGACCTGTGATCCACTGAGCCTCTGTGAGTAGCAGTGTAGCCATAGCAGCTATATCAGCAGGCGTGCCGATGCGCGCGAGAGGGTGGCGCTGTGCAGACGCTTTGATCTTTTCCTCAGAGGATGTGAGCCGTGCGCTCAGCTCTGTCTGTACCAGCGAGGGAGCGATGCAGTTCACGCGGATGCGGGGTGCGAGGTCCGCTGCCAGTGAGCGGGTGAGCCCTTCTATGGCCCCCTTGGCAGCGCTGATAGAGGCGTGAAACGGCATACCTGTCTTCACGGCCACTGTGCTGAAGAGTACAATGGACGGCAACTCTGCGGCTTTCAGCGCCGGCAGGAAATATTGTATAGCGCGCACTGCACCGATCACATTCACCTGATAGTCTGAGATGAAATCCTCACCCGTCAGCCGGTGAAAAGGCTTCAGTGTGATGCTGCCGGGGCAGTACACCAGCCCGTCTATCTGAGCTGGCCACTCCCCTGCGGGAGCCTCTCCGCCCAGCGCATCCCACACGGTATGGCTGACACGATCGAGCCCATCCAGGTTTCGCTGGCTACGTGAGAGCACGTGTACATGATGACCGGCTGCGGACAGACTACGCACGATCTCCAGGCCTATGCCTGATGTGCCACCTATGACGATATAGTCCTTCATAGTGATCTACTTATTCAGTCCACAGTAGGCCAGAAACTCATTGCGTGTCTGCTCATTGAGAAAGCGGCCCGAGAAGCTGGAAGTGACCGTAGCTGAGCTCGTGTCACCCACACCACGGGAGGATACACAGAGGTGCTGTGCGTCTATCACCACTGCTACGCTGTCCGTGCCTGTAGCCTCTTTGATAGCCTCTGCTATCTGTATGGTGAGGCGCTCCTGTACCTGTGGCCGTTTGGCATAATACTGCACGAGGCGGTTGATCTTTGACAGGCCTATCACCTGACCCTCGCTGATGTAGGCCACATGTGCGCGGCCTATGATGGGCACAAAGTGGTGCTCACAGTTGCTGTAGAAAGCGATGTCTTTCTCTACCAGCATCTCGTGGTATTTGAACTTGTTTTCAAATACAGCGATCTTCGGCTTATTGGCAGGATTGAGACCGCTAAAGATCTCTTTGACGTACATCTTTGCCACCCTGTGCGGCGTACCGCGCAGGCTATCGTCCTCGAGGTCGAGGCCGAGTATATGCATGATCTCGGCAAACTTCTCCTCTATCAGTTCTACCTTCAGGTCATCGTCCATAGCAAAGGCATCTGCGCGGAGCGGTGTTTCGGCAGAGGTCATGACGTGATTGTCTCCCATTTCGCCGGCTTCATCATGGTCCACTTTTACTTTCAGCATCGGTTTCTTTTAGTGTCTAAACACCGGCATGGCTTACTTTGTTCGCTCCGGTGCGGTACGCGTCGCTATACTTTGCAGCACCTCATAGATGCAGATATTGATACCGAGCAGAAGAGCACCATACAGGAAGTCCTCTATCGGGATGGTGCCGAGCCTGATGCCGCAGTTCTGCAGATCGTCATAGCGCACTACCGGCAGGGCTGTCAGTATGCCATTGACTACCAGCATGGGGAGTATGCTGACGAGGAAGGATAGGACAAAATTCTCCAGCTGATCCGCCCGAAGCGCCCACACCGCGAGGGGCAGGAAGATGGTCATACCCATCGTGACAGAGAGCGTGTAGGCACGAGCCGCGGACATATATGCCAGTATACCAAACACGGCAGGCAAGATCAGCTGCACGATCCAGAGGCTATCAGACAGGAGTTTGCGGGGTTTGTAGCAGCAGATATTCTCATAGATGAAAACGCAGGAATACGGTACCGTGATAAAGAAGAGTATCTCCTCTACCGGCAGCGACCAGATGTCAAGACCCAGCGTATACGCATGATTGAAACTCCACACACCTGCTACTGTAAAATAGTGGTCCCACACGATAAAGATAGCCGCTGTGACGAGCATAGCAGGCAGCAGATACTTCCACTTTTTGTAGAAAGCCACGCGGCTGTCAAAAGAGAAGACCAGCGGCATGACCACGGTAAATATATCTATGAGCAGGTAGGTGTACTTCATCACGATTGCTTTTTTCCTGCAAACATCAGGCCTTCTTGTTTGACAATAGATCATCTATGATATGCGCAGACAGCAGGCAGAGCGGCACACCGCCACCAGGGTGTACGCTACCTCCACAAAAGTATAACCCCTCTATACTCCTGCTGAAATTTGGATGCCGCAGGAAAGCCGCCAGCACATTATTGGAGCTGCTGCCGTAAAGCGCACCGAGATATGAACCTGTCTTACTATCTATGGTGCCGGGATGATTGACTGTTTCGGTGGCAATACAGGAAGCGATGTCAACGCCCAGCTCTCTGCTGAGTCGAGCTATGACATTGGCGCGTACGCGCGCTGCTACGGCATCCCAGTCCTGCCCGCTATCATGTGGTGCATTGATCAGGACAAACCAGTTCTCACCACCCTGCGGAGCGTGGGTGGGTTGCTTCTTGCTGCTGATGTAGATATAGATGGTCGGATCATCGCTGATATCCTGCTCCGTACTGAGCATGCGAAACTCCTCTGCATAGTCACTGCTGAAGAAGATATTGTGAAGGTCCAGCTCAGGAAAGATACGATCCATACCCCAATAGAAAATGATGGCCGATGACGAGCGCGGCTGATCGAGATATCGCGCGGGTGCCTGCTGCTCCGGCATCAGCCGGCGATAGGTGTACACTACATCCATATTGCTCACCACTATGTCGGCAGGTACGAAGGCCCCTCCGGTCTTTATTCCTGTTGTGTTTCCATCCTCTACGTGTATACCAGTCACGGTACAAGAGGTGACAAATTCTACGCCCATATCCAGAGCGAGCTGATACAGGCTACGTGTGAGCATGGGCATGCCATCCTCCAGGAAGTAAGCACCCTTGTTATACTCCAGGTGCGAGATCACGTTCAGCGTGGCGGGTGCGAGGTATGGGTCGGACCCATTGTAGGTGGCATAGCGGTCAAAGAGCTGCACGATGCGTGAATCAGAGAAGGCTTCTTCATTCGCCTTGTGCATTTTGCCGCCTATGCCTATCTGTGGCAGGTGTAGTAAGGAACGCAGAGCGTTGCGGTCTGCATAGGTCCGCCATCGGTGCAGCGAGCGGAATAGGAAAATATCCTTTGTGACATCATAAAGCTTTGCGATCCGCTCCAGGTACTGTTTTACTTTGACCGCAGGCTCACCGGTCTGTTGCTGCACCTCAGCGGCAAAGCGGTCTGTCTCTGCCCAGGCATCCAGGCGTGTGCCATCGGCATAAAAGTAGCGGCACACAGGGTCGATGCGCGTGTAGTGATAGTACTGCGCAGGATCTTTGCCACAGAGTATAAACAACTCATCCAACAGCTCCGGCATAGTAAACAGCGACGCACCAAAGCCCCAGCTATAGCCGTCCTGCTCTATCCGATGCACCTTGCCTCCTATCGTGCTATGCTGCTCATACACTGTGACACGATAGCCCCTGCGCGAGAGGCGGATGGCTGCGGCCAGGCCACCTATACCAGATCCTATGACTACGGCTGTATTGATCGCTGTTGGTTTAATGGTTTATGCCAGGAGTCCCTGTGTAGGCACGCTGATGAGTTCGTTTTCACGTAGTCCCTCCCGGCGCATGATATGGTTAGCAGCCAGGGCACCAGACGTATATGCTGCTTCCATCAGCATGGTACAGTTGTCCATACGCACCCAGTCACCCGCCAGGTAGAAGCCGGGCACCTCTGTCACTATCTCCGGCCGCGTAGCATACTGGCCGGTGTGAAAGGCAGGAAAGTCGTCTCTGTGCTGCATGTACTCATGCCTGATAGTCATACCACGCAGCTCCGGGAAATAATGGTAGAGCTCCTCCAGCAGTTGTGCCCTGATCTCTGCCTCATCGCGTAGGTCCTCTGGGAGTGCATAAGAGTGCAACTCAAAGATACCACCACTATGAGTCCTGCTCCACTGCGCGGACTCCTTCTCCATCTTGTGGTAGAGCGTGACACTGTCCAGACAGCGCAGCCTGTCGGTAAAGATAAAGAATGGCAGTGACGGATCTGCCTCATAGCGGTCAGTCCAGACCCGCAGTACGGCATATCGGCTGGTCTGCTTCAGGCCGGTGAGTGCAGAGAGCGTGGGGGCATACTGCTCGAAGCCCTGCGCTGAGTGCATGAGCCGCTTGGTGTGCTTCACATCAGTACAGAGTACGCAATAGTCATAGGCCGTACCGTTTACCTCGAAGCCTGCGGACGTTTTAGCGAGACTGATGACGGGTGTGTCGAGATAAATATGTGCCTGGTGCATTTTCAGGAAGTCCTCGCAATATGACAAGAAGCTATGCTGAAAGTCATCGTCCAGTACATCATAGAGCAGGCCCTCTTCGTTGCTGAGAAAGTAGAAGTGGAAGCTCTTGATCAGCTCGGCCATAGACATGTCTTCGGGCTCTGCGAAGAACGCCCGAGAGAAAGAACTAAAGATGAGTTTCATCCGATCATTCATCCTGGTACGGCGGGCAAAGTCCGAAAAGCTGACCTTGTCATATTTCCGGTAGGTTCTTTTGAAATCGAACCGCAGCAGATCGATCATGGGCAGGCTGAAGGGACTCACAAAGGTACTCCACGAGAAGACACCATAGCGGCGCATATCCAGAATATTCATGACAGGTATGCGGCTCAGGTCTTTGAAGCCTTGCTTCTTATCCTTGTCAAAGAGTACGATATAGTCATCTATCGGTATGAGATGCTTGTCTGCTCCCAGCTTCTTCAGGAAGGCGCGCAGATTAAAGTACTGGCGGAAGAAGCCGTGAAAGCCATGCTCGGCGCGCAGTGTTTCACCGTTAGACTCAAACTGCCAGCTGCCCACCTTGCCACCCAGGAAGCGCTCCTTCTCATACAGGTGCACCTCAAAGCCGCGTTCTGCCAGATTGCACGCAGTACTGATGCCGGCTATGCCCGCACCTATGACCGCCACACGCCTTGGCACGGAGACCGTGTAGGGCAGCGCAGGGTCAGAAGAGCTGAGTGGCCGGCGGTAGTGGTGCAGCCTTCGTCTGATCAGGTCGTGTAGCATCCGTGGGTATATTTTTATTCCAGAGGCGGGTGAAGGCAAAGGTAAGCTCATCGGGCCGTATCAGCATATCTGTGAGCCCTCGGCGGTCGTGCCAGTATTTATTGCTCTCGAGAAAGGCGATATCCTCCTCTACTATCTGCATGCTTTTGCGCAGCATAAACCACCGGGCAAACCAGGGATTGTAGCGGAAGATACGATGCCAGGTGGTGATCTGTATCATCATGACATGATCCTCGTCTACCTGATAGAAATGCTCATAAATGACCATGCGGCGCGACGGCATATGCAGGTGTGCAGGGAAGCGGAGGTCCAGCATGCTGCTATGCGGACACCAGAAGCCAAAGTGCGCCTCTACCTTGTCCTGAAAGCCGAAGTAGAACTTCTCAAAGATGCTACCCTCATTATCCCTCATGTACCAGCCGTGTAGCGAGCGGTCAGTGATGGTGAGATGGTAGTCAGGCTTCTCATTGTGCAGATTGCCCATCAGCGTCTTGATGCTCTTGCGGTGTACATGGTTGATATGATGGGAGTCAAAAAGGCTCTCTGCGACCAGCTTTACATTGGCTTTGATCACATGGTAGTTGTACACCATCGGCCACTCATCCAGCTCTTTGAAGGGTGGTATCTCCTCATAGGACGCCAGCAGCGGATCACCTACGAAGACCCATACACACCTATGCCGCACCTCTACGGGATAGTGCCGCACGCAGGCCGCGCGGGGAATCTTTTCATCAGGGCCGAGAGATGGGATAGCGGCGCAGCGGCCGTCAGTAGCATACTCCCAGCCGTGATAGCCGCAGGTCATATGCTCCCCCTTCACATAGCCGAGTGATAGCTGTACGTTGCGGTGGCAGCAGCGGTTTTCGAGTGCTGCTACCTGCCCGGAGGCTGTCCGGTAGAGGAGGATGTCTTCGCCGCATATCATACGGCTGAGGTGCCCGCCGGGCTGTAGCTCGTCAGCAAAGCAGGCTAGATACCAGTGGTTTTTGATCAGGTGCATGGTCTGTAGGTATGAAACAACCATGCCGCTTTATTGTTCGGCGGCTGCCCTCCCACTACCGATAGCTCCACTTGACCTAAAAGACTTGCAACTCCTTGTCTTGTTGCTTATTTTAACCTAAAACCACAAGAAGATGATCAGAACGCTACTCCTGTCCCTGCTACTAACACTGACCTATGGAACCATGCACGCACAATACTGCACTACGGATGGCCGCTTCCGGCAGGATGCCTATTTCTCCGATGCGCAGATCGTATCCGATACCGGCATCGTATACGGTCAGGCCTTCAACTATCAGGGCCAGTGGCAGAACCTGATCCTGAATGTACACTACCCTGACCGCGCTATAGACTCGCTGCCGCGGCGACCGCTTATCGTGCTGGTGCATGGCGGCAGCTTTCTGGGAGGCAATCTGCGCAACCTGGACGATGACTGCATCGAGTTTGCCAAGCGGGGCTTTGTGGCGGCTACCGTAGAGTACCGCCTGGGCTGGGGCGCTGCCACACAGTGCCACGGTGATACTACCTCTGCCTACCAGGCCATATACCGCGCCATACAGGATGTACACGCCTCGCTGCGCTACCTGTCTGCTCATGCGCAGGACTATGGCATCGATACGGCGTGGATCTTTGCCGGAGGCAATAGTGCCGGTTCCTTTGCCACAGTCAATCTCGCCTTTGTAGACCAGCAGGAGTTTGACCAGCGGGTGCCATTCTGTCGGCAGACACTGGGCACTATCGATACCAGCGGCAATGCGCTCCGTACACCTTTCCGCCTGCGCGGCTTGTTTCACAACTGGGGCAGCATCATAGATATCCGCTTTCTGCAGCAGGCAGAGGCCATACCTATCGTCTCCTTTGGCGGAGACCAGGATATCATCTCGCACATAGACAGCGGCAACTATCAGAACTGCGCCAACTACCCCTTTATGTGGGGATCGCGGGCCATCTATCAGAAGCTGACGGGCTTTGGGCTATGCTCTGAGCTGAATGTGAAGGTAGGCGGCGGCCACGGCGTATATAATGACGACCCGGCGGCCAACCTATTCCGCACACAGCATGCGGTCTGCTTCTTCCGCAGCCTCTTTTGCGATCAGTGTACCACAGTGTACCGCACAGATAGCGTGAGCGCGGACTGCACTGCCCTCGGGCCAAACGGCATAGCCGATGCAGTACAAGCTTCTCTGCATGTCTATCCCAATCCCGCCACCTCCCAAATAGAGATCAGCGGCATAACAGATGAAAGTACGCTGACCCTCACTGATATGAGCGGCAGAGTGGTCTACACTACAGCAGCCAGGGCTGATGCTGTCGTACCATGTAGCGCGCCGGATCGGGGCATCTACCTGCTGGAGATACGTAGTAGGCAGGCGCGATCTATGCACAAGGTAGTGCTGGAGTAGGGCGAGCAAATAGCCCCCGCCACCATGGGCGAGGGCCTGTGCTGTGTCTGGGTGACTGGACTCGAACCAGCGACCTCTTGCACCCCATGCAAGTGCGCTACCAGGCTGCGCTACACCCAGATAGGACAGGGCTGCCCCTCTCCTATCCGGTGCTGCATGTAGAGGTGTGTACCACCACAGACGTACGGGCAAATATATTGAACCGGGAGATCAGACAAAAATTTTGATGCAGGATTATCGCACGATAGTGACAGCAGTATGCACCGAGGTATACTGCCCTGCTACAGATACATAGTAGCTACCTGTAGCAAAATGGCTGACGTCTATAGCCTGCTGCTGATATCCGCTGCTTAGGGATACCCTCATGGTATATATCTGCTGGCCCATGGCATCGTATATCTCCAGGCGCACATCTTCGGGCTGCGCTGCTATACACTCTACATTCAGCAGTGATGAGGCCGGATTGGGATATACGGACAGCATGGTATTATTCTGTACATTTTCTATCCCCGTACTGCGCCATGTCTGGCCAGAGTCTATATTACTATAGGTCGCTGCCTGCTGAGAGCCATTCACAGCGGCTACACGATAGTAGTAGACCGTCTGCTGCGGCAGACCACCATTCACATAGGTAGTCACTCCCGGCCCTACGGAGTCTATGAGCTGCCAGCCCGCCTGACCATCAGGGCTGCGGTAGATACGGTAGCCGGTCTCATAGGTGGCGCTGTCTATCCAGTGCACCCGGATCTGACTGGCGCTCACGCCATCTGCCTGCAGGCTATCTCCATAGCCCCGCGGACTGAGCAGAGAGGTATCTGTGCGGCAGTTGCTCAGGCCCCATTTCCAGAGGGCTATATCTACATCATCTGAGCTATGATATGCCTGTATCGTATCATGACCAGCTATCTGGTATCCCTCCAGAAAGTTGGCAGAATAAAAATTTCCCAGATCATCCACTACCGGATAGGAGAAGGCATAGTTTCTCTCGCCATAAATAGATTGGGGAAGTTGTAACTGATTATCCAGCAAATGATAGCTTACGATTTCAGCCGTTGTTTTATCTACGACTGCGAAGCCCGGCCTTCCATGAGGCACATTAGCAGCAGCATTGGATATAGGTGCGGTATAATGCCGACCCTGCCAATAGAAAGTTTGCGAACCTAAAGCTATAGGTACATAAATGTGATTATCCCAGTCCTCCCCATAGTGACCTCGTAAACATTCTCCAAAGCCAGGATCAAATATGGAATCGATAGAAGAGAGCGCATATCCATCCACAGAAGATGAGTCATTGGTCGTAAAATGCCAGATCGGATGGAGGTTAGTGTCTAGCTTAAAGAGTACTTTGACCGCTGAGTCACTCAGACCAGAATACGGATATACACTGCGATGGAACCGCACTCCCATAAATGTATCTCTCTCACTCCTGCCCTGCACCAAGACATAGCTATTGCCCTCCCTATCTGCATATTCTAAGTTGATCACAAGCGGATATCCTGCATAGTCTTTGTTTGGCACTATGGTCTGAAGCAAATGGCCATTGCCATCAGCGCGGGTGATAGGCCTATAAATACTCATATTGGTCGAATGCAGTGCCGATGTATCCTGTATCTTTAAATTTCCGATTACAGTACTATCTAAATGAGAAGAAAGGCCGAATTGAAATTGTATCGTAACATTATCCTTCCCATCGATAAACATTTTGGGTACACCTAAAGTGTATCCAGCTATAGGAGTGGCCCATTTCATATGACCTACAGAATCTGCTCTAAACAAACATGTCAGATATTCTCGTGGGAATCCCTGATATACAGCTGGAACTGTCGTAAGAATGCTATCATCCCACAATTTCACATATGATGGGATCGAAGGATGTAGATTAGCAACATATGTATAAGCGGTGAGGCCTATAATATCCCCATTACTGGCAGGGAAGACATAATTAGGAGCGTTATAAATATCGCCCCAAAAGATTCCATTCGACATGGTACCGGTGGCTTTGAAAAACTTAAGATGACCATTAAGGTCTATCCTGGCTAGGATATTTGTCCTTATGTCAGAAGTATATGGGATATTTATCAGCGTGTCACCAATACTATATTGCGTCGGATGTATCGAATCATTGGCCACGATCCTATCCACAATTACGATCTCAGATTTATCCTTGCTGAGAAAGATATTGGGGGTGATACCGAGATCACGAAAATATTGATATAGTTGCGTATTTGCGGTGATAAAGCCTATATACTGCCGCCATAGCCTGTGGCCTGAGCAGTCATAGCGCGCTATCAAAGCATTAAATGGACGCGAAGCTTCGGAGTCTACACTACAGCCACCGTACAGCGGGTTGTGGCAGGTATCCGGGTATCGGCCTACTGCTGCTGTTAGTATTAGCTTACCTTCCCGATCCAGCTCCAGATTTTTAGGCCCCTCGGCAAACCAAGAACCTCCGGCACCCAATGAGGAGGCATCCAGCCGCTGGCCTATACGCTGTAGCCACTGCCAGTCCTGAGCAGAAGCAGAGAAGTGGGAAGCAAATAAAACGGTACAGATCAGGAGAAGACGAGATCGGGTCATAGCTTCAAATTTGGTAATGAGACCAGGGGTTTTTTCGGATCTAAATATAGTAAAAAGAGACCGTAAGGGAGATGGGAATTATCCTCAAAAATGCCATCTTAATTAACGTTATCAAAACCAAAACTCCCGTTTTACGTTAGTATATTTGTGTATACATTAAGTAAACCACGGAGCAGAAAATAATGGAACGGGAAGTAGTCTCTATCAAGCGAAAGGCATTTAAGATCAACCTTGAGAACTCTATCTACGGCACCTTTGCCGAGATCGGTGCGGGCCAGGAGGTGGCGCGGACCTTCTTTCAGGTAGGTGGTGCCTCGGGTACGATAGCCAAGACGATGTCTGCCTACGATATGACCTTCTCCGACTCTATCTATGGCGAGGAGGGCACAGGCCGCTACGTGAGCGAGAGCCGCGTGAAGCGCATGCTGGCCCACGAATATGACCTGGTGGAGAACCGCCTGACAGACGACAAATACCTGCACCGCCGTTTCTTTGCCTTTGCCGATACCTGCACGACCATCAACTATCACCGCAATAACGATCCGCACTGCTGGATGGGGTTGCGCTTTCAGCTGGTGCCTCAGGGCCCCGTGAATGAGGTGATCATGCATGTGCGGCTGAAAGAGAACGACGCGCTGCTGCAGCAGCGCACCATAGGCGGCCTGGGTGTGAACCTGATCTATGCCTGCTACTGGTATGCGCAGGATATGGATGCCTTTGTCGGATCGCTGATGGATAACCTCACTACAGATCAGGCAGAGATAGATATGCTGCGCCTGACAGGTGCTGATTTTGCCTCCGTAGATAACCGCCTGCTGGCGCTGATGCTGGTGAAGAAAGCCTTTACCAGTGGTACGATCTTCGGCCCGGACAAAGAGGTCTATCAACCCAAGGACATCCTGTACAAGCGCAACATCCTCTGCCTGCGCGGACGATTCCGCCCGGTGACCAAGGTGAGTGAGGACATGTTTAACGCCGGTGTGCAGACCTTCAAGGAGTGCTTTCCCGACTGTCAGAATGACCAGCTGCTGGCGCTGAGCGAGCTCACGATCAATAACCTGGAGGCCAATGCAGGCTTTGATGATAAGGACTTTCTGGACCGGACAGATATACTCTGCAGCCTGGGCCACACCGTGATGATATCTAACTGCCAGAAGCACGACACGCTGCTGGCCTACCTGCGCCGCTGCCGGCCCAAGAACATAGGCGTGGTGATCGGTGTGATGAACCTCATGGAGCTGCTCAATGAGGACCACTATGCCGATCCGCAGAGCGAGATACTGCACTACTTTGGTGAGATATTTCAGCGCAATACCAAGATGCTGGTCTATCCCTACCAGCCTACGGCAGATGCGCCCCTCATCACCCTAGCCAACTATCCCATCTCCGACTCGCTGCGCCACCTCTTTGAGTACCTGAAGGCCTGCCACTTTCTGATAGATGTGAATGGCTATGATCCTGCCCTGCTGCAGATCTTCTCTAACAATGTGATCCAGATGATCAAGAGCGGCGAAGAAGGCTGGGAGCAGTATGTGCCGGACTTTGTAGCCGAGTACATCAAGGCCCGCTGCCTCTTTGACTATCCGTGTGAGGTGAAGCACTGACACCTCTCCTTGGATCCCTCCGCCGCAGCGGACAAGTTGTCCGAAGGAGAGGAACTTGGATATATTCCCTTTCAGATAAAGTCCGAAAAATCGCTTCTGCTTAGCAGCTATCTAAGTACGTCTTCGGCTATTTCTAAAAAAATCACAATAGCGTGACGTGGTGTCGGGGGATTTTATGGAACTTTGGCGCGACCATAGTCTTGGTGTATATCACTGCGGTGATAAGCATTGATCCACTAAACACACACAAGTATGAAAGTATCCATCCTCCTGGTAGCGCTACTCGCTACGACTGCTGCTACAGCACAAACGATCGAAAAGAACATCTCCTCAAAGGTGACACGCGTCACGGTCTTCCCGCAGGGCGCACAGGTGACCCGCACCACACAGGCCTCTATCGGCGCGGGGCGCAGTGAGCTGACCTTCACCGGTATCTCTCCCTACATGGACCAGAGCAGCCTGCGCGTGGAGGCCAGCGGTGGCTTCACGATCCTGTCCGTATCTCCCGTGGCCAATAAGATGCATGACCAGGAGAAGCGCAAGGATATAGAGGCGCTCGAAACCTCCCGCAAGGTATGGGAGAAACAGCAAACCCGCGACCGAGCTACACTCAGCATCTATACCGAAGAGGAGAAGCTGCTGGAGGCCAACTATAAAGTAGGTGGCGATAATACGGGCCTCAAAGCCGCGGACCTGGCAGCCGTGCTGGACCTGCACCGCACCCGCCTGCGCGACCTGAAGTTTAACGAGATAGACTACAACGAGCGCATACAGAAAGAACAGGACAGCATCAACCGTATCAATCAGCAGATATCCGCGCTCAATGCCAATACCGAGACCTCTACCATGGACGTGGTAGTGACCATACAATCGGAGGCCGGCGCTACGGGAGACTTTACGCTCAGCTATGTGGTCAATAATGCCGGCTGGAACCCGTCCTATGATCTGTATGTGGATGATATCAATAAACCACTCACGCTAAAGTACAAAGCCAACGTATGGCAGAATACCGGAGAGCAGTGGAAGGATGTGCGCATCGCCTTCTCCAATGGCAACCCGAATGAGTCGGGTATAGCGCCGGTACTGAATCCACTGTGGCTGAGAAATCTGATAGTGGCATACCCTGCGGCCCCGGCTGCCAGATTCAACGAAGTAGTAGTCAGCAGCTATAAAAAGGCATTGAAAGATGATGCTAATTACCTTTCAGCGCAGGGTAACGTGAACTATACACCACAGACACAAAACGCCACCAGCATCAGCTTTGAACTGGCTACGCCATATACGGTGGTGAATGATGGTCAGATACGCGCCGTAGATATGAAGTCTCAGGAGATACCGGCTTCGTTTGAGTACTTCTGCGTGCCTAAGCATGAGAAGAAAGCATTCCTGATGGCACATATACCAAACTGGCTCGACTACAATCTGATGGACGGTGAGGTCAATCTCTACTACGAGGGTACCTATACGGGCAAGACCGCCTTTAGCCTGGCCAATACAGATGATACGCTCAATCTCTCCCTGGGCGTAGACAAAGGCATCACCGTAGAGCGCAAGCAGGTGAAAGACTACAACAAGCGCGTGATCCTGTCTGACAAGAAGACGGCAGCGGCTTCCTTTGAGATATCTGTGAGGAACAATAAGAAGTTCCCGATCAATATCACGATAGAAGACCAGGTGCCTGTGACCACCGACAAAGATATCTCTATAGACGACATCAGCCACGATGGCGCTACGCGTGATAACGAAACCGGTAAGGTGACCTGGAAGCTCACTATACCTGCAGGCAAAGAACAAAAAGAACGCCTCTCGTATACTGTGAAGTATCCGAAGAGCTATCGGGTGCAGATAGACTAACACCTCACCCTAAATCCCTCTCCGAAGGAGAGGAACTTTAATACAGGCTTGTGAAGCCACTCCGATTGAGGAGTGGCTTTTTTGTTTGATCCTATAGCATTTCTACAGACACCTATATTACATCACTTTAGCCCCAATAAAACTTATCCTCAAAACCCGCTTTGTCAATAACTCCCGCACCAAACCTCATACATTTTGCAGACTTTTGCATCACCACCACTAGCCATTCATCCGCTGCAAGACCTATGAATATCTCCGTGTCCAATTAACACTGGCCTGCGGCAAAGCGACAAGATCATAACTGCAGACCCACAATATCACTATAGCCAAGGTCAACATACGCAGATAATCGCTTTCCTCTATGCCATCAGGTCATTGACTGTTGCTAATGGCAGTTGCTTTCCGGCCTAGGGCAGTTTGCTGTGAAGAAACAACTGCGTCGCATAGCAAGGTTGGCGGTCACTGTTTGGGCCATCTCACAGCATCACGGGGGTGCGGTGACAGACATTTATGCCTAAACAACCGTAGCAAACGGCGAGTTTGACCTGCAGCGGTAGGTGCATTTGTTTTAGGCATAGTGTGCAAAGCCTTGATTTTTTGGTCCTTTTGTATCAAGACAAAGGGACGGTAGCGAACTTGTTGTGTCGTATAAATGTTCTTTAAATAATCCTAAAAACAAGCTAGAAACCGCCGTATGCGCAATGTATCACCATCACGTTCCGTCCAATACCCAAAGCCACTATATTCCTCAATATGGCACACGCTTTGAAAATCTATACTATTTTTAGCGCCTCTAAAAGATACGATGGACGAATTTAAAGACTACCAGAGCTACAGGCCGGGCGAGCCGCGCCGCAGTTCTAATCCCTTTGCCCCACTGATATATGCCCTTCTGATCGTGTTTGGTGTACTCATGGGTTTCGTCGTAGCCCACGTGACCAGCGGCAAGCGTGTACCCCTGGCCAAAGGCAGTGGCAAGTATGACAAACTGGACGACGTCATCAGCTTTATCAAGCTGAAGTATGTAGACACCGTCAATACTGAGCAGCTGGAAGACAACGCCATTGAGAAAATGCTCACCACCCTCGATCCGCACTCCGTCTATATCCCAAAGAAAGACCTTGAGCAGACCAATGAGTCACTGGAGGGCAATTTTGAAGGCGTGGGCATCGAGTTCTTTCTCGTGCAGGATACCATCACCGTGGTCTCTGCCATCAGCGGCGGCCCGTCAGAGCTCGTAGGCATACACGCCGGCGACCGTATCGTAAAGATCAACGACACCACCGTAGCAGGCATCAAGATCAAAAATGAAGATGTGATACACAAACTGCGCGGCCCCGGCGGCACTACCGTGCGCGTGAGCATCATGCGTAGTGGCCAGAAAGGGCTGAAAGTGTTTAATATCAAGCGCGACAAGATACCGCTGTATAGCATAGACGCCGGCTACATGATGGACGCCACTACGGGCTATATCAAGATCAACCGCTTCAGCGCTACTACCTATCAGGAGTTTCACAAGAAGCTGAAGGAACTGCGCGCCCAGGGCATGACCAAACTCGTGATAGACCTGCGCCAGAATCCCGGCGGCTACCTCAATGCCGCCACTGAGATAGCAGATGACCTGCTGGACGATGAGAAGCTGATCGTCTACACCAAGGGCAAATCTGTAGAGAAAGTAGAGTACCGCTCCACCCGTCCCGGCGAGTTTGAGAATGGCAAGCTGGCCGTACTCATAGACCAGGGCTCTGCCTCGGCCTCTGAGATCCTCTCCGGCGCCATACAGGACTGGGACCGCGGCACCATCATAGGCCGCACCTCATTCGGCAAGGGACTCGTGCAGGAGCAGTATGAGCTACCTGACGGTTCTGCCCTGCGCCTGACCGTAGCGCGCTACTACACCCCATCGGGCCGCTGTATCCAGCGCTCCTATGACAAGGGTACCGAGGAGTACTACAACGAGATATCAGACCGCTACAAGAAGGGCGAGTTCGTACACGAGGATAGCAGCATGATCCGCGACACGACAGTCTATCACACTGCCCAGGGCCGCGTGGTCTACGGCGGCGGCGGTATCAAGCCGGACATCTTCGTACCGCTCGATACCACGGAGGACTTTGACTATCTGTACCGCATCCGCGTCATGATACCGGAGTTTATCTACAGCCACTACTCGGCAGATCCGCATATGCTGGACCAGTACAAGACACTACCCGACTTCAATACCCACTACACAGTACCGGCCTCGCTGAAAGCAGAGTTTAAGACCTATCTGAATAAGGACAGCGTACAGCTGGACGAGAAGCGCTACGCCAAGCTGGACAGCAAAGTGGGCCAGTTTATCAAAGCCTACCTCGCCAAGCAGAAGTGGCAGACAGACGGCTTCTACTACGTGCTCAATCAGGACGACAAAGTAGTAGAAAAAGCCCTGAAGGTAGTGAGGAAGTAAAAGGATCCGCTCTGCTAGTAGTGACAGGTCGCGACCTGTCACTACTAGCAGAGTACATCGGCTGTTACCCTCTCCTATTTTAGGAGAGCCTGCCTGACGGTGGCAGGGGCAGGGAGTGGTAAGGCAGCGAACAGGCCAGACACTACACCACATCGTCCCGCTCCCCCACCCACAGGGTCGCATTGTTGACACTCCCCCTTCTACAGGGGGCAGGCCGGCAGGCCGGGGGATTTGAAAAAGCAATCCACCAACACCCCGGCTGTTAAAGTCTACCCTTCGGGGAGATTTAGAGGTGCCTGCTACCACATATCTCCCGCACATTTTTACATTTGTATGACAAAAGTCACTCACTATGGATTATCACTTTGTAGTCGTCGCCCACCGCGTACTCGTCACGGCTTTCCTCGTGCACTATGTCTGGAAGACCTTCTTGCTGCTCAGCAATAAGAAAGACACCCTCGCCGCCTATACCGCCAAGACGCGTATAGCAGAGATGCTGGTCGCGCTGCTCTTTATGCTGTCGGGCTTCTACATGATCTATGCGGGTCCGTCTCTGTCTGCCACCATGTGGATCAAGATAGCCATGGTATTTGCCTCTATACCTATCGCCATCATCGGTTTCCGGCGCAATATCAAGCCTATGGCTATCGTAGCGGTACTGCTGCTCGTAGGTGCCTATGGCCTGGCCGAGATGAATAAGGCCAAGTACAAGAAAGAAGATAAAGCCCCTGTAGACACGAGCACTGTAGCCGGCGATCCTGTAGCTGTAGGCAAAGAGGTGTACACAGCCAAGTGCGTAGCCTGCCATGGCGATGCCGGTGATGCGCAGCTGGCAGGTGCCAAGAACCTCAAAATCACCACACTGACCGACGACCAGCAGAAGGACATCATCCTCCACGGCAAGGGCGGTATGAGCGCCTTCCCCCTGCCAGATGACCAGCTGAATGGCGTGATAGCCTACCTCAAGACGCTGAAGCAGTAGAGCCGCAATACTTTGCGGCTTACAATAGCAGCGTACAAAAGACCGTGTGAGATATCAGGACTATGATGAAAGGTACTATGTTCATTTTGCTTCTTACGCTCCTGAGCATGTACACCTGTTTGGCAGGCGGCAAGAACGATCACAGGATCAGGTCAGAGACAAATATCTCGAATGATTCGATATTTTTCTTCACCAAAGAAAATGTCTACGGCAAGTCCGGACGCATAATATCTTACATCCACAGCCAGCTTGCAAATCCTCAGGACACCTCAGACATCGGCAAACGGGATACCACATACGCCACGTTGCATTATACACCTCACAGCTTTATAATCAGATACAAGGATACCGCAATTCATAAGGTAAGTGGCAGCCTAAACAATCAAGGCTATATAGTGAGGTTGAAATCAGGAGAAATGTATGAGTACGACAGCGCTGGTTTTAGGGTCAGAACTAAAAATAGATATGGCATACAGATAAACGAGATAGTAAACGGCGACATAGTCAAAAGCTACTGGATAGCCAGAGACACCAACATGAATCATACTACCACCTACGCTTATTATCCGGATATAGATACCAGAGATTTTGGATGGGAGCTATACGGCAGACGAAACGCACATCTGTTAAAGTCCCGCACAGAAAACCGACCAAACTCCGACCCATTGACCGTATACTATACATATGAATATGATAGTCAGAAACGAATAACAAAAGAGATACAATCTACGGCGCAGCGTGCTTTGATCACTTCTTATACCTATTTCGACTGACATAACACAAAAAAGGACCGCCGCAGCGATCCTCTTCAGTCGATAAAGAAAATGTTCTTTGAAAGTCGGTTGATCAGCGTCTGTTCATCCAGCCACCAGCCTACCAACACCTGCCAACAGACTATTTAGCTGCCAGCGCCGTCTCGATACCCTTCACCATCTCAGGAGAGGTGATCAGCGTGCCGGGGGCATAGCTGGCGATCACATGGCCGTCTTTGCCTATGAGAAATTTCTGGAAGTTCCACTTGACCGGAGCGTCTATCACACCATTCTCAGATTTCTCCGTCAGGTACTTGTACAGCGGATCTATATCCTTGCCCTTCACAGATATCTTGCTAAACATGGGGAAGGTCACATGGTACTCCGTAGAGCAGAAGTTCTTGATCTTCTCATTGCTGCCCGGCTCCTGCCCCATAAAGTTATTGGCCGGAAAGCCAAGGACGACGAGGCCCTTGTCCTTATACTTGAGGTAGGTAGCCTGTATGTCTTTGTACTGTGGCGTATTACCACAGAGGGAGGCCACGTTGACTATCAGGACCACTTTGCCCTTGTAGGAGGCCAGAGAGGTCTCTTTGCCGTCTATGTCTTTCATTTTAAAGTCATAGATCGTCTTGGATGCCGGCGCGGCCAGCAGGAGGAGTGCGAGGAGGATGCTTTTCATGTTTATAGATGTTTATGTGATTTTGCCTGCGGCAAATGTAATACCATCTGCCCGATAGATAAACGAAAAAAGGGTTAAGGCGGTTTTCCCTTACAGAGGCAGACTGTCTTACTGCAAAAAAGATACAGTGGTTCTCAGTTCTTGGTTCCAGACTCTTGCTTCTCAGTTCTTGATTCTTGGCTCTTGGTTCTTGACTCTTGATTCTTGATTCTCGATTCCTGACCCTTGCTTCTTGATTCTTGATTCTTGCCTCTTGGTTCTCAGCTCTTGGTTCTCAGCTCTTGGTTCTTGCCTCTTACCTACCCAGATAGTAGTTGATGATATTCTTCTGAAGCTCCAGCTTGATGGCGGCCTGCGCCTTGTTGATACGTGCCTGCAGCAGTGTGGCCTGCGCGTTGGAGAGTTCTACGAAGTTGGCAGAGCCGAGGTCGTAGCGGCCCTTCACCGCATCGTAGGCCTGGCTGGCGGCAAAGAGGCCCCTATTGGTCGTGCTGATCTGCGCGAGGGCATCGAGGTAGTCATTGTACGCCTGCCGGATATCTGAGGATATCTGCACCTCCAGGTCTGCCTCGTCTATACGGGCATTGTCCATATTGACCCTGGCTATGTCTACATTTGTCCTGGTCAGGCCTTTGTCAAATATCTTCCACGAGAGATTGAGGCCCACGGAGCCATACACCTGGCCGAATAGCGCCTGGCCCAGTGGCTGCTGCTGGTGTGTAGCCAGATAGTCCGTGCCATTGACATAGAGCCTGTCCAGGTAGCCGCCATTAGATATGAGGCCGGCCACCAGATTGAGCTTTGGCAGAAAGCCGCTGCGGTACTGGCGGATATTCCACTCTGATATCTTGATCTGTGCCTGCGCCGCCTTCAGGTCCGGGCGTGTGTCTATGCCCTGCGCTACGAGATCGTTTATATTTTGCCCCTCTATGCCGGAGGTAGTTTCACCCGGGGTATAGTCAGCCACCTCATAGGCATCCGTCTGCGATATCAGTATTTTGCGCAGCAGGAGTATCTTGTCATTCTTGGCCTTGGTCTGACTCTGGATGTAGAATAGGCTGTCACTACTGGTCAGGGCCTGCTGCTGGTAGAGGTCTACCACGGCACGGCGGCCCACATTGGTCAGCTCGCGTAGCTGCGCCTCCCGCTGTAGCGAGGCATTCAGATTCTCACGTGCGGCCTCCATCACGCGCTTGTCCAGCACTACCTGCAGGTAGCTCTGCGCCACATCGAGGCTGATCTGCTGTTTGGCCCGGTCGAGGTTAAAGCCGGCAGCATTCTTGGTGAGCATGGCAGACCTGAGCTGTGAGTAGTCATTCAGCCCGTTAAAGATATTGATGGTACTGACCAGCTGATAGTTGAGCAGATTCTGACGGGAGTCTATGACGCTGAGACCGGCTGCGGTGAAGAGGTTCTTGCCCGCATTGTAGGTATAGGCTGCATTGAACCCCAGGTCCGGCAGAAACTGGCCGTAGGCGTACATGAGCTGCGCACCCGTGATGCGTACATTATTATTGCTCTTCAGCACTTGTGTGGCCTTCTCTATGCCGAGGGTGCGGGCCTGCTCCAGCGTCAGTACCTTCACGTCCTGTGCCATACTGCCCAGCGCCAGCGCTGCTATGATGCCCGATACTATGATCTTCCTTGCGTTCATTGTCTTTCTGCTAGTTCTCGAGCCTTACCTTTTGCCCGTCAGGGATGCTCTCTCCTACTGACAGTGCCACGCGGTCTCCCTGCTGCAGGCCATCTGCTATGGCTATCTTGTCTCCGTTGTTATTGCCCACTTTTATCTTGCGCAGGTGCAGGATGGTGTCTTTGTCTATCACTGCTGCCATGGCCTGACCTTTTTTCAGGATCAGCGCCGTAGCAGGCATGGTGAGCTGGCTGGGTTTGGTCTGGGGCGATACGATATGTACCTGCACATAGCTGCCGGGTATGATCTGCTGGCCTGCATTGTCTATGTCTACCTCTGCGGTCATCATGCGGGTACGTGGGTCCAGCTGGCCTGTCATGCGGGTGATGGTCGCCTTGATCTGTACATCGGGGCGCTCATTGAGCGTGATAGTGACCGGGTAGCCGGTGCGCAGAAATGCCGCATCATGCTGCTCTACATATACGTAGATCCTGAGCCTGCCCAGCTGCGCTACCGTCACTATGGGCTGGGCGCTGGTCTGCGAGTTATTGGCATTCTGTATCAGGGCACCGGGATCTGCGTAGCGCGCCGTGACCGTACCGGCAAATGGCGCCCTGACCTGCTGGTAGCCGCGCTGCTCTGCTACAGAGCGGAAGTTGGCCTCGGCCAGCCTCACTGCCGTATTGGACAGGTCGGCCTCCTCGCGCGAGATAAAGTTTTTGAGCAGCAGCATAGAGTCGCGGCTGGCTATTTTGCGCTTATTCTCCAGGTCGGCCCGGGCTGCATTGTATGTCTGGTCTATCTCAGGATTATTGACAGTGGCCAGTACCTGCCCCTCTGTGACGCGGTCACCTTTGTCTACAAATATCCGGTCCATATAGCCGCTGATCTTGGAGTAGATCGTGGCGCTCTCATACGGGCGTGCCTCGCCTATCAGTACGATCTCATGTGCGTCTGTACTCAGCTTTACGAGGTCGGTCTTGACCACCGGCCCGTTCTTCATATCCTGCCGGCGGGCCTCGGCCTCCCTGCGCACTCTGGCAGAGCGCGACAGTGATATGGCAGCTATAGAGCCGCCGAGTATCACGAGCAGCACCACACCCGCTATCAGCAGTTTGATATAAGATCTTTTAGAATTATCTGACATGTCTCTTCTGTTTCTGTTCTTTATATCATAGATCCATTATGATGCCATAGCACCCTGTGCCTCTGCCTCAAATCGCTCATCGAGGCCCATAGCCGTAGGCAGGCCTTTGCGCAGCACCGAGTAGAAAATCGGCACTACAAAAAGTGTGAACAAGGTAGCCACTGCCAGGCCACCGATCACCGCGCGGCCCAGGGGTGCATTCTGCTCGCCACCCTCACCGGCCCCTATGGCCATAGGTATCATACCGAGTACCATGGCTATGGCGGTCATCAGTACGGGGCGCAAGCGTGTCTTGCCGGCCAGCAGGGCACCCTCTATAGAGGTGAGTCCTTTCTGCGCGCGTATATCATTGGCAAAGCTGACCATCAGGATCGAGTTTGACACGGCGATACCTACCGCTACGATAGAGCCCATGAGCGACTCCACATTCAGGGTAGTATGTGTCAGTACCAGCATCCACAGGATACCCATAAAGGCGCCCGGCAGCGCCAGCATGATGATGAAAGGGTCCAGCCAGGACTGGAAGAGCACCACCATGAGCAGGTACACCAGTGCTATGGCCAGTATGAGGCCGAGGCCCAGCGTATTAAAAGAAGATGTCATGACCTCGCTCTGGCCGCGCAGGTCTATGCGCATACCGGCGGGCAGCTTGCCCAGGCTGTCTATGCGCTGCTGTATGGCGGCAGATACGGAGCCGAGGTCGCGCCCCTCTACATTGGCGCTGATATTCATGACGCGCTGCACGGTATAGTGGTTAAACTGATTGAACTCCGTGCCGGTAGTGACCTTTGAGATATTGCCCAGGGTCTGCACCTGTGCCATAGGCAGGTCTGTGGGAGATGGATTGGTAGACTGATTCATCTGAGAGGCTGTAGGCGTGATAGGTATGGACAGCAGGTCTCTGGTAGATGTGACGAGCTGCTGCGGCACCTGTACATTCACGGGATAGTTTACACTATTCTGCGGATTGATATAGTATGCGGGAGATATCTGGCTGCTGGAGCTGAGTGATACGAGTACATCGTTGGCCACATCGCGCTGCGTGAGGCCCAGCTCTGCTGCGCGCACGCGGTCTACGTCTACATTCAGCGCCGGGTAGTCCAGCACCTGCTTGATAGCAGCATCTTCTACGCCGGGTATCAGCCTGATCTCATCGCGCAGGCGGCGGGCATACTGGTAGGATTTATTGTAGTCGCTAAACTGTATCTGTATATCTACCGGAGAGCTGAGGCCGAAGTTCAGCACCTGGCTCACGATATCTGCCGGCTGAAAGTAGATGGTGCAGCCCGGGAAGTGGTCATTCAGGTCCTTGCGGATCTGCTTCATATACTCTACGGTCGGCTTGTGCTTTTCATTCAGCGCTACGAGTATATCTGCGTCCATGCCGCTGGTATTGTCTGTCTGGACAAAGGCCAGGTTGTACGATACCGGCAGGCCGATCATGTCATTGATCGTTTTAAATTCTTCTTTGGGTATGATCTTGCGGATACGTGTCTCGGCGGCGTCTACCAGCTTCTCAGTCTCCTCTATACGCGTGCCCGCAGGCGCGCGAAAGTGCAGCTTCATCATGCCTGAGTCTGCCGCCGGGAAGAAATCACGCCCTATCAGCGGCAGCAGCAGCATGGTGAGTACAAACGCCGCCACCGCAAAACTGAGAGAGGTGACACGGTGCGCCAGCAGTACGCGCAGCACACTGCCATAGGCCTCAGTAAAACTGTCAAAAGCCTTGTCTCTCCATACATTGAATCTGTAGATGGCGCGGCTCACAGGATTGGGACCGGCTATAGTGTGGCCGTGCTCATCCAGGTGCTCACTGGCCATGAGCATACGCGCCAGCACAGGTACGAGGGTACGCGAGAGCAGGTACGACGCCATCATGGCTATGACCACCGCCAGCGCCATAGGTGTAAAGAGGAACTGCGCAGGACCCGTGAGCAGCACGACGGGGAAGAACACGATACAAATGGACATAGTGGCCACCAGTGCCGGTGTAGCGATCTCATGCGCCCCATCCAGGATGGCCACGGTGAGTGGCTTGCCCAGGTGCCGGTTGCGGTGTATATTCTCTATCTCTACCGTGGCGTCATCTACCAGCATGCCCACGGCGAGGCTGAGGCCGCCCAGGGTCATGATATTGAGCGTATTGCCGGTCAGCTTCAGCCCTATGATAGAGATGAAGATAGAGAGGGGTATAGAGGTACAGACTATGATCACACTGCGCCAGCTACCGAGGAAGAAGAGGATCATAAAGCTGACGAGTATAGAGGCGATGATCGCTTCGCGCAAAACATTTTTGATAGACGCATTCACAAAGACAGACTGATCAAAGTCTATCTTCATATCCAGCCCCTCCGGTGCGGTCTCCTTGATAGTCGGGAGCATATTCTTCGCAGCCTCTACTACTACGGTGGTGGAGGCGTTGGCCTTCTTGAGTATGGTCAGGTAGGAGGCGCGCTTCTGGTTTACGCGCACGATATTATTCTGCACGCCATAGGCATCATTCACAGTAGCTACATCGCCTACCAGTACGGGCTGGCCGTTTACCACTTTCACAGGTATATTCTCAAAGAGTTTGACAGACTCGGGTGCCGAGTTGAGATGCACATCATACTCCGTCACGCCCATGCGCGCCGTACCTGCGGGTATGATGATATTGGAAGATTGCAGCGCATTCAGCACGTCTACTACAGAGAGTCCCTTGCCGGCCAGCGCCTGCGGGTCTATGTCTACTATGATCTGGCGGTTCTTGCCACCAAAGGGGGCCGGTGTAGAGAGGCCCGGTATGGTGAAAAGGCGCAGACGGATAAAGTTGAGCCCGTAGTCAAATATCTTGTCTTCCGAGAGGGTCTTGCTGCTGAGCGTGAGCTGGGCTACAGGCACGTTTGACGCATTGTACTGCAGGATCACAGGAGGTGTCATACCCGTAGGCATGGAGCGTAGCACGGTATTGGACACGGCGCTGATCTGCGCGATAGCCGCACCGATATCAGAGCCCTGCTCAAAGTATATCTTCAGCATCGCGATACCGTTGATCGATTGCGACTCGATCTTTGATACACCGTTCACCGAGGTAGAGTAGGCACGCTCACTGAGAAAGGTGACACGCTTCTCCATCTCACTGGCCGAAAGTCCGTTATAGTTCCACACGACGATCACCACGGGTATATCTATGACCGGGAATATATCTGTGAGCATACTCTTGACAGACAGGTACCCCATCATCAGGATGAGCAGTGACATCACGGCTACGGTGTAGGGCCTTCTAAGAGCGAGTCTGACGATCCACATCTGCGGGGGGATTATGTTAGGTCTTGGGTCGGGCTGCCGCCAATGCTATATAAATGTATAGTATCTGGCCGCTTTACCACCTTTTGTATTTGTTAATTGATTTTCACAGCGGGTGCAAAGGTAGAGGCTAAAGAACGTTGCAACAAATACTTCGGTCAATGGGCGGAATAATTCGAGATAGCCCGGGGGCAGCGTTAATCTTTGTAAAAAACTGGTTTCTAACCGACTGTCTGCTCCAGCCAGCCATCCTGGGTACCTGCCGGTCACGGTATGTTCCATATTTTTCATCATCTTTTATCATAAAAAAGTAGCGTGACCGGCTCAAAGGCGCTATGTTTATATTAAATCAATGTTAGATGAAAGTTAAGACCGCGTTATGTTTTGCCTTTGCCGGGACCCTGCTGCTGGCTGCCTGCAAAAAAAATGATGCCACAGTAGTAAATCCCCAGGATACAGAGCTCCGTCTAAACCAGGTACAGGTCATAGGCAGCCATAACAGCTACCACAAGCGGGACACCCTGCCCATATTTGACTGGCTGCTGCAGATCAAATCGCTGCTCCCACCGGAAGACGACCCAAATGAACTGGACTACTCACACCTGCCATTTGACCAGCAGTTTGACCACTATCCTGTGCGCGGTATAGAGATAGACATCTACAATGATCCGCAGGGAGGCGCATTCTACTACCGGCATGTGAACCGCTATGCCGGATTTGACGAGGAGTCATATATCCCTGCACTGAAGCAGCCCGGCTTCAAAGTACTCCACATCAAGGACGTGGACTACAACAGTACCTACAATACCTTCGTAGAGGCGCTGCAAGCTGTGAAGGACTGGTCTGACCGGCATCCTAACCACCTGCCTATCTTTATCAATATAGAAAGCAAGCAGGACGGCCCTGCCGATAACGCGCAGCTGGCAAGCCTGGGATTCCTACCCGCTCCGGCCTGGACCGCAGATGCGGCAGACAAGCTGGACCTGGAGATACAGTCCGTCTTCGGCCCCAACCTGGACCAGGTACTGACACCAGACCGCATCCGCGGGCGCTACGCTACGCTGCACGATATGGTGATACATCATGCCTGGCCGAGGCTGGGCGACTGCCGTGGCAAGGTGGTATTTGCTATGGAGGGCAACTGTGTGCCGTTTTACAAAAGCGGGCATCCGTCGCTGACGGGCCGGGCCTGCTTCGTCTATGCCGACCCGGGCACAGATGAGGGCGCCTTTCTGCTGATGAATGATGCGGTAGGACAGAAAGACAGTATCACAGCGCGCGTGCGTGATGGCTATATCGTGCGTACCCGCTCTGATGCCGGCACGATAGAGGCCCGCTCCGGTGACTACAGCGCGATGTATGCCGGATTTGCCAGTGGCGCTACGATCATCTCTACCGACTACTACCGGCCCGACCCGCGCGGCGACTCCGCAGGATCCGGCTGGACCAATTTTCAGGTCAAATTTCCAAACGGAGAGCTGGCCCGCAAGAATCCCATATCTGCAGATACGGTCAATGTAGACGAGTCGCTCAAAGAATAAAAACAAACTGCCGGAGACGCAGTTTTCATATACTACTCAAAACATATCTGTCTTTTAATATAAGCATTTTATCTGCAAAAATGCCGTACTCATCGGCAAAGCGAAAGACAGCGTAACAAAGAAATACTTGTATCGTACAAGAGTGGCAATGTCTTTTGTATGATGAATCTCAACCCGACCCGGCCTCTCAGGATCTTTGTGCTTATTCTGGCCCTTGTTCTGACCATATTGACTCCAGCCTACAGCTCCGCACAGTGTACGGGGTGTACCTCTTCTGTCAATAACAATGGCTCTGCCATCACAGCCAATAGCGGCGATGTGATCTGCATCGTGACCAATGGTACTTTTAATAAGTCTATCACCATCAATAGCGGTGGTACAGTCTGTATCAGCCCGCAGAGTACAGTGACCTCATCTATCACAGTAGGCAGCGGCGCTACGCTGATCGTGAATGGCACCTACACGGGCTCATTTACGCAAAACAGTGGCTCTACCGTGACCGTAAACAGCGGTGCTACCTTTCATCCTTCCGGTGCTAACTTTAACGGAGGCGCTTTCACAAGCGCAGGAGCCGTGACCCTGCCCGGCGGCGTGAATATCTCCAGCAACATGACCACCTGGACCAGCAGCGGCTCACTGTCTACGGGCTCCTTTACCAATAACGGAGCTAACGTAGTGATCTCCGGCGGGCCGGTATCTATGGGTAGTGTGACCGCCAATAATAACTCCGGCTCTACTACCTTCGACTGTGCCGTGACCATGACCGGCTTCACGGCCAATAGTGGTACGACGACCTTCAATGATGGCGTGACCATCAATGGCAGCGCTACGGTAAACGCCACAGTAAATGTGAATGGCAATATGAGCGTGACCGGCACGCTGACCAATAATAGCGGCCCGATCAATGAGACCGGCACGAGCGGCTGCTATACCCTCACAGTAGGCACGGCCAGCGGCTACGGCACAGTGAGCGGCGGGGGTGCGGGATTTCAGGTCACACCATCTGCGGGCAACTATACTATGACAAACGGCGCCTACAGTGCGCCTACCCAGTCTCCTACCAATCTGCAACTACCTCTGAGCGGCACCACTGTATCGGGCAGCTTCACAGCACCCTCCTCCTCTATCACCGGCTATATCGTACTCAGATATGTAGGCACAGCCGCCACAGCAGACAATCCGGTGAACGGCACTACCTACAGCGTGGGTGATGTGATAGGCAGCTCTACAGTAGTGGCCCTGGTAGCAGGCGGCACCAGTGGCACAGTGTACTTCACAGATGCGATCAGTACCTCCATGTGTAGTAAGAAATCTTACTATCGGATCTTCTCCTATGGCGGCTATGGTAGCTGCCCATTTGTCTACAAGACCTCCTCGCCGCTCACAGGCTATGTGGCGCTGAACAGTATGTCTGTGAGCATGAGCGCATCAGGACCCACTACCTTCTGCTCAGGTGGCAGTGTGACGCTGACCTCCTCTGCTGCTACCAGCTATAGCTGGAGCACAGGCGCTACCAGCCAGTCTATCAGCCCCACCACCTCAGGCACCTATACTGTCACAGCTACTACATCGGGCTGTACAGGTACGGCCTCTCAGTCTGTGACGGTGAATGCCGCCCCTGCCGCATCTATATCCGGCACGACCTCTATCTGCTCCGGTAGCAGCACTACACTGACGGCCTCGGGTGGCACGGGCTACAGCTGGAGTACAGGAGCTACCACTGCGGCTATATCTACATCAGCTGCCGGCACCTATCGCGTCACCGTGACCAATGCCGCAGGCTGTACAGCTACTGCCAGCGCCACCGTGACTGTCAATGCTAATCCTGCTGCATCTATATCGGGCACTACCTCTATCTGCTCCGGCAGCAGTACTACACTGACCGCATCGGGCGGTACGGGCTATCTGTGGAGCACTACTGCTACTACTGCGGCTATATCCGTATCCACAGCCGGTACCTATCGCGTCACTGTGACCAATGCATCGGGCTGCACAGCCACTGCCGGTAGTGCAGAGACGGTAAACGCCAACCCTGCAGCAGCTATATCGGGCACTACCTCTATCTGCTCCGGCAGCAGCACTACACTCACTGCATCTGGCGGTACGGGCTATATATGGAGCACCACTGCTACTACTGCGGCTATAGCTACCTCGGCATCGGGCACCTACCGCGTCACCGTGACCAATGCCGCCGGCTGTACCGCCACTGCCAGCAGCACCGTGACCGTAAACGCCAATCCTACAGCATCTATATCAGGTACTACCGCCATCTGCTCCGGCAGCAGCACTACACTCACTGCCTCGGGTGGTACCGGCTATGTATGGAGCACCACGGCTACTACTGCTGCTATATCGGTGTCTGCAGCAGCTACCTATCGCGTCACCGTGACCAATGCCGCCGGCTGTACAGCTACTGCCGGTAGCACCGTGAGCCTATATACCCTGCCGTCTGTGACAGCATCGGCAGCCTCACCGATATGCGCAGGCTCTATACTGTCGCTCACAGCCGTAGCCAGCGGGTCTGCCTCCTATACCTATGTATGGGCGGGTCCGAATAGCTTCACGGCTACCTCTGCTGCGCCATCTATCACTAGTGCCACCTCTGCAGCCACAGGCAGCTACGCCGTGACCGTGACGGACAATCACAGCTGCACGGCCAGCGCCACTACCGCCGCCACAGTAGCAGACTGCCATACTATCAGCGGCAAAGTATTTGACGATGCAGATGGCGATGGTGTGAAAGCAGCCGGCGAGCCTGCTACCACGCGCGGCAATACGCTGTACGGTGTCCTGTCTGACAGCGCGAGCGGCCTCGTGAAACAAGTAACCAGTATCAACGGCAGCGGTGTATTCAGCTTTAGCGGCATCATGCCCCATACCTCGGGTCTGCGTGTGCGAGTGAGCACGACCGCACCGTCAGTAGGCACAGCCGCTCCGGCTACATCATGGCCCGCAGGGTGGGTCAGCACACTGAGCCAGTACGGCACCGGCAATCAGGCCGGCAGTGGTGTCAGTACCGATACCTCCGGCACCATACCTGTGAGTGTAGGCACTGCAGATGTGACCGGCATACTGATAGGGTATGACCAGCTGCCTGCTACCAACACCTCAAACACATATAACGTGACGCACCCGGCTATGAACTCCTCATGGCGGCTGAATGCGCAGCACGGCCTCGGCCTGCTGGGCGGGGTAGATCCAGAGGATGGCCCGCTGGGCATAGGCCACAAATTTATAGTGACAGGGCTCACCGGTATGAATGGCAATAAGCTCTTCTACGATGCAGATGGCAATGCCATACTGGCCGGATATGAGGAGCTGACGGGCTACACCGTTATTACCAATTTTGACTCCAGCCGCCTGTACATCCAGTTCGTAGGATATACCTCTACGAGTGCATCCTTTGACTATAAGACAGTGGATGCCGCAGGCAAGTCTGATCCGGCACCATCTGCCTACAGGATCAACTGGTCTGTGTCACTGCCTGTCAAGCTGATCTCCTTTGACGCTACAAAAAATAATGACCACCAGGTGCTACTGCAATGGTCTACGGCTGCAGAGATCAATAATGACCACTTTGAGGTAGAGCGCTCTGCAGATGCGCAGCAGTGGATCAAAATAGCCGAAGTGAAAGGCGCAGGCAATACGAATGAGATGCAGCAGTATGCACTGGCAGACCATGAGCCACAGACCGGTACCAACTACTACCGCCTGAAGCAGGTGGACTATGACGGGCAATACGACTACTCTGAGATACAGGCTGTAGAGATCACCGCTGCCGCTGCTGCTACCATGACGATCTATCCCAATCCGGTCAGTGCCGGCAAAGGGCTGAACATAGTGCTGGCCGGCGGTGCAGACGCCATCCGCTACGTGCGCATCACAGATCAGAGAGGCAGCGTGGTGTATGGGTCAGAGGTGAGCGATGAGCAGAGCCACCGCATACAGGGGCTGGACCTGCCCGCAGGTATCTATACGGTCAATGCGATCAGCAATACGGGCATGCGGTACAGCAGCAAAGTGACAGTACAGTAAGACAACAAAGATTTTTCATACATCGGGTTTAGAAACAGCGCAGGGGTAAGGGCCTGACGCTGTTTTTATTTTTTCAGACTATGGTAGCCACTTAGGTCCGAGCCACTGCATCCATATCATATAGCCCGCAGGGCAGCCAATGCACAGTGCTATCAGAAAGCGGCGACGCGTCTTTCCATCGATAGCTTTGAAGAACAAAAAGTATAAAGCAAGTAAGCTCACCGCACAGAGCGACCATCCGAGTACTAATCCCGGCAGATGCAAATACGTGGCTATCTCAGACTCATCTCGTCCAAATGAAACTGGCGAGTGACCCTGCGCCATCATGACGAGCCCTATCAGCGTGAGTACGATATGGCGGTAGATCAGCATGGATAAGAACACAAGTGACCAGTAGAACCATCGCGCTATGCGGCCCCGCCAGATCAGTAAAACTAAAAGTGCACCTGTACTGATCGTATCTAGCACCAGATTGCCTCCCAGGGTAATCAAAAAACTATCTCTGCTATTGGCTACAGGGCGCATGGCTGCATCATACCAATCCATAGACGAATAGTGAAGCGCAGTATGGTAGCCCAGGAGCCGTGCTATCAGTATATGGCCGGACTCATGGAGCAGCGTACCGACCGGCACGTACACCACCATCATGACTAAAAGCAGGAATACTTTGTGACGCTGCATATTACCGTTTAGAGATCGGCAGCGTTTCCATCGCGCCATTGTCATACGCTACATGCACATAATACATGCCATTGGCGTAGCCGTCCAGATCCAGCGTATACTGGCCAGGCTCCATGTACACTTTGGCTGCCGGCCAAAGACAGCGACCATCTGCAGTGCATAACTGTGCCTGCCCGGCCCGGGGCAGCCAAAGCTCTATCCTATTGCTGCAAGGATTAGGATGAGCCAATATTTCAGGACAGTCAGATAGGCTATTGATACCTGTCGTCACCGTCTTGACACCTCTGGCGTTTGCCCTGTGTGTGCCGTTTAGCAGCGAGAATATATAGGGACCTGCGGGCAGGGAATGCGTGTCATACAGCACTTCATTCACAGCATTGGATAGTAGGGTGTCAGGTAGTATTACCTTTACGGTAGATCCCCACACATCTATGACCATCAGAGATACCGTGTCAGCCGGCACGATACTGAGATGTATACGCGCCGTATCTACAAAAGGGTCAGGCACTATAGTGAGCGTCTGAGCACGCAGAGGAGAAACAACTAAAAAGGGTATGACCAGGCACAGCAGATATTTCATAGCAAATGCATATACAAATCTGTAATTCAGTAAATCCGTAAATCTCCTATACCCCTCTTTTCTCCAGTACCCGGCTGAAGCTCTCTACGTAGCTATTGCCTACGGGTATCTCGGCATCGCCTATGCGCACTTTGCGGTTGCGTACAGATTCTATCTTGGTGAGCGATACGATAAAGGAGCGGTGCACCCGGGCAAATTTGTCTTCGGGCAGGCGCTCGGCCATCGCCTTGAGGGTCATGAGCGTGAGGATGGGGCGGCCTGCGGTGGTGTATATTTTGATATAATCATCGAGCGCCTCTATGTAGCGTATCTCATCCAGGTTTATTTTGATCACCTGGTATTCAGATTTTACAAAGATATAAGGCGTGGCAGTCTCTGCCTCTTTCTGCAGATAGCGGTGATAGTCCTGCGCCTTATTGACCGCCCGCTGAAAGCGCACGATATCAAAAGGCTTTAGCAGATAGTCTATGGCATCCAGCTCAAAACCCTGCGCAGCATATTCGCTATAGGCAGTAGTAAAGATCACCATGGGTGGCTTGGCCAGCGACTCGAGCAGTTGTATGCCGTTGATATGCGGCATCTGCACATCGAGAAACAGGAGGTCTACGGGATTGGCACTGACATAGGCCGCCGCCGCAGGCGCATCGGTAAATGACTGTACCAGGCGCAGGTCTGGTGTCTTCTCTATGTAGGACTGCAGCAGGTCCAGTGCCAGCGGTTCATCGTCTACGATCACGCAGTGTAGCATCAGGCTAGGTTTATTTGAAGAAATACTTTGTAAAATCCATCGGCATCAGGCTCTATATCGAGCAGGTACCGACCGGGGTATAGCAGCTCCAGGCGGCGGCGCACATTGGCCAGGCCCGTGCCGGTGCCGCGCTGCAGCAGGTGTGACTTGGGCATGAGCCTATTGCTCACCTGGGCGGTGAGCTGGTGGCCATCCATGTGCACCCCTATATCTATCGCGCTCGGCTCGTGTGTGCTGATGCCATACTTGAAGGCATTTTCGGCAAAGGGCATGAGGATGAGCGGAGCTATGACCTTGTCCGCAGGGTCTCCGGTCACAGTATAGCGGATCGCTACCTGGCTGGTCAGGCGCAGCCGGTGCAGCTCTACAAACTCCCGTAGGCTATCCAGGTCGCGCTCCAGCGGTACATGCTCGCTCTGCGCATCGCTCAGCACATAGCGCATCAGGTCTGCCAGCATCATCACCGCCTGCGGCGTATCGTCAGACTTGCGCAGCGAGAGGCTATAGATGTTGTTCAGCGTGTTGAAGAGGAAGTGCGGGTTGAGCTGCGCCTTGAGCAGTGAGAGCTCGGTCACAGTCTGGGCCAGCTGTATATCGCGCGCCTGCTCCTCGGCGTGGTACCATTCATACACTATGCGCATACCCGAGCTGATGATAAAGATGATAGCAAAGAGCAGCGTGGTAAACAACACACGTATCAGAACGCGATAGGTATCGTAGGGATTCTCTATATACTTGCCCGGATCGTGAAAGCGGATCACGATAGATGGCAGACTCACGATGATGACCATAGACAGCAGTATACTGAGCACATACCACATACGCCTGCGGCGACTGAGCAGGTGGGGTATGAGCACGAGCGAGTTGAGATAGTAGAAGGCTATGTAGCTCGTATTAAAGATCACAAAGACGAGGTCAAACCAATTGCTATGACGGTACTCGGAGGGTATAGGCGGGCCTACATTGTGCATGTCTGCCACGTGCACGATATAGTTGAAAAAATAATGCGGTATGCACAGGAAGATCAGCCACAGCGAGACATGCTGGACTATCGTGACCCATTTTTTTCTTTTGCTATACACCGCCTGCCAAATGTAAGCATCTCAGCGAAATGAAGAAACTCCGAGAAAGTACGGCAAGACCGGTAGCAGGCCCGCGCATTTTTAACACTGACTATCATCATTTTATTTTGCATAGTGATAGACGCAGCGTATCATTGCCAATGAAAGTTAATAGTCGCTCATGCTCAGATCATTGGCAAGGCGTTTGACTAGAGACGAACCATTATTCATCAATCAAAAAAACTAAACAAAATGAAATTCATGAGATCCCTCTCCATCGCCCTGGTAGCTATGCTGGTAGCACTGGGCGCCAATGCGCAGACCGCTGCAAAGGCCAAGGAAACCAAGACCACTACCAAGACTGAAACCAAGTCCGGCAAGTCTGACAGCAAAGGCAAGTCAGAAATGAAGACCGAAAGCAAGGGCAAAACAGAAACAAAATCTGACGGCAAGGGCAAGACCGAAAGCAAGTCTACCAAGACTGAGACCAAGTCTACGAAGTCTGACAACAAGCCTGCCAAGACTGAAACCAAGTCTGACAGCAAGTCTACCAAGACAGAAACAAGGTCTACCTCAAAGCCGGCTGAAGCAGGCAAGACAACCGACGCGGTAGACAAGAACCTGAAAGGCCCTAAAGGCCAGACTGTATACACCGGCCCTCGCGGTGGCAAGTATTATTTCTCCGATGCAGGCAATAAGGTATACCTGAAAGCTGAGCAGAAATAATCCGGTCAGGACAAAAAGCTACTATCCCTCTCAGTGTGCTGAGAGGGATTTTTTTTGGCCCGAAGCGTACAATGGCAAATCGGCGGCATACGTTTTAAAGCTTGTAACTATATCGTCCAAATCAAGTCATATGTTACTTCTTTATCATACCTTAGCCAACCGTATGCGTGCTATTATTACAGCGATAGTCGTCTCCGCCATCGCGGCGCTGGCAGGCTCCTGTCATGACCGTACAGTGCCTGATCCGGTGCGGCTGGTGGCCAGCTATGCCGGTGCGCAGCATACCTTTGGCTCGGAGCAGGGTTTATTTATCTATCAGAGTGCCGGCTACTCTGTGCTGCAGGGCGTAGATACGATGGCGCACGACTCTCTGTCGGTAGCCTTTGTAGGTACCAATGTAGGCACCTACCCGGTGGGCAGCGGGTACAATAGCTCTGTAAACCTAAAGCGCAGCAGTGTACACTACAGCACGCAAAACAATGTATCTCACGGCAGTATAGTGATATCGAGATTGGACCCTGTCTCTATGCGCGCCACGGGCACCTTCTCCTGTACGCTGGTGAATACCGCCAACCGGTCCGACAGCCTGGTGCTCACAGA
Organism: Bacteroidota bacterium; assembly: GCA_018267365.1. GTDB lineage: Bacteria > Bacteroidota > Bacteroidia > Chitinophagales > LD1 > UBA1941. Next base: position 3,763 of record JAFDYQ010000013.1, on the reverse strand, counting down.
TGGGATCATAGATCTGCCATACCAATAAGTGGGATAACTTTTTATCTTTATACAAAACAAGCCGATGTACAAAACCCTTACCCTAGCGCTCGCACTGACCCTGATACTAGCCCTGGCCTCCTGCAGCAAATCTCCTGCGCCGGCCACCTCCTTTATCTCTACCAAATACCTGGGTATAGATCACATCTATACCTGCAAAGGGCTCCAGCAGGACACAGGCATGTATGTGATAAACGGTGATGAGACGGGATCTGTCAATAAGCTGCAGATACAGCTGACCCATGTGAGTAAGGGCACCTATGCGCTGGGCTCACAGGCCGGCAATAACATGACTTTCTGGGTGGCAGGTGATACCTACTCCTCTGCTGCGCATGGGGCCACCGGTAGCATCACCATCAATAAAATAGATAGTACGATCTATAATATCCACGCCAACTTCACGAGTCACCTGGCCAATGTGTCAGACACTACGGACTATCTGGATGTGAGTGGTGAGTTTAATATCAAGTACCAATATTGATCGCTCACCGGGGCAGTGCCTTCAGCATTTCTTCTGCCACAAATTTATTGCCCGCATCATTCAGATGTACGCCATCTGTGGTCAGGATACCCGTGCGACTGTTATTGGGGTTATGGGCCTGATTGTAGCTGAAAAACAGTGCACGCAGGTCGCAAAGTATGGCATGATTGCGATAGGCCACCTCGCGCGCCAGCTGTGCATACACGTCCAGCTCAGGGTCCTGAGGGTTTTTATGGTCCTTCTTCTCCCCTATGGCCAGTGGCGTGCAGATCACCACCTTGATGCCCGCCTTTTGTAGCTTCTTCACCAGCGCATCATAGAACCGGTCAAACCTGTCTGCATCCGTGCCGGTATGAACGGTTGATTTGGCCCAGACATCATTCACACCTATGAATATATAGACGATGTCGGGGCGGCGGGCTATCACATCACTATCTACCCTAAAGAGGAGGTCATATATTTTATTGCCCCCTATGCCGGCACCCAGCAGCTCATACTGGCTGCCGCGCCCGCTGTCTTGCAGCATGGCGCGCATCAGCGGTATATAGCCACCCGGCTGTGCGCCAAAGTAGGTGATACTATCTCCAAAGAAGATAACGCGCGTGCGGCCCGCCGGAGCAAAGGAAACCAGCGTCACGATCATGATCCCACAGATGGCCAGAGCAGCATACCTTTTCATACAGCTAAAGTTATACCTTTTACAAAAACGACACAAGCGGATCTGCTGTGTATTATACGTATAAAAGCGTGTTTTAGTTTATGGCCGCCACGGCCAGGAGGATAAGTTAGGACTTAAACCATTGCTACTTTTTGCTATATTTGCACTAATTAACGTTATAAAAATCTGCTTTTCGGGATTTATAATCCCGAACTCTGCTAACCGTGGATTTTAAATAAATGTAAGGCATCAAAAACTTCGTAGAACACATTTACCCTCACAGAATAAAGGCTGACACTCCCCCTTACTAAGGGGGCCAGGGGTATTTGAGACAGCAGCCTAAAGCACAATAACAGCACGCCAATAGTACTCCCTTCGTTGCTAGTTGCCCGACTTGCAACAAATGCTAGGCGCATATAATCCACCTTCAGACACCCTGCTGTTCGGGATTTGTAATCCCGAACTCCGCTAGCCATGGATTTAAAATCCACCGCTACTATACTTTCGTATTGCAAATCCGAAAGAGCTTATTGGCAGCACCACCTGCTGTTCGGGATTTGTAATCCCGAACTCCGCTATCCGTGGATTTTAAATCCACCGTTACTATACTTTCGGATTGCAAATCCGAAAGAGCTTATTGGCAGCACCCCAAAAAAACACATTACACACAATCAGTGCTTCCCTCTCCTAATTTAGGAGAGGGAAGCTGCCGAAGGCTGATGGGAGTGGTTAATCGGGGCCAGCAAACCTGCTGTCCGGGATTTGTAATCCCGAACTCCGCTAGCCGTGGATTTAAAATCCACGGTTACTATACTTTCGGATTGCAAATCCGAAAGAGCTTATGTAGCCCTCTCCCATCGCGTCGTTGGTCAGTGACCGACGACGGCGCAGTTGCCAGCACCCCAAAAAAACACATTACACACGATCAGTGCTTCCCTCTCCTGATTTAGGAGAGGGAAACTGCCGAAGCCTGCCTGCCGGTAGGCGGGGCTGATGGGAGTGGTCAATCGGGACTAGCAAAACAGACACCTCCCCAAAGTGAATAACTCTCTACTAAATTATTGCCATTTTTTGCTATATTTGCAATAGATAGCAATATCATACACCGGCATCCCTGCCGCGCTCCCGCGCAAAAAAACTTCAAAACCAACTGATCTATGAAACGCCCCTCCCCCTCTGTGGACCTGATCCGCAATCCCAAACAATGCGCCTTTTACCAGCTGGCCCTGGCATCCGCCTCTGGCGGCAATGAGTACCGCTACCTCTTCTACGGCGGCGCCATACGCGGCGGCAAGACCTTCGTCTCCCTCTCCATCTTCGTGCAGCTGGCCCGGCGGTACAAAAACTCCCGCTGGCACATCTTCCGCAAGGACTTTCCCGCGCTGGAGAGCACGACCATCCCCTCCTTTCTCAAGATCATAGGCCAGGACGACGACTGGGAGTGGTGTCGCAACCGGTCCAACTATCACGTGACCTACAAACCAAATGGCAGCAAGATATTTTTCAAGGGCGAGAACCTGGCGCACGACCCTGACCTCACAGACCTCCTCGGCCTGGAGACCAATGGCATCCTGTACGAGCAGGTAGAGGAGCTCTCGCCCGAGCTGTGGCAGATGGGCTGCTCGCGCATAGGCAGCTGGTATATAGATGATATGCCCGCTCCCATCACCCTCGCCACCTTCAATCCCACCCAGCGCTGGATCAAGCCCAAGGTGCACGACCTCTACGTGCGCGGCGAGCTGAAAGCGCCCTACTACTACATGACCGCCCTGCCGAGTGACAATGCCTTTGTGACATCTGAGCAGTGGCGCACCTGGGGCCAGCTGGATGAGCGCTTCCAGCATCAGTTCATACAGGGCGACTGGACCGACCTGACCGATCGCAATAAACTCTGGGCATATGCCTTTGACCGTGACCGCCACCTGGGCAGGCCGCAGGCCGACCCGGCTGCAGAGCTGCACCTCTCCTTTGACTTTAACCGCAACCCTATCTGCTGCTCTGTGATACAGCATATAGACGATGAGGTACGCGTGCTGGAGACCATCAAGCTGGCCAACTCTGATATAGCCTCGCTGTGCAAGGTGATCAAAGAGCGCTACCCTCATGGCGTCTACAGAGTGACCGGCGATGCCAGCGGCCAGAATGGCTCTGCTATGGTACCTGACAATCAAAACTACTACACCATCATACGCCGGGTACTGGATGTGACAGCCACCCAGTGCCGCGTACCCCGCAGCAATCCCTCCGTGCGCGATACGCAGGTGCTGGTCAACTCTGTGCTACAGCGCAGCAAAGTGACCATACATGAGGAGAAAGCCAAAGGCCTGATCTATGATATGGAGCATGTGATGGTAGATGACAGCGGCGGTATAGTAAAGCATGACCGCCGCGATCCCTCGCAGCAGGCCGACGCCCTCGACACCTTCCGCTACTGGTGCCACCAGTATATGCTGGATACCCTGGGCAGGGCATAAGGCAAGGAGCTATCTCCGGTTCAAAAACAAAATCCACCACAAAACTCCTTGCATTAAAGCCTCCCTATTTTAGGGAGCCTGCCTGACGGTAGGCAGGGTTTGGAGGGTAAA
>JAFDYQ010000012.1 GCA_018267365.1 Bacteroidota bacterium | reverse complement strand
CTTTGAATTCATTATATAAGTCAACTTTTGTGTCAACTTATTTCAGGACGGGACAACATTAAAAATAGAAAAGGCGCAGCTTGCGCTGCGCCCCGTCGTAATCCTAATTCCCGACGAAACAAGTACCACACTCTCCTATGGTTCTTGTATGAGTTGGTATAGGCTTAGTAGTTGTCCCGGTCAGCTGCTGCCACGCGGAAGGTCACGTTGACTTTATAGCTGCTTTTAGTATCGAGCCCCTCTGTGCTCACGGTATAGCCACGGAGCTGATTGCGGAGGCTCTTGACGAGTATCTCATTGTCAGAGACTACCTCATCTACTGCTACCCTGCCACCGTCTGCTATGTGAAAGTGGACTTCCGCGCGGTAGTCGCCAGGCACCTCCATGAGCACCGGAGGGATGATCAGCTGTGAGCGCACCTCGTAGGTGACGCGCTGCTCAGCGGTGAGCACAGGAGCTGTGTGATAGGTACCGGCAAAGGCGGTGGCTGTAGTGGCTGCGAAAACGAGTGCGATCAGTATCTTTTTCATGATATGTGGTGTTTAGTTGGTTTAGAATGATAATTTCTAATGCAAAGATATATTCATTGGCCTGTATTATGCAATACAAAGTACTAATAAAAAATGTAATTTATTGATTTATAAAGCATTTAAATTTTACATTGAGCTTTTTAGCACATACATATAAGGGAAAAATGCTGTCTCTGAGTCAAGCTAAGGCGGGAAAGAGGGAGATGAATGGCCATAAATACCTCTCCGAGGGGCACAAAAAAGACCGATGCTTTTCGGCATCGGCCCTTTACACATAAATAACCACTGAATTCTTAAAAACAGCCCTGAGACCGTGTACCTATCTTTACCAAAACGAAAAACGTAACCGCTCTCTCACTGCGGTAAACCAAAGGTGCGCATTCACTCAAAAGATGGCAAAAAAGTGAGGCGAGTGCATGGAGGTCAGAGGTGAATGTTTAGGTGAGACACCAGATACCAGACGATAGACGCTAGACGAAAGCCGTGTACTGATTTACGGAGTTGCGGATTTACAGAATTACAGATTGCAATAATGTGAGCCGCTTCTATTCCCTATTCTCTATTCTTAGCCCTCCTCCATGACATCTTCAAAGCGCTGCGTACGACTAAGGATGGGCGAGATGATGGTGCCGAGCACATCGAGTATACCGCAGACGCCGAGCAGGCGGTAGAAGGCCTCGCTGATATCGTCATGCCAGACTAGCACGATGAGCATGACACCCAGCACAGCTATAAAGAAGACCGTGAAACCCAGTACCCATGATACGAGTCGCGTGGGTGTCTGAGTGAGGAGTGTGAGCGCTATGTGAGAGCAGGTAGCAGAGAGGATGACAAAGGTGAGCACGAGGTTGAAGTTCTCCAGTCGCTCCCACCACCAGATGGTATAGAGCAGCAGGCTCATGGTGATGGCCACGATGCTGATGCCTAAGATGGAAAACCACTTGTAGCGGGTCTCCCAGATAGTAGCGCAGCAGAGGCCCGCGAGGCTGCACGCGCCGATATCCAGTGTACTAAAGAGGATCTTCATCTCGCGTGGGTTGAAATCTGCGAAGAGGAAAATGGCGATGCCTACCGCGCCGCTGGCCACGAGCGAGAAGATAAGCACCCAGAGCAATATGCGGCTGATATGCATGGCTTATGGCTTGGGCGGTGTGGTGGGCCACCAGCTATTGCCCCAGGCATCTGTGATACCGCAGCTGCGGCCATAGGGCATATCTGCAGGCGGCATGATGCTCTGCGCCCCTGCAGCTAGAGCGGCTGCATAGGTGACATCTGCATCTGCCACGTAGATGAAGAGGCCGGCTGTGCGCGGCGGGTACTGGTCGGTAGCATCGGCCAGCATGATGGTACTGCCACCGGTCATGATCTCGGCGTGCATGATGATGGTGGACTCCTCATCGCGGAGAACCTTGTAGGTTTCCTCGGCAGCGAAGACTTCTTTCATAAAGGAGATGAAACTACCGGCATCCTTGAGGATGAGATAGGGCATGACGGTCTGGTACTGTGGTGGTATATCGGGGAGTCGGGTCTGAGGCATGCGCGACAGGTTTAGTGATAATGAAGATAGTACAAATACTACTTCCCGAACCGCATAAAAACATAGTAACATAGGAATACAGGTACACCGCAAAAGGTGCGGATATGCAGAGATGTTTAGCTCCGCTCAGTATATCAAAACACAAGAGTAACGCTCCCCTCCTACTGATGGGCAATGAAGATGGGCACTTTGGCTTCTTTGATCAGGGCGTTGGACAGGCTCTGGTGCATGAGGCGCGAGAGGGCATTGCGACCATAGGCGCCCATCACGATCACAGAGTCTGCGCCGTCTTTCTTCATGTATTTAGTGATGGCTGTGGTGGGCTCCCCTTTGAGCACCTGGTATTTGATATTGGGGTAGTGCGTATCGGTGAGTTCGCGTATGGTGTTATTGTCCTTGAGGTGTGTGCCTTCCTTTTTATCTACCACACTGAGCAGTGTTGTGCGATGATCTGCCCATTCCGGGAATATATAGCGGAATGCCCTCAGGGCATAGACACTGGCTGGGCTACCATCGTAAGATAGAGTGGTGTGCCTGATACTCCGATATGTATTGGGCACTATGAGAATGGGACAGTGCGCATCTACCAGTATGTCGCGCAGGCTGGAGCTGGGCGCATCGGGCAGCAGGCTCGATATATTCATGCGCGCATCGGTGATGATCAGGTCTGCAAAGGCACTCTCCTCTATCAGGGCGCCTATGGGGGCATCCTGAGCCATCAGTACATGATGTGACACACCTGCCGCACTGCACTTCTGCTCAAAGGTCCCGATGTTCTTTTCTGTAGCGGCCTTTTCTGCCTGGCCCAATACTGCATAACCAGTGGTATCAGTGCCGAGCATAGTAGCATAGGTAAAGCCGGCATACTTCAGGTCACGCAGGAAGACACCTATGAGCACAGATCCGGAGTCTTTGGCTATATCTATAGCGTAGCGCAGTGCGGAGGTGGCTAAGCGGTCACCCTCCATGGCCAGTATGATCCTCTTTTTCATAATATCTGTTTTGAAACCGAAAAGTAGCCGGCATCATGATATAGAAACATGACAAAGATTTTTTATATTATGACTTTTATCAGTCTTTCTTCGCAGCCGCACAGATAGATTTGATATATTGAAAATTGCCTTGTCACGATTACCTAACTCCCGATCTAACTGCTGACAATGTCCCTGAACTTTAAAGTACTGCGGCGCTACCGTGAGATAGTAAACATACTGGTCAAGTATGGTTTCCAGGATATACTGGCCGATGCCGGCGTCTCGCTGCGGGCGCGTGTACTAGAGGCATTTCTCTCCGAGCAGACGGTGCAGCACATACACGAGCAGACCAAGTGGGAGCGCATGCGCCTGGCCGTAGAGGAACTTGGCACAGCATATATCAAGTTTGCACAGATACTCAGCAACCGGCCCGATGTGATACCGGTAGAGCTGGTAGAGGAGTTTGAGAAACTGCAATCGCACGTGCCGCCGTTTCCGGGTGAGGTGGCCAGGCAGATCATAGAGGAAGAGACCGGCCACAAGATCCACACGGTCTTCAGTCACTTTGACGCAAAGCCCTTTGCCAGTGCCTCGATAGCACAGGTACATAAGGCCACGCTCAAGAGTGGTGAGGAGGTGATACTCAAAGTACGCCGCCCGGATATCATCGAGACCATAGAGCTGGATATCCGCATTATGAAGTTTATGGCCGGCAAGCTGGCCGAGCGGCACATACTGGAGCAGCTCGATCCTGTCGGCATCGTGAAGGCCTTTGAGACGGCGATCTACAAAGAGCTGAACCTGATGCACGAGGGCTACAACCTGCAGCGCTTCGCGCAAAACTTTCGCAACAGCGAGATAGTGATGGTGCCCAAATACTACTCGGCATATACTACCAAGAAGCTGCTCACCATGGAGTATATAGACGGTGTGCATCCCTATGACAATAAAGGCATAGAGCGCATAGGTGATGATCCCCACATGCTGGCTAAGAATGGCATCTACTCGCTCTTCCAGCAGATATTTGAGCATGGCTTCTTTCATGCAGACCCGCACCCCGGCAATCTATTTGCCATGCCGGATAATAAGATCTGTTTCATAGACTTTGGTATGATGGGTACGGTGCTGAAGAGTGACGTGGAGTTCTTTGCAGACATCGTGTATGGTGTCACAGCACGCGACTCTGCCAGCCTCATATGGGGACTGAAAAATATAGCGGTGAGCCAGCAGTTTGAGGGCAGCAGGACCTTCGAGTATGAGGTGGAGGAGCTGATCAGTGACTATCATGCACTGCCGGCAGACCAGGTAGATATGGCAGAGCTTTTCACCCGCCTGCTGGATTTTGTCAATAAGTATAACATCCACATGCCGGCAGATTACTTTCTGCTATCCAAGAGCCTCATCACTATAGAGGGCGTAGGCCGCAGGCTGGACCCGAAGCTGAACATCATAGATGAGTTGACACCACACATCAAAAAGACGCTGGGGCAGGCCTTCACCCCGGCGCAGCTGATGAAGAACCTCTTTGAAGCATCTAAGGACCTCCCTACCCTGCTGACCAATCTGCCCCGTGATCTGCGCGAGATACTGGGCAAGCTGAAACGCGGCGAGACCAAAGTGACCATCGAGCACGAGGGGCTGAATGACCTCACACATAAAATAGACCTGGCGAGCAATCGGATAGCGGGAGGTTTTATCATAGGGTGCATACTGATGGCGAGTGCTATACTGATAGCTGTGAAGTTCCCGCCGCTGTACCTGCATATCTCCATACCGGGCGGGATAGGCTTTGTGCTGGCCAATATACTGGGGCTGCGGATGCTGCTGACGATCTTTAAGAATAAGAAGTATTGAGGGATACCTTAAACCCCAAAAGCGGGGAAACGCGAAAACTATTTTACCACAGGGCGCGGAGACGCAGGGATGATAAGGGCACATGCAGATAAATGAGGATGAATGGATAGCGAGGAAAAAGCAAATCGTTTAAATTAGCTGCATGCTCCATCATCACGGCCAGACACGTACCTTGCGACACAATCTGCAGCTGGCGGGCCTGCTATCCTTTGTGGCGGGTGTGGTGAATGTGTGCGGGTTCTTTGCTGTAGAGACGCTCACGACCAATGTGACGGGCCACTTTGCCTTCTTTGCGCAGGGTATGCTACGACGCGACTATGCCGTGGCGCTGGAGTACCTGGCATTTATCTTTGCCTTTTTCCTCGGGTCTGTCTTTGCCAGTGCGCTGGTAGAGTTCATATCGCGACGCAATGCCCGCTTCGTATACCTCGTGCCGGTGGCTATAGAGATCACGATCATCACCATAGCAGCGCTCGTACCGGTAGAGCACAATTTTGCCTATACCACTGAGCTATCATGCTGCCTGCTCTTTGCCATGGGCCTGCAGAACTCACTGGTGACGATCATCTCCAGTGCTGTGGTGCGTACCACGCATCTTACGGGTCTTTTCACCGACCTGGGTATAGAGGTGGGCCAGCTATTCTTCTATCATGAGGCTGACAAGCGCCGCAAGCTGCGCGCCTCTATCGGACTGCGCTTTACTATCATCACGGCTTTCTTTGGAGGTTGTACCGCCGGGGGCATCACGTATTCGGTAATTGGTCTGGACGCTATGCTCATAGCGTCTGCGGTGCTGGCGGGTGCATTGATCTATGACGGGTGGAAATATGCGCGGGCACAGTGAAAAAGAGACATGAGACTTGAGACGTGAGACGAGGAATGAGACGTATCAGAAAATAAAAATCCCTGCCTCGTGAGGCAGGGATCGGTTATAGGCTTGGATTGCTTATCTCTTAAAATACATTCAGCAGGCTGCGCATGTGCTGCCATGAGCCACCCTCATAGGCGAAGGCGATGATAGCCCATATAAGGAATGAGAACGGAAGGATGCAGGTCAGGAAGAAACCGCGTGTTTCATTCTTGAGGTGCATAAAGGTGCCCATGATGTATACCACCTTCACTACTGACATGACAGCCATGAAGAGGTTGATGAGCCATTTGAAGTTGCCGCCGGTCGGGTTGAAGTGATCGTATGTGATCGCTACACCTACCTCCACCACTGTCACGATAGACAGGATGATGATCGTCTTGAGTACCTCACCCTTGCCATGAGAATACTCGGCATCCGAGAGGTGCAGGTGGCCTTCTGGTATATCTGTATGTTGTTCCATATTAGTATTTAGTAGTTAGTATTAAGTATTCAGACAAATACAATTTCTTGGTTAACGATATTAGAGCAGGTAAAAGCAGAGGAATACGTATACCCACACCAGATCTACAAAGTGCCAGTAGAGGCCGAGCTTTTCTACCATCTCATAGTGACCGCGCTTTTCAAAGGTGCGGTTCCATGTAGCTACGAGCAGCCAGGTATTGAGCAGTACGCCACCGAATACGTGGAGGCCGTGAAAGCCTGTGATGATGAAGAAGAGCTGGCCGAAGTTGACCACCTTGGTCACGTCTGCTGCATGTGTAGGTGTCATACCCTCAGCGATGAGGTGAGACCACTCCAGGTACTGGCAGCCGAGAAACATAAGACCGCAGATGATAGTGGGGATCAGAAACTTGATCACGCCCCAGCGGTCCATACGATAGCCCTCCTGTACCGCACGTACCATAGTGTAGGAGCTGACGATGAGGAGGAATGTCATAAAGCTGACGAATACGAGCGGAGCCTTGACACCCTCAAAGATAGACAGCGGTATAGAGCTGAATACCTCAGCAGGATTGGGCCATGAGAGGCTCTGGGTGAAACGTAGCGATGCGTAGGTGATCAGGAATGATGCGAAGGTAAAGGTATCTGAGATGAGGAAGTACCACATCATTACCTTGCCATAGCTGATGCCAAACGGGGACCGCCCGCCCTTCCAGAGCTCGCGCTCTGATACTACTCCGTGACCTTGTTCTACTGTAGCAGATGCCATTGTTGCTTTTTATTTTCTGTTTAAATACGACGTCACCCATCTGCCTTCGGCGTCTTCTCTCTCCGAGGGTGAGGGAAGAACCTACTGCCTACGACAGGCGATTCCTTGTTTCAATTCAATTTCAAATTCAATTCAGTCTTTCGACTTTTCTTTCTTCTCAGCTTCTTCTCTCCTATGTCCTATCTGTAATTGAAATACAAGAACAGATAGAGGTATATCCAGACGATGTCTATGTAGTGCCAGAAGGTCACGAGCAACTCCATATGCAGCTTGCGCTTTGGGTTGATCACATCCTTCAGCTCATAGAGCGGATCGCGGCGCGCACGGATGGCCAGTATCAGTACGATACCTGTGACCAGCAGTGCTATCACTATGTGCGCTCCGTGTACGATGGCCATCAGGTAGACAAACTGCCCTGCGATATTGCCCGTGAGTGGAAAGCCCATAGCCGCCAGTGCGCGAAAACCCAGCCACTGCATCAGCAGGAAGGCCACTGCCAGTACAAAGCCCAGTGTGAAGAGCCACCTGAAGGCAGAAAACCTGGCCCTTCTGTAGCTGATCAGCGCTGCGTGCATAGCTATGCTCACCCCGATGATGACCGCTGTGCTGGCCATGAAGATAGAAGGCAGGCGGAAGTTTTCCCAGCTTTTAAAGTCTCCCTTCTTCAGGATCAGCGCACTCGTCAGTGCTGCAAAGAACATTGTCATACTAGCCATGCCGAGCCAGAGGGCAAACTTCTGCGGGTGCACTCCGGTATACTCCGTAGTGCCTTTCAGCTCCTGCATGTATCCATCCTCACCACTCTTCATCGCTATAGTACGATTCATACTTTATATATTTTTCCCTTTCGGGAAAATCCAATCATTTTTTATTACATCCGGCCCAGTACCAGTGCCAGCTGTACTACCGGCAGGTAAAGGAAAGATGTGTAAAGCACTTTTTTGGCAGAGGCATCTGTACACTTCTGATAGTGCTCCAGAGCCAGCCAGAGAAATACAGCACCACAGGCTGCTATCACACCTGCTGAGATGATACCAATCCATCCCATGAAATACGGTACCATAGAAACGATCAGCAGACCAGCACAATAGATCACAGAGTGTATAGCAGACATACGCGTTTTGCCGGAGGCAGACGGCATCATATTGATACCGGCATTCTGGTATTCATCAAAACGGATCCAACCGATGGACCAGAAGTGAGGAAACTGCCACAGAAACTGTATAGCAAACAGGGAGATGGCTACAAAGTAGTCTACCTCACCTTTGCCACTGGCACATACATAGCCGATCATAGGAGGCAGTGCGCCCGGTATGGCACCTACGAATACTGCGATAGAAGAAACCTTCTTGAGCGGTGTGTAGATGAAAGCATATGACAGCAGCGATACTGCAGCCAGTACTCCGGCAGTGAGGTTAAACTGGAAGGCCAGTATCAGTACGCCTACTACACCGAGTATACCGGCAGAGAGCATGGCCTCTGCTACCGTCATAGTGCCCATAGGCAGCGGACGGCCCATGGTGCGCTCCATCAGCTTGTCAGAGTCTTTCTCTATGATCTCATTGAGCACATTGGAGGCGCAGGTGACCATGAGGCCAGCCACGAAGAACAGGCCAAAACCCGCCCAGTGTATAGCATGCAGATCTGCACCAAAGAGGTAGCCCAACGCAGCAGAGATACCCACGGTCAGGCTGAGCCTTATTTTGGTCAGTGCTGCGTAGTCCCTCAGCTTCTGCGTGAGCAGCCCTGGTTGCTTTTCTATGGCATGTACTTTTTGCACGATGATGTGATACTGATTCTTACTAAAATTTAGGTATGCTCTACTTCACCAGGCGCCAGAGGCGTATTCTGAGAGATATATGGCTTGTCATTTACACTATAGTCATATGGCCACCTGTGTACAGCAGGTATCTCACCGGCCCAGTTGCCATGTATGCGCTCGATAGGCGCAGTCCACTCCAGCGTGGTACCTTCCCATGGGTTGCCGTAGGTATGACCATCTTCTGTGCGTTCTACATCTACCTTGCGGCCGTTGAAGATGCTATAGAAGAAGTTTACTACAAATATCAGCTGCGCGATGAATACGACTATCGCAGCGATAGAGATAAACTGAGTCAGGAAGTTGAAGTTATTGAAGGTCTCAAAGTTTGCGAAAGTATAGTAACGACGAGGGAGACCTGTCATAAAGTGCATAGGGAAGAAGATAGCATAACCACCGATCAGAGTCACATAGAAGTGAATGTAACCGAGAGTGTCATTCATAAACCGGCCGTAGAAGCGGGGGAACCAGTGGTAAACGCCTGCAAACATACCGAAGAAGGCTGCTACACCCATTACAATGTGGAAGTGCGCTACAACGAAATATGTATCGTGGAGTTGGATATCGATAGGTGAGTTACCCAGCATCAGGCCGGTGAGACCACCGGAGATGAACATAGACACGAAGCCGATAGCAAACATCATCGGCACAGAGAGACGCACACTACCCTTCCAGATAGTGCCGATCCAGTTAAACACCTTGATAGCTGATGGTACTGCGATGAGGAGTGTAAAGAGTACAAACACCGCAGCGAGGTTTGGATTGAGACCTGTCACAAACATGTGGTGCGCCCATACGAGGAAGGAGATAACCACGATAGCCATGATAGATACCACCATAGCACGATAGCCAAAGATAGGCTTGCGGCTGTGTACAGACAGTACCTCAGACACGATACCCATGGCAGGCAGGATGATGATATATACCTCCGGGTGACCCAGGAACCAGAACAAATGCTGGTACAGGATCGGAGAGCCGCCCCTATAGTCGAGCAGGTGGCCATTTACCACGATCATATTCAGGTAGAAAGAAGTGCCGAGCAGACGGTCAAACTCGAGGAGCGCCACACCGGCCAGGAGCGCCGGGAATGACAGGATACCGAGGATAGCCGTAAACATAAAAGCCCAGATAGTGAGCGGGAGCTTCATCATGCTCATACCCTTCGTACGGAGGTTGAGGATAGTAGCTACATAGTTGAGACCGCCGAGCAGGGATGATACGATGAAGAAAGTCATAGCCAGCGCCCACATATCAAATCCCAGGCCTGAGCCCTTATTGATAGAGATATCGCGGAGACCATTCAGAGGAGGATATGCTGTCCAGCCACCTGATGCAGGACCAGTCTGAAGGAAGAATGAGATGAAGAGCACTACAGAGGCAGCGAAGAAGAACCAATATGAGAGCATATTGATAAAGCCGGAGGCCATGTCGCGTGCACCTATCTGGTATGGTATGAGCAGGTTAGCAAATGTACCTGACAGACCTCCTGTGAGTACGAAAAATACAAGGATGGTACCGTGCATAGTGACCATAGCGAGATAAAACTCATTGCTGATCTTGCCGCCCTCAGCCCACTTGCCCAGAAAAGACTCCAGGAAAGGGAAGGTATCATTAGGCCAGCCGAGCTGCAGACGGAAAAGCACTGAAAGCAAGCCACCTACGATACCCCAAAACATACCTGTGATAAGGAACTGCTTGGCGATCGTCTTGTGGTCGGTAGAGAACACATACGTCTCGAGCCAGGTAGGCTCATGATGGTGTTCATGCCCGTGGATGTGGTCTGTATCCACATGCCCGTGTACGTCGGCGGTTGTTGTTGTGTGAGCACTCATGACTACTTCTTATTGATATTTATTAGTGTGCAAAATAGCACTGCTATTTTTTAGTTTATGATTCTTATTTTTTGATCAAGGCTGCTACCGGTTTGCCGGATTTAGGAGCTTCTTTGCCGGTACTGTCTGATACAGCAGTAGCAGGTGCTGCAGCAGTATCTACAGAGGCTGATTCAGATTTGGGCGCTACATAGATCGGTGTCTGCTTCTTCATCCACTCATCGTACTCAGCCTGGTCTTTTACTACTACTACTTCTTTCTGCATACCGTAGTGAGAGCGGCCGCAGATCTCTGTACAAGCGAGCTCATACTTGAAGGTCTTCCAGCGAGGCTCACCGGTCTCAGGGTTGATCGTATTCCACCATGGGAGGGACTTCAGGTATTCGCGCATCTCCTCTGTAGTGTACTTTGGTGTAAAGTAGAACTGGGTAGGGATACCGGGCACGCAGTCCATCTTGACACGGAAGTGAGGCAGATAGAATGAGTGGATCACGTCGAGCGCACCGAGCTTCACGAGTACCGGCTTGTCTTTGATGAATACCAGCTTGTCAGACCAGAAGTCATCGTGGCTATTTGGATCAGTCCAGTCTATACCGAGCTCATTGGTCGGAGTGATATGAGCTGTATCCAGCACACGGTGCCCAAACTTGCCATCGGCACCGGGATAGCGTGCCATCCACTGAAACTGCTTTGCAGTGACCTCTACTACGAGCGGATTTTTGTCACGAGACTCTACATCAAATATCTGGAACCAAACCCTCATACCCATCACTACCAGTACGGCGAGTACGATAGCAGGGATCACGGTCCAGATCACTTCCAGCTTGTTATTGTGAGAGTAGAAATACGCTTTCTTATTCTTGCTCTGATTGTACCTGTAGGCAAAGTAGAAAAGAGCAAACTGAGTAAGAATGAAAACTATCGTCATGAAGAACAGTGTCACATAGAACAGGTTATCCGTCTTCTCGCCATGGTATGAGGCTGACTTGGGGATCATGATAGGTGCCAGTAGCTTGACCTGATAGACGATGCTGATGAAAAAGGCTATGACGAAGCCCAGGAGCAGGTATCCATTCCACTTGCTCTTGGCGTCATAGTTCATGCCTTTGCCGGCTATGTCTTCAGACAGTTCGTTGGTCTTGCCTATGAGGACCAATACTGTGAAGAACAATACGATCAATGCAAAAGTGACAAATGCTAACATGATTTTTCTTTATTGATTTCCTTATAATTTCTTACTCAACTACTAGAAACTAGTCTTTTACTTTTTTTGTTTTCAGGTCCGGTGCAAATATAACGACTCCAGCGGCTTATGCATACTCTACATGGTGACGGAGGCTCTCCTTGAGATACGGATCATTTTCATTGAATGTGCTATCCTTAGAGAACTCGTTGAAAAACATATAAAGGAACATGCCGAGGAAGCCGACGAAAGTCAGTATCTCAGGCAGGCCCAGAGAAGCCTTGGTCTGCAGGCCGCAGCAAGCCTCCTCTCCTTCCTTACCCTCTTTGCACTCAGCCATATGCTCTTTGCATTCACCCTTGCCCATACCTGCACAGCAGGCCTTGGTTTCACCTTTGGCTTCCTCTGTTTTAGTTTCCTTTGCCTCGCGCTCGGTCTGCGCAGCAGCTTCATTAGCTGACTGGCCTTCGGCAGTATTTGCATCTGTAGAGCCCTTTTCCGGAGTCACTACCGTTTTGCCTACAGTACCTTTGGCAGTACCGGCATCAGCCTGAGCGTAGAGTACAGTACCCTTGGTCTCAGCAGCAGCTTCTTTTTTCTCACCTTCTTTGCCTTTACCCTTAGTGCAGCACGCCTCTGTACCGGCAGGTATCAGGTTTGGTTCAAACATGGTCATATTGAAGAAGTCTATGTAGTGGCCGAAAACCACCAGTATTGAAATGAATGCAGCTACTTTCAGGTTCCTTTTAGAAGCTTTGGTCATGAAGAGAAGAAGCGGTGCACCGAAGTTGATCACCAGTGCGACATATATCATGCATTTGAAGAGTGGCACATCAAACCTTTTGACCCAGTAGTTTGTATCTTCTGGAACATTGGCATACCACTGAAGCATAAACTGATCAAACCAGAGATAAGTCCAAAAAATGGCGAAAGCAAACATGTATTTGCCCATATCATGGATATGGTTTTCATTTACCTGCTTTAGATAACCCCTGGATTTAAGGAAGATAACAAGGAGGATGGCCATAGCAAAGGCTCCAGAACCGTAACTGGAAAAATTGTACCAGCCGAAGAGCGTAGAGTACCAGTGCGGATCCTGGCTCATGACCATATCCCAGCTCACAAAAGACTCAGATACGGCAAAGATTACGATCCAGAGGGCCGCCATCAGCTTAGAGCGTTTGTAGACCTTTTGGTCACCGATATTCTTTGCATTGATTGCGTTGACCACTGCCTTGCCTATGAGTATCCAGAGAGCAAAATAGATCGCCATGCGGATCGTCCAAAACGGTTTGGCAAAGAATGACTGCTTAACGTTTGGCAGTTCTTTTAAGTTTTCAGCTACGGACCAGTGCTCGTAGAGATTGTGATAGCCGGCCCATACGCCGCCGATGATCAAGGCAGTGAAAACAGCACCCACCACTATAAAGCCGGAGAGCGACATATATATTCTCTTGACCAGCGTGATCCAGCCAGAATATCCGAGTTGATTGGCCGCAGCAAAGAAGATACCAAAGATACCTATACCAGTGAAGTAATAGGTATTCAGGAGGATATTTGACCAAAAACGGCTGTGGTTATCATGCAGGCCGTTTGCAAAGAAGGCCCATACAAGGCCGAGAAGCCCCACTCCCATCATGATGAAGAGGTTCCTTTTCAGTTTGCTGTCAAATTCAAATTTTTCTACCATATCTTTAAAAATTAACTGTGATCTGCTGTCTTTGTTTGTCTCTGTTACTTTTGGGTAATTATCCCCTCTTCGTTGCTTTTTTATCTTCTGTTTTTCCAGCTTCAGACTTTGCATCCTTCTTGTCTCCTTCCTTGGCCGCACCAGCACCTGTAGCTGCGCCATCTATGCCAGCCAGACTCTTGATATAGTGTATTACCTGCCATCTTTCGGTCACATTCAGAGAATATCCGTATGGTCCCATCATACCCTTGCCATAACTGACAGAATAGAAAATATTGCCATCCTTTATCTCAGGGAGCCTCTTCTTATAGTCCGGTGGTACAGCGGTGTACGGGCCATCAGATCCATCTTCCAGTACTACGAGGTTGCCCTGGCCATTACCGGCGGCACCGTGGCAGTTGATGCAGTGCGTATTGTATAGCTTGGAGCCCGCTGCTTTATTCTCGTCGGTATATTCCAGCGGGTCCTTCAGCATAGCGCCGGCCTTGTCATACTCCTCCTGCCATTTAGCAGGGTCATGGGTGAAGTAGCTCTTTGACATATAGGACATGAGGTATGCCTCATTTGTCCTGATCTTCTCATCTGCAGGTATCCAGCCACGCGGGATCGTACCGGCTACAGGCTTGCGCGTAGATACGGAGTCACCATCCTCATTGACTATCACGCTCGGAGCGTAGGTCTCCAGCGCATTTGAGTAGGTCATGTCCGGCATGTACACACGGCCCGGTTTTTTAGGGTCAAAACCGCATGATGAGAGCAGCGCCAGAGAGGCTGCTACCAGTGCTACGTTTATGATTTGCTTTCTCATTCTCTTATTCTTATTGAGCTTCTTTCTGTTCGTTTTGCTTCAGAGGTCCGGTTCCTTCAGTTTTTTTCGTTTGTGAAGATGCAACATATTGCATCTCTACGGGAGTGCTTATTCGCCGTCTTTGAAAGTGCGGTTCTTTACTTCTACGGCGCCGTTGCCATTGCAGAGAGACTTGATCTTTTCGATCTCCTCGCTGCTCTTGCCCTCTATGTCAAATACGAGCGCAAAGCGATCATCTGTAGTGCGTGGCTCATAGATGCGCGGTACATAGCCCGGGATCAGCTTATTGCGCACGCAGTAGGTGAGCACCATGCCCCATGCAGAGAAGAGGACGGTGAGCTCAAACGTGATCGGTATGAACGAGGGCAGCGGCCAGTATGGCTTGCCACCAAAGTTCAGAGGATAGTTGAAAGCCATCACCCATGTCATAAATGACAGTGCAAGGGTGGTACCGGTAGCACCAAAAAGAAAACCGGCGGTATGCAGGCGGGTCTGGCGGTAGCCTAGCGCCTCCTCCAGGCCATGGACCGGGAATGGCGTCAGTGTCTCATATATCTCCAGTCCGTCGTGGCGGATGTGCTCTATAGCGTGGAGGAACACCTCCTCATGATCCCAGAGACCGAGTACGAAATTGTTGCTTTGTTTTACTGCACCCATCTTTCTTTATTTACAGAATTACTGATTTTACGATTACTGATTTATTGCTTGGCATCTTTGTCCAGGATACCAAATGTAGTGAGGCCTACAAAGCCACCACTGCTCTGACCCAGCTCTTTAGCACGCTCAGCCTTGGCCGTAGCCGATGAGGTACGGAAGATAGACTTGACCTCTGCGATAGCGATCACAGGGAAGAAGCGGCAGAACAAGAGGAACAGTGTCATGAAGAGGCCAATAGAGCCGATGAAGATCGCGATATCTACCCACGTAGGCTGGAAGTATGCCCAGCTGGATACCAGAAAGTCATCTGCCAGAGAGGTAACGATGATCACGAAACGCTCGAACCACATACCGATATTTACGAAAATAGACAGACCAAAAGTAACCCACAGGTTGCGGCGTGCCGGTTTGAACCAGTAGGCCTGTGGAGAGAGCACGTTGCAGCTCATCATCATAAAATATGCCCACCAGTACTTGCCTAGTGCACGATTGTAGAAAGCAAACTGCTCATACATATAGCCGGAGTACCAGGCTATGAAAAGCTCTGTGATGTAGGCGATACCCACTATAGAACCTGTGAGCACGATGATCTTATTCATCGACTCGATGTGGTTTACTGTGATGTAATCTTCCAGTTTAAACACCTTGCGCACGATGAGCATCAGTGTCTCCACCATAGCAAAGCCCGAGAAGATCGCACCAGCCACGAAGTATGGAGGGAAGATGGTAGTGTGCCAGCCAGGAATAACTGATGTAGCAAAGTCAAAGGATACGATGGTGTGAACTGAGAGTACGAGCGGTGTAGAGAGGCCTGCGAGGATCAGGGAGAGAGACTCGAAGCGCTGCCACTGCTTGGCTGTACCTGTCCATCCGAATGACAGGATGTTGTAGATCATCTTGCGGTATTTGCCCTTGGCCCTGTCGCGAATGGTAGCGAAGTCAGGCATCAGACCCGAGTACCAGAAGAGGAGTGATACAGAGAAGTAAGTAGAGATTGCAAATACGTCCCAGAGGAGTGGTGAGTTAAAGTTAACCCAGAGCGGACCACGTGTATTGGGATATGGAAAGATGAAGAATGCATTCCATACACGACCCATGTGAAATACCGGGAACATACCGGCGCATATCACCGCAAAGATCGTCATGGCCTCTGCAGCACGGTTGATACCCGTACGGAACCTCTGTCGGAAAAGCAGGAGAATGGCGGAGATCAGTGTACCGGCGTGACCGATACCGATCCACCACACGAAGTTCGTGATATCCCAGGCCCAGTCTATCGTCTTATTCAGACCCCAGACACCGATACCGAAAAATACGGTCCAGCTGAGGCAGAATACAAAGAGGCCGGCCAGACAGCCGAAGATGATGAGCAGAAGCCACCATCCGGTGTAGGTCTTCTCTGTAGGTCCTACGAGCTCATCAGTGATGATGGTATAGTTCTTATTACCATTGATGAGCGGTTCTCTAAAATCCGATTCGTAAGCGTGCATTTTACTATCTTTTATTTTTTTAGTTGGCTGGTGTCGGTTGGCTGTTGGCTGGTCGCCTCCGGCTTTCTTTCACCTCTCCTATTTTCCTTTTTTCCTGCGGCTGTTCGCTCCTGTCACCAGTCACCGGCCCTCCGCCACCGTTTTTTTATTATGCTTCTTTGCCAGCTGCCTTTGCTTCTTCCTCACGGTTTCTCACCTTGGTCAGGTAGGTCACGTTTGGCATGGTGTGGATCTCCTCGATCACGCCAAATGTACGCGGATCCTGGAGCAGGCCGGCTACCACGCTCTCCTTATTATTGCCATCGCCAAATACGATCGCATCTGTAGGACAGGCAGTCTGGCAGGCGCTCTTGATCTCTCCATCTTTCAGCGGACGGTTTTCTTTCTTAGCAGCGAGCTTGCCCTCCTGAGTACGCTGTACGCAGAATGAGCACTTCTCGATCACACCACGAGAGCGCACGGTCACATCAGGATTCAGCACCATGCGGGCCAGTGGCTCGTGCATAGAGTTGGTCACGTCAGACAGCAGTCCTTCGTTTGCCCACATCTTGCCTACGCGCTTGCCGTCAAATGAATCAGCAGCCTGATAGTCATACCAGTTGAAGCGACGAACCTTATAAGGGCAGTTATTAGCACAGTAGCGGGTACCGATGCACCTGTTGTAGGTCATCTGGTTGAGGCCTTCGCTGCTGTGAGTAGTAGCTGCTACCGGGCAAACGTTTTCGCACGGTGCATTGTCGCACTGCTGGCAGAGCATCGGCTGGAATACTACGTCTACCTCTTCTGCAGGGAGCGCCGGAGCGTTCTTGTCTGCCGGATCGGTAGCGTTTTCTTCCATCTTGGTAAACGTGAAGTAACGGTCTATACGCATCCAGTGCATCTCGCGTGAGCGGATCACCTGATCCTTACCTACTACAGGCACGTTGTTTTCTATATTACAAGCCGTCACGCAGGCACCGCAACCGATGCAGGAGTTCAGGTCTATGTTCATCTTCCAGTGGTGGCCAGGATACTCATGCTTGTAGTAGAGGGTCACCAGTTCTTCGAGTATTTCCTTACGGTCTTCGTTGCCGGCGTCAGGGCTCTTGAGGTACTCAGGAAGGGTAGTCTCTTTTACGATGTGGCGCTTCTTGATACCACCGAGGTCCTTTAGTACGATATTGTGGTGAGACTGTGTGATCGCTACCTTCTCCTCCTGGTTGAGTACTTCTACAGTCGCCTTGGATATGAATGAGTAGTTGTCTCCGATCATTCCTAGCAGCGGATATGCGTTCTGGCCTACCTTGAGGTCATTGCCTGCTGCACCGTTGGTCACGGTCTTGCCGTAGCCTACCGCTATCGCAAATGTACCATCAGCCACACCCGGTACTGCTACTGCAGGCAGGGTTACAGATTGGCCGTTTGCGGTCACCTTGACCAGCTGATAGTCCTTAAGCTCGAGATCGTTCTTTATGTTATTCTTCCTCCTGAAGTTTACAGATGTGAGAACGACATTGCCCCATGTGATCTTGGTGATCGGATCCGGATTTTCCTGCTGGAATGGATTGCCGGCCCAGGTACCGTCACCTATAGCTACAGACTCATATACCTTCAGCTGTGTCTCGCCCAGATTGCCGTAGGCAGCAGTGACGGCAGCGGCGGCATCAGCAGGAGCTGTATAGCTTCCCGACCAGGTGCCTACAGATGTCTTGTCACCATCCAGTACGAGCTCACCGTCATGTACGGTCACATCCCACAGGGCATTGAAGCCTGTGAATTTAGACTGCTTGCCACTGAGATTCTTGTCCCAGTATGCACGGATATAATCGTAGAAGTTGGTGTTATTGCCGGACCATGCGAGGAGAGTCTCCTGTGCCTGGCGGGTATTGAATAGCTTAGTGATAGTCGGCTGAGTGATGTTGTACACGCCGGTCTTAGGAGATACGTCATTCCAGGACTCGAGCCAGTGATTGTCCGGGCAAACATAAGCGCAAGCCTCAGATGTCTCATCAGCTACCTCGCTGAATGATACTGATACAGCAGCTTTCTTCAGTGCGTCCTTCAGCTTGGCAGCCTGCGGGTGCGTGAGAAGCGGATTGCTATTGTAGAAGATCACGGCCTTGATCGTGCCGCCATCCAGACCTGCTACGAGGTCAGCGGCAGCCTTGTCAGAACCCTTCTTAGTATTGTATGTCTGAGAGTCAGAGATCGTAGCACCGTAGCTATCGAGCGCCTTATTGATAGCGTTCACTACTGTCTGTACGTTTGGATCATTTGAGCCGGATACTACTAGGGCAGCACCCTTGGCAGCTGTGAGTTCCTTGGCTACTGCATCGGCCCTTTTATTGCCGGATGCGCCGCTTTCTATCGCCTTGAGCAGGTCTACTGCAAAAGTAGCTTCTTCGCTTGGCTTCACCACTACCCTCTTGTCAGCGGCAGAACCCGTCACAGTGAGCGCAGACTCTACCTGGATGTGGCGTGACATTTCTTTCTTGCCACCATTCAGCTTGCGGTTTTTAGACCAGTCCTTGGCAAACTCGATAGGCGACAGCCAGGTACCAAGGAAGTCGCAACCGATACCTACGATCACCTTAGCCTTATCAAAATGATAAGATGGGATCGCGCCGCCATTGGCAGCGAGGATACCAGAGTAGGATACAGCGTCAGATACCAGATGGTCCGCACCATATGCCTTCTTGAACTCTTCGATAGCAGCGAGTGTAGATGGAGACGGGATAGTAGCAGAGTAGATCACGATCTTGCCGCCGGCGTCTTTCACAGCCTTGAGCTTCTCTCCTATTTCCTTATCGGCAGTTTCCCATGTGATGTTTTCCTTGCCCCTCATCGGATTGCGATAGCGGCCACCGTCATAGAGAGACAGTACAGATGCCTGCGCACGGCTAGAGGTACCTCCCTGACTCACAGTAGCGAGGCTATTGCCTTCTACCTTGATAGGGCGTCCTTCGCGGGTCTTGACCAGTACTGCTGCATAGTCGCCACCCTGATAGGTAGCGGAGGCATAGTAATTGGCGATACCCGGAGTCACCTCCTCCGGTTTGAATGCATATGGTATAGACTTGCGCACCGGCATCTCGCAGCCTGCGGCTACTACAGCAGCGGTGGTGCTAAATCCGAGCATCTTCAGAAAGTCCCTGCGGCTGGTAGTGCCCTTGGTAGTGATAGGCTCCATGATAGAGCCGAGCACCGGCAGCTCATCTGCAAACTCTCTGTCGTTTTGCTGTGACGGCTGCTCCAGTTCTTCCAGACCTTTCCAATATACTTTGTCTTCCATGTCGTTTATTTCGAGTTAAACTTGATCTTTTAAATTCCTTTCGTTTTCAGTTCTCCTTTATGAAGCCGCAAAGTATTGCGGCTCTACAATTAATAGTGGCACTTGGCACACTCAGTACCGCCGATCTTCTCTACTGTCACCTTGTCGATCTTCTTATTCTTCAGGTCTTCGTGGAGTTTCTCGTAGGTGCTGTAGTAGTTGTTTGATGCGAACTGTACCTCCGTCTGACGGTGACAGTTGACACACCAGCCCATAGAGAGTGGTGCATACTGATATACCTCAGCCATGGTCTCTACCGGACCGTGGCAGGTCTGGCACTGTACCTTGCCGGCTACTACGTGCTGAGAGTGGTTGAAGTACACGTGGTCAGGCAGATTGTGGATACGCACCCACTCTACAGGCCTAGGAGTGCCTGAGTATACTTTCTTCTCCGGATCCCAACCCACTGCCTTGTAGATCTTGGCGATCTCCTCAGTACCATATACAGGTCCTTTACTCACGGCCTTGTGGCAGTTCATACATGTATTGAGTGTAGGGATGCCGGATGTTTTGCCCTTATTAGCGCCGATGTGGCAGTACTGGCAGTCTATCTTATGCTTGCCGGCGTGGAGCTGGTGAGAGAAGCGGATAGGCTGCGTAGGCTGGTAACCCTTCTGACGGCCCAGGCGGATACCGCCCTCTGCCAGCCAGAAGATGCTGCCTACGAAACCGATCAGTATAGCCGCAGCTATAAATGAACGTGTCTTATAGAATGGTGTACCCGGCTCTACCTTGACGCCCTTCTGCTCGCTGAGGACCGTATCCAGACGGCGGGTCACAGCTACGAGTATGCCTGCGAGTACAAACATAAGTATGCCGAGCAGGTAGAGCGTAGTATTGGAGCCTTCCTCCGGTTTAGCACCGGCAGCGCCGCCGGCACCCGGAGCGGCTGCAGCTGCAGGAGCAGGGCTGCCTGCGTCCGGATTCTCTACATAGAGGAGTATCTTATCGATATCCTCGTCCTTCAGCGTAGGGAAGCGGTTCATCTCTGACGGAGCATAGTTCTGGATATTGACCGCGTACGGGTTTTTGGCCGCTACGGCGTCACTCCAGTTCTTGATCCACATATGCAGCCAGTAGGTACCGGGCTTGCCCTGGTAGGCAGCGCCGTCTTCCCACCTCTTGGTCACGCCCATCAGGGCCGGGCCGGTAGTGGCTACTTTGGGATTGTGGCAGCTCGCGCAGTTGCTTTTGAACAATGATTTCCCATCATTCCACTTTGCCTTGTCGACATCAGCAGCGAATGAAACAGTAGAAAAGAGATTGAAAATCAGGGCAAAAGCGAAGAGCAGGGGCAGTTTTTTCCTCATCAGAGTACTTCTATTTTCCATCATAAATGGTATGAATTGTCAGAATTATGTCATAAAAATGACGGGGGCAAATATAATGGGACAACTATTAAAAAAGCAAAAAATAACAATAAAATTTACACCTTAACTTTTGTGACAATAGTCATTGAAAAACATAGTGTTTATCAGGGTTTCAGGCTATTTAGAAAGATTCTAAACTAGTATTGTTGATAAAAGTTTTCCCCAGTAGACAATATGCAGGCATCCAAAACGACAAAACTGTATTTGTCATATAATAGGAAATGACAATTGGAGATAATCGCCCTGACCGTCCCCTGCCTGCCCGGTAAAAATGACCTTTTTATGACAAAGGAAAGTCGTCATAACCTCCGGCTAAGGGTACCTTTATAAAAAATAATACTATGAAATCAACCTGTACTTTTTTGGCGCTTTTGCTCGCGTGGGCGATTAATGGCAAGGCCCAATCCAACATGAATTTTCTTGTAAACTTTGAGGATAGCGCCGCCATAGACCAACACTACTATACGGATAGCCTACTGGACTCCGCAGGTATCTGGCAGATCGGTACACCGCGCAAGGTGATATTCAATTCGGCTTTCTCCGGCACTCATGCGACTCTCACGCTGACAGACTCGCTGGTACCGGGTGGTATCAAGGCTTCCTTTATCATCACGCTGCCCGGTGTGTACCTGGATATACAAACAGGCGGCTACCTGACCTTCCGACATAAGTATGACCTGGATAGCGCCTATGGAGTGGCGTATGCAGAGTTTTCTGTAGATAGCGGTGTACACTGGCACAGTGTGCGCCCGGTAGATGAGCGGCATGATTGCGAGTTCTATACGACCTTCCTGGATGGGCAGCAGTTCTATCCGCCCACCTGGTGGGATGACCTGCCCCGGCACATGAACTCTGATAGCAACTACTGCCTCTCAGGCAGACGCAGCAACTGGGTGAGTGATACTATAGGGTTCGCTCCGTCATGGTTTGCGGTGAAAACCGATCAATGGACCAGTTTTATGCTTCGCTTCACTATCAAAACAGATAGCGCTGCGGCTCCGTCAGAAGGATGGCTGATAGATGATATCGGGTTTAGCTACTACTCGATATTTTGCGGCGGAGCCATAAATGAAATCAACTCCTCACACCTGCATATCAGTCCTAATCCTGCGAGTAGCGCCTTTCAGATCGCACTGACAGATCAGGCACCCGGAGACTATACCATGACGCTGACCGACCTGATGGGAAGGGAAATGATGCAGCAGCACTTCACGGGAGCAGAGGTGATGGTGCGTAGTACCGGCCTGGCCCCCGGTAGCTACCTCGTGCGCGTGGTGAATGAAAAGACCGGAGATAGCTTTAGCAAAAGGGTAGTGATCGACTAAATTACTTTGAAAATAATATAACCGCAGCCATCCTCTGAGAGGATGGCTGCTCTACTTTAGTATATAGGCGCGGTCTGATAAAATTAGTTTATACACCAACAAAAAATGTGCTGGCCGACGATCAAGGCAAGGTGAAGCTTTCAGACATTCCATCTCTACTAATCACTCGAAATCAAGGACTGGAGCGGTTTTTAGACACTTCTTAAGAATTCATAACACTTTGGCACGGTTATCGCAAACACTCATCCGAGCGGCGATCAAAGCAAGCCGAGATCATCAAAACAATATATACTGCATGGGAGGAGAGCTGTACATTTTTATTCTTTAATTACTAAAAACTATAATCATGGAAAGCAATCAAAAAGGCACCGTCAGCAAGAAGGTCTTCTATACGACGATCATCCTTCTCGTACTGCTGAACATCGGCACAGCATATGTCCTCTACAACACTGACACAGACAAGAAAAGCGTCACTGCGCAGAAAGTCTCTCTGGAAAAAGAATTTAAAAATATCTCTGACACACTCGATGCAAAGCGAGCTGAGCTGACTGCCTATATGGGCAAGAATGCGGAGCTGGATAATAAAATACGTGAAGATCAGGATATGATAGATCACGAGAAAGCTCAGATAGCAGAAATGGTACGCAAGGGCAACCTGACCGCGGGTGAACTGGCCAAGGCTCGCCATATGATATCTAAGTACGAAGCATCTATCAAAGATCTGAATGACCAGATAGCAGCCCTCAATACAAAAAATGAAGAGCTGACCAATCAAAATACAGACCTGACCAAGAACCTGGATGCGGAGCGTGTGACAACAGCACAGCTGACCGACCAAAACAAGGGCCTGGCTAAAAAGGTAGAACTTGGCTCACTGCTACAGATCAACAAAGTAGATGTAGAAGCTATCAAGAAACGTCATAGCGGCAAAGAAGTGCCTGTAAAGAGGGCGAAGGCTGCTGAGGAGCTGAAGATCACCTTTGAAACAGGTAATAATAAGGTACTCGACCCGGGCAATCTGGATCTCTATGTACGCATCATCAATCCTAAGGGTGAAACCATAGCAGAGCAAGACAGGGGTTCAGGTACTATAGCTACAGCAGAATCTGACAATCCGGTACAATACAGCAAGAAGGCTGATATAGACTGGGATCAGAAGAGCAAGAAGGTGATCATGTATTGGGATCAGCACCTGCAGGACCCAGGTACCTACAAGGTACAAGTATATCAGAAGGGATATGTAGTAGGTCAAGGTGAGCTGAAGCTCATCTAAGTAAAAGTCTCTCTCTAGTCTTCCATATAGTGAGCCTCCTCTCCCGAAAAGGGTGAGGAGGTTTTTTTAATGCCCTCCGTGACCGGATAAAGAGCCCGTGAAATATCTCAGACAACTGTGAATAAGTGAATACCTTAGTGACATGGGCACAAGGTGCTAGCATCATTTTTGTAATACCCATCTACATGACAACCCAACCAGAAGCGCAGGACCAGTTCACCCCGGAAGCGGAAAAAAGTATCACCGAGCTGATGCAACTGGTGGACCGGGTGCGGCGTGCCGCCAAAAAGGATAAGAGTCAGCCTGTGTCTGCCCACGTAGACCTCAGCACCGAAGAGATCACCGCACTGGAGACTAATATAGTCAGGCTTTTTGCCGAGGCAGATATCTCATACGTCCTGACAGAAAGTGGCATACCTGTAGGCGGCTCCTTTCTGGAGGAGACCTACCGCCTGGCAAAGGCCTCCATCCTACCCTACGTGCTGGACGAGCGCGACCTGCGCGTAGTGATCAAAAAGATATTTCATCAGAAAACAGATGCGGCGCTTTTTGCAGCGCTGATGGAGACCTATGGTACCCAGTGGGTGTGTGATAATGCTGCCATACTCCTGCCTGACAGCGCCATCATACAGACCTATCTGGAGAACGCCGCCAAGGTGATATCATACCGCATAGCGGCCATAGGTATGGAGGAGGAGATGCTGATACGCGCGGGCAGAGACGAGACGCTGATCACACCCTTTATGGAGCAGAATAAAGAGGTGAATGAACTGCTGGTATCTATAGACAATGAAGATAAAAGCAAGATAGCCGAGGACTATGGCCAGGCTATAGTGATGCTGAAGCAATGCTCAGAGAACATCAAAAACATGGACAAGGCTGCTGCTCAGAACGGCACCTCGCTACGTCAGACATTCCTGCTCCATAAATCTGCCCGGCTGATAGAGCGCCTCACGCGGCTGCTGGCCCTGATACAGGAGATCGAAACGGAGCAAAAAGTATCGGGCTTCTGTACGCTGATCATAGGGATCATACAGGCGGAGCTACGCCCTAAGAAGCTGCGGGAATTTGTAAATGACAATATACAGATGATAGCCTACCGCATCACCGAGCATAAGCGGATGACAGGTGAGCACTATATCACCTCAGATGTGCGCGAGTACAGAGAAATGTTTCTCTCTGCCTGCGGGGGAGGCTTCATTGTTTCGTTTATGGTCATCATCAAGCTCTTCCTGCATCATGCACAGCTGCCGCCGCTGTGGGAGGGACTGGCATACTCTATCAACTATGCAGCGGGTTTTGTGATCGTACAGCTACTGGGATTTACCATCGCTACCAAGCAGCCGGCTATGACAGCAGCCTACATAGCCGGATCTCTGGATGGCGCCGAGGGCAAAAGAGACTTTGTGCGGTTTGCTGCCGTGATAGCCTCTGTCTGCCGGAGCCAGATCGTATCCTTTGCCGGCAACCTACTGGTAGTGTTTCCCTTTGCGCTGCTATGGATCTACCTGATAGGGCTGGCAGGCGGAGACCGCTTTATAGAGGGCCATACCGCGAGCACGGTGCTCAAAGATATCTCTCCTATCCGGTCGCTATCGTGGCTATTTGCTGCCTTTGCCGGGTTTGATCTCTTCATGGCAGGGCTGATATCGGGTTTTGGTGATAATAAGGTAATAGTAAGCCGCATAGGACTCCGGCTGCAGCATCACCCCTGGCTGATACGCCACCTGAAGCCCGGACGACTGATGCGCCTCTCTGCCTACCTGGAGCATAACCTGGGTGGCCTGATGGGCAATATAGCGGTGGGCTTTATGCTCGGTATGACAGCCTTTGTAGGCCACATCACCGGCATACCGCTGGATATCCGTCACGTGACCTTCTCTATGGGCAATTTTGCGCTGGGCGTCTACGGTGCGCACTTTCACGTGGCTATGCGCACTATCGCCTCCTGCCTGGCGGGGCTGGCCCTGATAGGGTTTATGAATTTCTTTGTGAGCTTCTGGTTAGCGCTCTTTGTGGCGATGCGCTCACGGGGTTTGTATTTCAGAAACTATCCTGACCTGATACGGTCGGTGTGGAAATATTTCAGAAAGCATCCGTCGGAGTTCTTCTGGCCGAAGCGCCAGCCACAGCCAAATACAGTGACGGATGAAGCGGCTCAGCCTGAAACTATAGAAGCAAGTATATAGAGGTAATCTGCCAACTGGTTTATCTGATTTGAAACTTGGGAACCGCTGGCTTATCTTGGCCGTTCTTAAAGTATTCCCTTGAAGTATATCGCTATCATCGCCCTTGCTGCAGCTATCGCCTGCCTGTCTTTCCGCCCGGCTCCCACTGATGGTGACGACCTGCGCATGAACCAGATACAGATCATAGCCAGCCACAATAGCTACCATCTGCGTACCGATAAACGTGTGCTGCGCTATATCAAAAACCTCTACAAAATGGGGCTGCTGCCCCGTGACCTGAACCCGGATGAACTAGACTATCAGCACGTGCCGCTAACGGAGCAATTTGATAAGTATGGTATACGCGGCATAGAACTCGACGTATATTATGACCCGAAGGGCGGCCGCTACTACTACAGGCGGGTAAGGTCATTCATAGGGATGAAAGCCGCGTCAGGTATAGAAGAGCTAAAAAAGCCGGGCTACAAAATGCTGCATATACCTGATGTGGATTATAACTCTACCAATCTGACCTTTCGCGATGGCCTGGCGGAGGTAAAGCGCTGGAGCGAGGCACACCCACAGCACCTGCCTATCTTCATACATGTAGAGGTCAAAACAGATGCAGTGGGAGACCATGTGCCGGCGTTGCGGAGATTTGCCAAGGCGCTGCCATTTGACTCTGCTGCCGCTGATGCGCTGGATGCTGAGGTGAGGGATATCTTTGGGCAAGACCTGAAGGGCGTGATCATACCTGATGACCTGCGCGGTACTGATAGTACCCTGGAGCACAGTATCCTGACGCATGGCTGGCCTACGCTGGCCGAGGCCAGAGGCAAAGTGATCTTTACTATAGACTGCAACGGGAATGAGCATGAGACATACATCAAGGGGCACCCGTCCTATCGCGGCAGGGTGATGTTCACCTACGCCAGGCCGGGCACACCGGAGGCGGCTTTTGTGAAATACAATGATCCGGAGCGACACTTCGCAGATATACAGGCTGCTGTCAAGAAGGGCTACATCATCCGCACGCGCTGCGATGAGGGTGCCAACCAGGCCCGCGCAGGCGACTATACAGAGATGCACCTGGCCATGAATAGCTGGGGGCAGATACTATCTACTGACTACTACAAACCTGACGATAAAGCCGGCACCAAAGGCTGGAGCGACTACCATGTAGAGTGGACACAGCCGGGAATAGCGCGCATAGACTCCATAGCTACCGGGGGCAAAACGGGAATGCTCAGGGAATAAGGAATCTTCAGACCTAATCTATATCTCAGTCCAGCGGAACGATCAGCATGGGTATGCGTGACTGGTCTATGATCTGATGTGTGATATCCTGACCGAAGACACGCTTTAGAAAATTATGTTTGTGCGCACCGATCACGATCAGGTCCGCATCCAGTTTGGTAGCCTCGGCAAAAATGGTCTCTACAGTGGGCCCCTGAATGAGCAGTGCCTCTGAATGCACACGCTGATCGTGCAATTCCTTGTGATACCCGCGTAGTGCCTTATGCTCAGTGCGAAGGTCATCGGCGAGCGTCTTGCGTACATACATAGGGCCGGCATCCATCCCCACAAAATCAGGATCAGGCATAGCGATGTGAACCACCCAAACTTTTGCTTTGGTGCAGAGCGCCAGTTCGGCGGCTTTGTTGAGCAGGAGGATGTCGCCCTGCTCCAGGTCTACGGCTACGAGTATGTTTTTCATGAGCGGATGAATGGTTTATATCAAAGTTACAGATTAGTAGAGATAAAGTCATGACTCCTGTCAGTGCCTTTCACAGTATTTATCACAAGGGCTGTGCCATACATAAAAAAATAGCCCCGGCATGGCAGCACGAGGGCTATGAGACATCAGCGACACACAGAGAGCCGATATCATTCTCTACCTAAAAGTTTAATGACACCACCGGTGTCAAAAAAGCCAGAGAACTTACTCTGGCTTTGATAGCTGTTGGAGCAGGAGTCGAACCTACATGAGGAGGTTAGTCTGGTTTCTTTCTTGCTTGCTAGGGACAGGTTTTAACCTCTCTATCTACAGGCAGGCCTGTCCCTACACTCAATATTTTCACCGGATTTGTCCCTGGCTCCTCACCCCCGAGACAGGAGGGCATGTCTGCCAAATTTCATCATCCAACAATATTGCGATCGCTTCCGCTTTCGTAATACAAAGATAACAAGAGGCCTCATGACTTACAAATAATTCAAAGATTTACTGTAAAATATACGAAAATGATAATTTGTATCATTTTCTTTGACTTTATATAAAAACAAGGCATCAAAAATGGCTCTGAATTACGAAATCGATAAGCTGGATCTACAGATACTCAATATCCTGATGGAAAACGCCTTTATACCCTACACCGAAATAGGTAAAAAGCTCTTTGTATCTGCGGGCACCATACATGTGCGCATGGCTAAGATGGAAAAGCTGGGCATAGTCAAGAGCCCGCGCCTGCAGATAGACCTGCCCAAGCTAGGAATGGATGTGACGGCTTTCATAGGCGTATACCTGGTGCGAAGCGACATGTACGATAAGGTAGTAAAGGAACTGCGCAAAATAACCGAGGTAGTATCCTGCCACTATACTACGGGCAACTATAGCCTCTTTCTCCGGATCATCTGCCGCGATACGCAGCACCTGCGGGAGGTACTGCATGACAAGCTGCAAAAGATAGAAGGTATCAACAGGACAGAGACACTCATCTCTCTGGCAGAGAGCTTTGACAGGCCGCTACAGATAGCTTTGGAGGAAAACCATAGCTCCTAAATCCCGGCCTACGGCATGCAGGTACGAAAGGACTTGAAAATGCATTTCAACAACATCAAACAACTGATGGAGTGAAATAACAAAGACAGGAATGTAGCGCTGATTTGTAGATAGGTTCCTTTCACGAGCAAAGGAGTTTATCTAAATAAAAGACCCGCCAGGTCGTGGCGGGTCTGGAATTAATGCTTGTCTTATTTCTTACTTCAGTGTGACAGAAGTCTGACCTATGAGGTAGCCAGCCTGATAGACTTCTACCTTGTAGGTGCCTGCTGTCTTGATATTCTCAGTCCAGTCTATGGCTACGTTTTTGCTGTTCTGATCCCAGTCGAGGTCTACCTTCTTGCTATACTGCATATCGGTACCGCCATCGGCCAGCTTCAGTGTACCAGAGCCCTGATCTGCTACAGAGATGGTCTCGCCCTTAGGGTTGATCACACGCACATAGAGAGAGAGATTACCTTTCTCCAGTACCTTGTTATCACCGGTAGCGAAGCTGATCTTCAGCAGGTCTATGCTCTTGGCACTGGTCTTAGCTACTTCTTTGCCGTTCTTCTTTTTCTTCTCGCCTTCTACCTTCAGCCCCTGCAGGTGCAGCAGTGAGCCTAGCTCTACTTTCTTAGAGAGGCCCTTATTCTGATCAGTGAGCGTAGCTGTGGTAGTTTTCTCAGCATCGAGATTTTTGGTCAGGTCCAGGTTCTTGGCGTTGAGCTCCTGGTTTTGTGCAGTCAGCTCTTCTATCTTTTTTTGCAGTTCCGCATTCTGAGCCTGTACCTGCGCTACCATATCCTTATACTTCTTCAGCTCGCCTGCAGAGAGGTTGCCGCGCTTCTGAGCTGCAGCCAGCTCACCCTGTATCTTCTCTATCTGAGCCTGGCGATCATTCACAATGCTATCCAGCTCGGTATTCTTGCCTTTCATGCTCTCGAGGTCCTGCTTGGCAGTCTCAAACTGTTGATTGAGGCTTTTGAGCTCGGTGTCCTTTTGCTCTATGACCACTTTCTGGTCTTCACGTTTCTGGTTTTCGTCCCACAGCTTATAGATGGCACCGCCATTGATCAGGAGCAGGAGAATGATGATGGCTATGTAGATCTTTTTGCTACCGCCGGCACCTTGCTTGTTGTCTTCCATTGAGAATTGGTTTTTTGATTTCTGTAAAAATATGATTTAAATATATGGTATCCCTTGTCTTATTGCGGGTGGCATGTGGATAGCGATCAACTATACTAAAATAGTGTACAACCGCCCACACGATTCTTCTGCAAAAATTATAAAGATTAGCTTTTTGCAGAGCTAAATTCATGCCAAATTATAAATATATGTTATCAAATTTCGGCAGACAGGAGGATTTACCTGACCAATGAGAACATCCACCGATTTGTCATGGTTTTGCAATAAGTGATGGCGAAAATTGTAGTACCGCAATAGCATTGAACTACCGGCGTTGTAATAGCCAAAATGAAGCACAGTGCGGTGCGCCACAAACGATCCTCATTTTTGAAACAAAATTTTGAATAGAAAATTAAAAATCTATTTTTGAACTTCTCAATAATAAACCATTAAACTAAAAAACAATAAGTATCATGGCACAAGCTCCTGCTAAACAACAACAAAAGGGATTCGACTTCAGCATCCTGGTAGTACCTATCGCATTGATCATCGGCTATTGTATCTGGAAGTTTTTCTGCGGTAACTATGTAGATGCAAAGGAAGAGCCACTGAAGAATGCTGATGGCAGCTCAAACATCTTTGGTCTGATATACAAGGGTGGTTTCATCGTACCTATCCTGATCGGTATGCTCATCACAGTAATCAGCTACTCTATAGAGCGTGCTATCACTATCACCAAGGCTAAGGGTACAGGTTCTATAGAGCCATTTCTGCAGAAGATAAAGACAGCCCTCTCTAACGGTGACGTAAATGCCGCCCTGGCAGAATGCAATAAGCAAAAAGGCTCTGTGGCAAACGTGGTACAAGCCGGCCTGCATAAATACCAGGAGATGGCGACTAATACTGAACTGGAAGGCGAAAAGAAAGTACTCGCTATACAGCAGGAAATAGAAGAAGCTACCTCTCTGGAGCTGCCTATGCTGCAAAAGAACCTCGTATTCCTCTCTACTATCGCCTCTGTAGGTACCCTCGTGGCGCTCCTCGGTACGGTGATCGGTATGATCAAGTCTTTCGCCGCTCTCGCGACTACCGGCTCTCCGGATCCTACCAAGCTCTCTGCAGGTATCTCTGAGGCCCTCGTGAATACGGCTATCGGTATCGCTACCTCTGCATGTGCGATCATCCTGTACAACGTATTTACCAGCCAGATAGACGCCCTGACATATGCTATTGACGAGATCGGATTCAGCATCGCTCAGTCATTTGCCAGCCGCAAGAAGTAATTGGTAAAAAGCAGCAGCATAAAATAATAAGCCGCGAGCTTATGGAATCGCTGCTCATTTGTCATCACTAATAATTAAAGCTGGTAAAATGCCTAAAGTAAAAATACCAAGGAAAAGTACCTCAGTGGATATGACCGCTATGTGCGACGTATCATTCCTCCTGCTGACGTTCTTTATCCTCACCTCAAAATTTAAGCCTACCGAGCCGGTAGCGATAGACCTGCCAAACTCCCGCTCGGAGATACAGGTAAATGACGCTATCAAAATATCTGTAGATAAAAACGGTAAGGCGTACATCAACTATCCGAGCGTGACCTTCCGGCTAAAGGCGCTGGAAAAGATGGCGGAATACTACAAGGATAAATATCCAGCTCTGGTAAACCTCACTGAGAAGCAGAAAGCAAACTTTGCGCAGGTAGAAACATTCGGATTTAATGCAAAGAGCAATGTGGGAGACCTGCTGAATAAAAAGCCGGATGAGATCAGTGCAGAGAGCACAGGAATACCCATGGACTCTGCCGACAATCAACTGGGAGACTGGGTGATGGCCGGCAGGTATGCAGATGTGGATATCAACCACCCGAGTGCCCGCAATGCCATACGCATAGCCATCAAAGGTGATAAGAATACTGATGTGAAGGCTGTAAGGGAAGTGATCAAGACCCTGACGGAAAAAGACATCCATACCTTTAACCTGATCACCACCCTGGCGGGTGGCTCTTCTGCCGCAGGAGCGGAGAAGAAAGAATAATTCTTAATCTAATAAAGACCAGGATAAAATGGCAGAAATAGATACCTCCGGGGGAGGCGGAGGAGGCAAACATGGAGGAAAAGTAAGAGGCAAGAAGCTCTCTACCAAGGTGGATCTGACCCCTATGGTGGATCTCGCGTTCCTGCTGATCACCTTCTTCATGCTCACTACGTCTCTCAATAAGCCTAAGGCTATGGACCTCTCCATGCCTAAGAAGGATGACACCAAGAAGCAAGACGTAAAAGAAAGCCAGGTACTCAATGTACTGCTGGGCAAAGATGACGTGATATGGTACTACGGCACCGAAGATGGCAAGATGACCGATATGAAGCAGACGACCTTTGCCGGCGATCAGGGTATCCGTGAGGTACTGCTGAAAAAGCAAAAACAGGTAGAGAAAATGCATGGCCATGACAAAGAGTATGGAGACAAAATGATCGTACTGATCAAGATGGCCGAGGGCGCTAAATACAAGGATATGGTAGACATACTCGACGAAATGGACATCACCAAGACCCGTATCTACGCCATACAGGACATCGTGCCGATAGAGCAGGAGACCATAGACAATAATGGCAAGGTCAAGGCCGGTGAAGAAATAGAAAGGGTGACCAGGTAAGGTCCCCTTATGGAAAAAATTAAAAATCTGCATCAAACCAAAGCATAACAGCAGAGCATGGAACAATCAAAATCATTTCAAGGCTGGTCGTTTGACGATATTGTGTTCTATAACAGGAACCAGCAATACGGCGCCTACCAGCTGCGCAAAGAAAAAGCACGGAACTCGATCATAGGCCTGCTGATCACCATAGGTGTGGCGGGCGTACTGATAGCCGGCTCCTTTGTAGATCTTTCCTTCCTGAAATCAAAACCTAAAGAAGAAGTGGTGGAAACCACAGTGACGCTGACAGAGCCACCGCCGCTGAAGGATGAAACCCCACCTCCTCCCCCGCCACCACCACCACCACCGGTGCGGCCTACGGTGAAGTTTCTCGAGATGGTAGCCAAGAAGGATGAAGAAGTACGTAAGGAAGATGAGCCGGTCAAGGTAACTGAGATCAAGGACCAGACCATCAGCACTGAGACTCACGAAGGCAAGGATGACGCTCCTGCTGTAGTAGAGGCTCCGGTGATCGAATCAAAACCGATCGTAGAAGACAAGATCTTCACCGTGGTAGAGCAGATGCCATCCTATCCGGGCGGCGAAGGTGCCATGATGAAGTTCATACAAGAACACATCAACTATCCTGACATGGAGCGTGAAAACGATATCCAGGGTCGCGTGGTAGTGGGCTTTGTAGTGACAGAAGATGGCTCACTGACAGACATACAGGTAAAGAAGGGCGTGAGCGACGGTATCAACAGAGAGGCGCTGCGCGTGGTGCGTATGCTACCTAAGTTTAATCCAGGCAAGCAGCAAGGTAAGCCTGTAAAGGTGTCTTACGTACTGCCTATCATGTTTAAGCTGGCCAGTCAGTAAGATTTAACACAGCAATAACTTTTCAGAAGCCCTCCGATGTATCGGAGGGCTTCTTTATTTTTTGTGCATTAATTTGTTTATCAGCCATATAAAAAATGAAATTGCGAGTGCGGGCTATCTACACATACTGAAATTATCTAATTTCCCGTTTTAAACCTGTATATTAAAACCTA
Source organism: Bacteroidota bacterium (assembly GCA_018267365.1). Taxonomy (GTDB): domain Bacteria; phylum Bacteroidota; class Bacteroidia; order Chitinophagales; family LD1; genus UBA1941. The sequence goes on along the minus strand of JAFDYQ010000012.1, from coordinate 73,261 downwards.
GTCATACGACCATCTATATAAACCAAAAACAAAAAATATGAAAAGATCCCACTTTCGTATGGTACTGGTGCTCATAGCCGCATCAGGTATGATACTTAGCTCCTGCAAAAAAAATACAACCACCAATGACCTGACCAGCGCACAGGATGAAAACACCGCCACGCAGCACATGACTGCGGTGATGGATGATGCTGGCAATGCCGCAGGTGGTGTGGCCAGTGTCTCCGGCAAGACTGACGGCATCTATGCCCTGGTGGGAGCTTCGATAGATAGCTCTCAGGCCGCCAGTGGTATCCTCACGATCACATATGACGGCACTACGATAGTAGACAATAAGTTTAAGCGGTCCGGTACGGTCACGCTGACGCTGGAGGGCTATACCAGCGGTACGCGCTGGCACAATGCGGACGCTGTGCTAGATGTTAATTTCAACGCATTGGTGATCACCAATGTAGCTACCGGCGACCATGTGCAGTATGACGGCCTCAATAAACTGACCAATGTGACCGGCGGCCTGGCATGGCGCGTGCTGGCAGGGCTGGATCAAGGGCCTGTGGAGCACCGACATACAGCTACCAATGTCCAACTCACCTTTGACGATGGTACGCACAGGACATGGAGTGTGGACCGCAGCCGTACCTTTGTGCGCAATGGTGCCTCACTCAGCCTTAAGCTCACCGGAAACGCTACACAAGGAGGGCATACCAATGTAGATATGTGGGGCACTAACCGCAGGGGTGCAGACTTTGTGAATGAGATAAGTACTCCTATCGTATTTGACAACTCATGCAGCAACTACCGCAATCCGGACAGCGGCGAGATGAAGCACTATGTGAATGGCAATACACTGGACGTGCTCTTCGGCGTAGACGCATCTGGTAACGTGACTACCAGCTGCCCGTACGGCTATAAGGTGACCTACACTAACTCTCGCAGAACATATAGTGCAGTATTCCAATACTGGCATTGATCGCGCTGACAACTTCTCATACAGCCGCTCCTGAAAGGGAGCGGCTTTTTTTATTATCGGTCGGATGCTATTTTTCTGAACTCCATGATAGCACCCCGACCGCCCTCATCCAGTAATATTACCCAGCGCAGAAAGCTCTTCTCTAACTTTAGTATCTGGGCTCTGTCTGTAGCTCCATCGTCTAAAGCTCTGAAGACAATAGTATCCGTCTGAAGGAAGAACATCCGATGTGATGCGGTGGCTACTGTATCCTTATTGCTCATCAGGATGTCATCACACCGCATATCGGGGTGGAAGGTGTAATCAAAGAAAACACTATCACCGTGTGGATCACCTATAGCACATCTCCACCTACCAAATAGATTATTGATCTCATACCTTTTAGATACATGAAAAGAAATATCTTGTTTTTGTGTTTGCCCATAGGCATAGCAATTCACCAAGGAACAGAAAAGAAAAAGTACTATTGTGAAATGCGCTCTCAAACCTGATAGCTATTACCATTATTGCCCCAGACCAGCAAATACCTTCGTATCGTGAAGCTGCTTTTTATCACGATTGAAGCGGAAGCCTACCGAGAACTCATGCGTAGGACCGATATCGCCGTGGTACTTGGAGAAGTTAAGATCATAAGCATAAGACAAACGAACCAGGCCCTTGATCTCTATACCAGCATCAAGAATTGCGGTACTCGTGGAGCGATAGGTGCCTCCCACCCAGATACCATCCAGGAAGGTCAGGCGCAGACCTATGTCACCTTGCGGAGGTGCATTTTTGACCCAGCGGAAGGCACCCGCAGGATCTATACTGAAGATATGCTTGTACACGCGGATCTTGCCACCGAGCAGGAAGTTGAGGTGCTGTACAGTCTTGATAGCAGCATAGCCGTCGCGACCCGTATAGTTGATATTGAGGCCCATGACCTGAGGCACGGAGAAGCCGGCATAGAGATGCTCCTTCCACTGATAGTACACACCAAAGGCTACATCTGGCGTGAGTTTATAGGCATTACTGCTGTACAGGCCAGGGTCTCCGCTTTGGTCAGGATGTAGCGCGCTGCCATTGAGCCTGTACTGCATGAGGCTGACCGAGAGACCAAATGAGATCATGTGCGTAGTAGCTGTATTGTAGTGGGCGTTAGGATTATTAGACTTACCCAACTTCAGCTGATAGGCTGCGGCGAGTGTCACTCCTGTTTTGCCCGTAGGACCTGTCTGGTCATGTATGAGGGATGCCCCTATACCGAAATTCTTGTCCGCTACCTGTCCTTGCATATTCATATAGGCAGTATATGGAGCGCTAGTGATCTGGCTAAATTGCTTGCGGAAAGTAAAATTGCCTGAAAGGAAGCCTTGATTGCCCACCATAGCAGGATTGAGCGCTACAGCATTTTCACGAAAGAGTGAAAACTCCTCGATCTGCTGAGCGTAGCCGGCATACCCCATCGCTGCTATAGCTGAGGTAAACACCGCTCTTTTGAGTATATGTTTGATCATATCTTGCGCGTTTTTAGGTTTACCTCACTACTGTGATAGGGCCATTGAATGTGATCCAGTTGCCGTTTTCATCTTTCACCTTCAGGATGTAGTAGTAGGTGGCTCCCGGCAGAGGCTCACCTTTCCACATTCCCGTCCAGTCCTGCTGGTATGGTGCCTCGTAGAAAAGCTCATCTCCCCAACGGTTGATGATGCGTACTTCATTCTGCGGATAGCGGTCCAGGTCGCGGATATGCCAGAAGTCGTTGTAGCCGTCACCATTTGGCGTGATCACATCAGGGATGAAGAAGTTTGGTATAGGCTTATTGCGCACCAGCACATAGAGGCTGTCATAGTCATAGCAGCCTTTGCTATCCTCTACGGTGAGGTGATAGATAGTGCTCTGAGACGGCCATGCCAGCGGGTCACTCACACTGGCATCGCTGAGGCTATCTGCAGGGCTCCATGCATAGCCCACGCCGCCGGATGCCTGCAGCTGGATAGTATCGAGTCTCCAGATAATGGTATCTACACCTGCCACAGCAAAAGGCTGTGAGGTGATAGCCAGTGCAAATGGAGAGTAGCTGTAATCATTCCAGCGGAACTTGGCCATCTTGGTAAATGGCGAGCCGGGTACGACAGTATCGCGGTGGATAGACTCCCACTCCGGCACGTTTTGCCAGTGTACGATGTCATTCCACTGGCCGTCTGCTGCAGGATCGTAGAAGATGGCGAGATCAGCCGAATCCGGTCCGTATGGATGATAGATGCGGTGATACCAGTTTGGATTGATGGAGCAGACGAGGTGGAAACGGATATTGCGGTCAAAGCCTTCTGCAGTCGGATCTATATTGGCGAAACGGACTTTGTATTGGTTATTCTGCGAAGCGGTAGGTGTCATCTCTATGGGCCTGTAGCGGAAGGTACCAAGGTTAGAGCCTACGGGATACAGATAGGTAGAGTCAGAATCGGTGTAGCGCAGCAGGCCACCGTCTTTCAGAGATGATAGGAAGCCGGTAGTACGGCGCACAGAGTTCAGGCGCGGATTGCGCACCCAGATGGTATTGGTATCTACGCTAAACTCGCGGTCAGTCATATCCAGGAAGCCGTCTACTTTGGCGTCGAGGTCGGCATATTTAGTGCCTTGATTTTTCAGGATCAGGTTGTGAAAGTAAGTCTGGTCGGTACCCTTGATACGCTGGTCGGCGGCGTACATGTACACGTAGCCGGTGCCGGCTGGCACAAGTATCGAGTCAAAGGCGTGATTGCCGGCAGTATTGCTCCAGTCTCCTGTTAGGAAGATCGAGTCAAAATTGTAGTAGATGCCACCGTTTGAGTTGTACATATCCCCTATCACGGAGACAAAGGATGTATCGCGTATAGAGACGAGTGCGCCGGCATTGCTCCAGAAGCCGCCCTGCGCCAGCGCCACACTACTCACACATACAGCCAGTACAAAAGCCAGTAAACTTTTATGCATTGACAGAAAGTTCGGTTAATCCTATAAAAATAGCAAATCTACCGACATGAAAAAGCGAAATATAGGGGTGTGGGAAAGATGTGGGAACTATCCCTCACAGCCCTATTTCACCGGTGGCATGATGTCCTTACCCAGCTTGTAGTTGGGTGACGCATAGATCACGTGGCTCACACGGCCCGCAGCATCCAGTTTGTATTTGGCGCAGGCTTTGACCAGGTCCTTGTATTCGGGATGAGCGTCGCTCACCTCTTCGAGCGCTTTCATGGTAGACAGGCGGTACATGTCTCCGTCAAGACCTTTTGACACATAGTATATCGTCGCGCTTCTGCCTTGTCCTGCATTGGCGGCATTATCAAACGTGAAAGTATGCATATAAAGCTGGTAATCGGCTGTAGTATATAGCTTCGCTGTGACTACAGCTCCGCCGTAATTGAAAATGCGATAAAGCTCGTTATTCAAATTGATGCCATATATATCCTTGAGCATAAAGGTTTTGGTCTCACCCTTTACTTTGCCGGAGATGGTTTTTTCCAAAAATTTTCCTGCAGTTTTATAATCACCTCCATCGAAGATGATGAGATTGCCACTTTTAAAATCGGCGTAAGTTTGGTACACACCGACAATAGCATGTGATGAGAAAAAAGTAACAAGCATCAAAAGTGTGACAAGGAGCTTTTTCATGTGCTGGGTTTAAGGTTGATTTAAATAAAAAAAAGACGAGTTTATCGGATCGTGCCCTTTCCATAAACACTGCTAAAATATTGATTTGACTGTGCCCTCTTTTTGCGACTTTCTCCATTTATTAAAAGTCGCAGGACATGATACTAGTATTATACTTTAGCATTTTAAATTAGCCGTATAATAACCAGCATGGCACGCACCGGATCCAATGATCTTTTCCGACTTATCCACTGTCTCACTCCCGAAGAGAAAGGCTATTTTACAAAATTCGCTAAGCGCCATACAGAAAAAGGCACTGCGAGCCTGCAGTTATTCCACGCCATCAATAAACAGAAAGTATTTGAAGAGATATCATTGAAAAAACAATTTAAGGCATATGCCGTGATGAAGGTTCAGCTCTTTGATATGATCCTGGGCAGTATGACAGTATTTGACAGTGATTCCGGGCCGACAGCAGAACTAATGAAACAATGGATATACGTCTCGTATTTACATAAAAAAGGATTGACAGAAAAAGCAGCGCATCTGAACCGTCAGGCACTACAGAAGGCGCACGATTCGGAACTATTCGGTATGGAAATAGAATTCCTGAGGCTTCGCCACATCTTGGAAAAGCATACCTGGAGCGTCACAGAACGGGGTGAGAAAAACCGCAGCTTCTTTGAGGCCATCAGTGCCGCTCAGGATAAACAACGCGAAAAAGATATGTATTTTGAGCTGTATCAGAAGCTACAGGAAACAGATAATACAAAAGTCTTTACTAATGAATTTGACACAACATTCGATGAAAAACTGCCACTTCATTTGTTGAAGGACGGCACCCGAACCCGCAGTATCAGCGCAGAAAAGATACGATTCGCCGCCCGTCTTCAGTATCACAATATCAAACAAAACCGAGAGGAACAATACAAGGCTGCAAAAGAATTTTATCAGTATGAGAAAAGACTATGGCAATCGGGCCATCCGCTGGCCAATTATTATGACCGGGTCAAATCCATCCGTGGACTTATCCTGGCCAATCTAAACGCGAAGAAAGCTGAAAAGGTTTTTGCACTAAATGAAGAAATGCGCAAAATCACCTCCACCCACGCTTTACAAAATGCTGAAAATGAATTTTGCTATTTTACATATACCCAATACGCCTATTGGGGTTCTTATCGGCACAAAGAAGGCGAGAGATTTACAGCAGCAGAATTCCCTCACAGGCTCATAGATCAGTATGGTGATAGGTTTCATCTCTTTATACTAGAGATGTACCGCTTCCAACTCATATTCCATTTTTCAAATCGCAATTACAAAAAGGTGTTTATATCAATTGCAGAATTTGAAGCGCGCCGGCTGAAAAAGGATGCCCAGTTCTTCTACAAAAGCTGTGAACTAATGAGAATACTGCTACAGATCGAATTAAAGCAGTATCAACTGCTTCCTGCGCTGGTCTCTAATGCGATCAAACATTTGGACCTCACACCAGCAGAAAAGAAAATCCTCCAGGCACTCAAAAAGCTGAACGATACCAATCACCGGCAGATCTTGATTGCGTTGCAAAAAGACCTCGCTTTGAATAAAGAAAAAATACTTCTTTTCAATCTGGTCAGCATTGATACCTGGCTCACATCACTCCTCTCTCACAGGTCCATAGCGGAAATTATAAAGTCAAACGAGAACGAACGGAAGCCTTAATTATGACGCTTACCTCCGCTGATCTTCACAAGCATGACACTCTATCTATGAGTCATTCGGGCCTGCACTTTTTCACGCATAATCATCAATCAACTATCGTGTTGTTTATCACGGAAAATTTCAAGTCTCGAACCAGCTAAATCGTATAACAGCCCCGTTGTCACCTTCTAACTCATCACCTCCCCTTAAAATCCGGCGCCCTCTTCTCCACAAAAGCTTTCATCCCCTCTTTCTGATCCTCTGAGGCGAAGGTCAGGTAGAAATTTTTGCGCTCAAACTGGAGGCCCTCGTCAAGGGTAGTCTCGTAGGCGTTGTTGACTGACTCTTTAGCCAGGCGTACCGCGATAGGTGATTTGGCTGCGATCTGTTTAGCAGTTTTCACGGCTTCTGCCAACAATACTTCTACCGGCACCACACGCACTACGAGGCCCGCGCGCTGCGCCTCCTCTGCGGTGATGAAGCGGCCAGTGAGCACCATCTCCATGGCGAGGCTTTTGCCTACGGCACGGGTAAGGCGCTGGGTGCCACCGGCACCCGGCATAGTGCCTATATTGATCTCCGGCTGGCCAAACTGGGCGGTCTCTGAGGCGATGATCAGGTCACAGGTCATGGCCAGCTCACAGCCACCACCGAGCGCGAAGCCTGACACAGCAGCAATGATGGGCTTCTTCGTCTTCTTGATCTGATCCCAGGTAGAGAACTGGTCTATACCGAGCATGGAGATAGCCGTAGCGTCTGCCATCTGCTTGATATCTGCGCCTGCGGCGAAAACGCGCTCGCCACCAGTGAGGATCACTACACGGATATTGTCATCCTCATCCCACTCGCGCAGCACGTCGCGTATCTCCAGCATGAGCTGGCGGTTCAGCGCGTTGAGTTCTTTTGGGCGATTCAGCTCTATGAGGCCAATATGTTTATCGTATTGCGGGTTGACTTTGATGAATTCGAATGCCATGTGATGTTGGTTTAGTAACAGCGTAAATGTATCAAAGATTGCGGCTCTTTAAAACATTACGAAAAGAGCCTGCAAAAAGTATTGCTATATTGGGAATGAATATGAAAATTATGAAACACTTATTTCTGGCTATGATGCTGGTTTGTACTGCATCACTAGCTCGTGCACAATATGTTTTGATACCCGATACAAATTTTGTATATCAATTGAGAGGATCCGGGTTATCATCTTGTTTTACCGGTAGCAATAGTACAGGATGGTATCTTGACACCACCTGTTCACGAATATTTTATTACAACGTCATAAATTTTGCTGTTTCATATCCGCCGCCTGTTGTTCATGATCTTACGGGTATCCAATACCTTACGCACCTAACAACCTTCCTTGGCGAGTACCACGATATATCTTATGTTCCTACACTACCTGCTTCGGTCACCTTTTTTAGGTGCCAGTCCTGTCAGATTGATTCTATAGCTTCCCCTACCACTACTCTTCAAACGCTAGATGTCACTCTCAATAATTTAAGACATTTGCCTCCACTACCCGCCACACTGACGACCATCAATTGCTCAAATAATCATTTGATAGAGCTACCACTGCTACCCGACAGTCTGGGTCATTTGGAATGTTATAGCAATGACTTTACAGAACTGCCCCATCTCCCAGCCAAGCTCTCCTATCTGAAGTGTGGTTATACCAATATCACTCAGATAGATGCACTACCACCGCTTCTGAGCTATTGCAACTTGTCTTATAACCCCCTCCTGTCTTGCATTGATCATATTTATCCTAGCCATTTCAGCGAATTTGATATAGGGCATACCAATATCCATTGCTTGCCTAACACCGTTACGGCGAGTACACATGATATAAGACTGGATACTTTCCACACTTGTGATCCTTTTAGTGGTTGTGATTTCACATACAATATTTCTGGCAACGTACACCAGTACTACGCCGCCAACTGCCAGGCAGATAGTCTCGCACCGGGTCCTATGGTCCATAATATGAAAGTCAATTTGCTACGCAATGGACACGTGGAACAGCAATTTTATACTCAGTGGGGCGGCAGCTATACATTCAAAACTGATTCTTTAGGCCTTTATCAGGTGCAGCTAGACACCACTGGGATACCGTTTGCGCCCATATGCCCCGCTACAGGGGTACGAGATTTGACGTTAACCGCCGGTGATTCCATCAGGTTAAACCAGAATTTTGCGATTGGCTGTAGAAATACAGATTATTCTGTGTCAAATATCAATGCCTTCCGCTTTCGGCCGGGCATCGTCACCGGAGCCTTCATAGATGCCGGGAACCTGGCCCCAATGAGGTATAGCATAAACTGCGCCGGCCATTCCGCAGGTACTTTGACTGTATTGATCACGGGGCCCGCACGATACGCAGGTACTCTTGCCAACAGTGTAAACCCTTCCTCCGCTACTCCTCACTACCTCATTTACAATTTGTCAGATCTCGACTTCCTGCTACAATACCCTCCGGCGCTGCTTCTCCAGACAGATACTTCTGCTGTGATAGGTGACCAGATATGTCTATCTGTCACTATCTCCCCTACAACTCCTGATGTCAATACCAATAACAATACCCTCAATGAATGCTGGACAGTGGGCAACTCCCTGGATCCTAATATAAAAGAAGTCTCCCCCTTGCGCATATCGCCTAATCAAAGCCAGTGGTTGAATTATTCCATCCACTTTCAGAATACCGGAAGTGATACGGCCTACCACGTGATCCTGCGAGATACGCTGGATAGCAATCTAATGCCAGAAACTTTCCAATATATAGCCTCCAGTCACTACGCCGTTATCCAGCTATTAGGAAATAAAATGACTTTTACTTTCCCACATATAAATCTGGTCGATAGTGCTACTAATCCAGCCCTCAGTACAGTATGGATACAGTATAAAGTTAAAACTAAAAGCAACATTCCGCTCAACTCAACGATCCGGAATAAAGCATATATATACTTTGACAGTAATCCTGCAGTAATGACTAATACCGCTATAACTACTGTGACTTGCTCAGATACGCTAACAGAACTAAGCGCACATATATGCGCAGGGGATTTCTTATACTTTTACGGCCGCAGCCTGTCTGTACCAGGAATATACACTGATACCCTCCATAGAACATGGGGTTGCGACAGTATCATCAGACTAAACCTGACAGTGCAGACAGTGCATAGTGATTCGATTTATTCACTGATTTGTGAAGGAGATAGCTTTGTCTTTAAAGGTATTGGATATAGCACAGCTGGAATTTATAGTGATACTATCCGGACGGCACAAGGCTGCGACAGTTTATGGCAGGTAATTATTCTGAGTACCTACCCTATCAACAGAGACACAATGACTCTACGAGTCAACTGTGACCACTACTTCTACAAAGGACAAGATCTGACTACCTCTGGTATCTATACAGACACCGGTCAAAGTATTTATGGATGTGATAGTATCAGTATTTTACAGCTTGCATTGAGTACAAGTAGTGTTAGCTTAAGTTGGGATAGTCTTATTCAGACAGGCGTGATTTCCGCCATAGATAGCTCCTTAGCGCAATGGTGTGACTCAGTACAAGACATTTTGATTCCGCTCCGTGGCGGTAGTCCCTCTCCCGGATACTACTCCGGCATAGGAGTGATAAATGATACTCTACATACGGTCATTGCGTTTGCTGATCCTGCCAGGATATCGGATACTATCTACTATACATCTTTAGATACGATTACTTGCTCTGGAACTACTATGAATATTCTGGTTAGGACAGCATGCACCGTTGGATTGACTGAAACAACGCCTTCTAAGGGTGTATCTCTTTATCCTAATCCTAATAATGGACACTTTGTAATCGCCACAGATGGGCAGTATGACGATTATGTAATATACGATATAATAGGACGAGGGGTGGCTCAAGACAGAATAACTCGTGACCGGCAATCCATGGATATATCAAATGCGCCGGCGGGTGTTTATACAATACATACTAAGTCCCCTCATTATACGTCTTCCATACGTTTCACAGTTGTGAAATAGTCTGCCCGATGATTAAAACCTGACTAACAGCGCAGCGATAAATCTAGTCTCTTGTTTAACCAAGTCAGGTGCCCAGCCCGCGGGTATCGGCGTACCATTATACCCATCCGGCGAGGTGACACCACCATGCCCGGCAAAGTATGGTACAGATGCCTCGCGGTGTACTACCTCCAGGCGGAACGTGATCAGTTCATTGGGGATCCAGTCTACATTGGTAGATACGTCCCATCCGTCGAATGGATCGCCGGGATTGAGTGAATATGGGTGCGTGCCTACAGTCTGGCCTGTCTGAGGGTTAATGTTGGGATCGGCATCTCCGCCGGGCGCGAGTACGAGGTAGCGGCCAGGGTTGTGCATCGCTCCCCCGCCTACGGTCCAGGCAAAATGATCCCTGCCAAACCACAAACGGTGATACACCATCACGCTAAGAAAATTTGACTGAGCTGCACTGCTCAGGAGGCCAAAGCCACCCAGACCTCCGCCTTTCTGAAAGCCGAGATCGGCAGCCAGGCTGATCGCTTCCTTGCTGACTTTGCCCTCCGGCTTATTGAAGAGCCGGACCTGGAAACTATTGTCTGAGTGAAAGCGGAAAGCTTTCGGATTATTGCCTACGTCCGTGCCGAAATAATCATTGGTCACGACGCGGATATACTCCTTGGGGCTCCAGAGGAACTGGCAGCCTAGTCCGGGCATGCTGTTGAATTTGCCATAAGACTGCCAGCCATTGATGACCCAAACCTCTACTTTGATCTTGGTAGTAGGAAACATCTGCAGGCGAAGACCATTGAAAAACCAGGGCGTATTGTCTGAGGTGAATGATGGCTGATAGACCCAGTTCTCGGCATTGTAGTACGAGTTCATACCAATGTAAGACATGAAGAGTCCTGCATCGAGATTGATCCCTTTCATCGCATTGAAGTGATAGCCGGCATATGCCTCACTCAGATAGCGATAGGCAGTCTTGAGGTCGCCCTGGCCGCGATTCCAGCTGGCATCATTGCGCGGTACCAGCGTGGTGCGTGTACCAAATTGTATCATGAGCTTAGCGCGCACGTTGTGATAGTTAAACTCTCCTCCAAAGGCAGCCAGTGAAAGTTCTACCTCGTTATTGCGCGCCAGTGCAGTGGAGCCGACTACTGTATTGTCTATAGGGTGATGACCGGAGGCGGTATAGTTGATATCCAGCATAGCAGACCCGGTGAAATACTTCGTAGCCAGCAGTGCCTCATGGCGGCGGTCATTGCCATTCAGCCAGGTCAGGTCATACTGTGCGAAGGGCTCACCGGAGCCGGTATCTCTGACATAGTGATGCCTTCGATCCAGAAGTCCGTCTGCGAAGCGCTTGCCAAAATCTTTGGCCTTGGCGTGCGGGCTGATCGTGGTTTGAGTATTGATGTAAACATCCTGCGCGCTGAGAGTGGCAGGGTAAGTCAGGATCACTGAGAGAACTACCGTAATGAATCGCTTCATACGTGCATGATTTTAAAATTGCGGCGCAAAGTACCAGCTTATTATCTCAATCTGCAAAGAAAAGGAATGAAATAAATCACTGCCCGGACTGATGCGGGCGTGCCGCCGCATAGACATAAATAGCAGCTACAATAAGGCCCAACATACTGCCCAACACAGCACCTGCAGCTACATCAGCGGGATAATGTATACCCACATAGACCTGCGAAAATGCAACGGAGGCAGCCCAAAGGATAAGCGCGGCGATAAGCCAGCGATACTGACGAAAAACAATAGAAATAAACGCAGCCAGTCCGAAGTGATTAGCAGCATGATTGGACGGGAAACTAAAAGTACTGCTGCACTGATCTATGAGTAGCCGTACACCCGGCTCCAGATGACAAGGGCGGAGGCGATGCACACTCCACTTGATAGCATTGGCTGCCTGATCGCAGCACAAGATGGTAAGACCAGCACCGATGATGATCAGCAGGCCTTGCATCTTATACTTATAGAGCAAGTAGATGCCTCCGATGATATAGAAGGGCAACCAGGTAAATCTGTTTCGCAGGATGGGGCACAGAAAATCAAACACAGGATTGGCCATATCCTGATTGATAAAATGAAAAAGCGTGTGATCTATCTGAGGGGCCAAGGCTCTCTTTTGAGTGAAGTTACTTTTTCTGGGCTACTATCACTTGCCGGTTGCTCTCGCCCGGTTTGAACGGCGCCAGGTCATAATTACCAAAGACCTCCGTGATAGTGAGTCCGGCACCTTCAAAAAGTTTTCTGAATTGCTCCGGCTTGATCATCTTCAGCCGCTCCTGATAGTGATGCTCCTCCCCGTCGGCTATAAAGTTGATGTCCTTTACGATGAAACCATTCTCCAGCTTCTTTTGCAAATGAAACTGGACAGCGCCGCGATCTACTATATCGCGCGCCTTGAGTAGCTTGGAGGTGCACTCCGGATTCATGTAGTCCAGCACCAAGGTGCCTCCCGGTATGAGGTCAGCGGCCATGGCGCTGATGGCAGACTGGTCATCAGCCTCGTTGTCAAAGTAGCCAAAACTGCTAAAGAGATTTACGACGAGTGAGTAATAATTTTCCCTGTACACTTTGCGCATGTCCCATACCTCGAAATGGAGATTGGGCAGCATATCGGTCTTTGCTTCGGCTATACTATGTGGTGAAAGATCGAGGCCGGTAGTGTCATAGCCCAGTTTGGCCAGATAGCGGCTATGGCGACCTTTGCCGCAGGCTACATCCAGCACACGGCTGCCCTGAGGGATATGCAGATGCCTGATGAGATTGGACACAAAGGTGCGGGCCTCCTCGTCGTTACGGTTGCTATACAGCAGGTGATAGTACGGTGTATCAAACCAAGTTTCAAACCATTTCTTATCACCCATTTGTCATATATGAATGCCGTTTATGTTTATATTTTGGCATCTTTTGAGCGGCCTTTTTTCGTACATTCGTCGTCCCAAAGTTAAGGATAATCTCCTGTTTGGGATATTTGTTGCAACAAAAAATATACACTTGTCCCTCATCAAATCTATATCAGGTATCAGAGGCACCATAGGGGGATTCCCGGGTGCGAACCTCACACCGGAAGATATCATGAAGTTTACCTCGGCTTTTGGCCACTGGGTCATAGAGACCAGCGGTCAGCGCAAGGTAGTGATAGGCCGTGATGCCCGCATCTCAGGCCAGATGGTATCGAGCATCGTAGCTGCTACGCTCCAGTCTATAGGCATAGATGTGGTAGACCTGGGCCTCTCTACTACCCCTACGGTAGAGCTGGCAGTATATGATGAGAAGGCCGGCGGTGGGATCATCATCACGGCAAGCCACAATCCCAAGCAATGGAATGCCCTGAAGCTGCTGAACTCACAAGGAGAGTTTATCTCTGCGAAAGCAGGTGAAGAAGTCCTGCGCATAGCAGAGGAGCGCAGCGTGGAATATGAAGACATCAACTCTCTGGGTAGCTATACTGTGAAAGACGGCTACATAGAGAAGCACATACAGAAGATACTCGACCTGAAGCTGGTGGATGTAAAGGCTATACAAGCGAAGAAGTTTAAAGTAGCGATAGACTGTGTCAACTCTACCGGTGGTATCGCCCTGCCTAAGCTGCTCAAGGCGCTGGGCGTAGAGGAGGTCATAGAGCTCTATACGGAGCCTACGGGTCACTTCCCGCACAACCCGGAGCCGCTGCCTGAGAATCTGGGCGATCTGGCCAATGCCGTACGCAAATACAAATGTGACCTCGGCATAGCAGTAGACCCTGATGTAGACCGCCTGGCACTGGTGAGTGACAATGGTGAGATGTTTGGCGAGGAGTATACGCTGGTGGCAGTAGCGGACTATGTGCTGCAAAACAAAAAGGGCAGCACCGTGTCTAATATGTCGTCTACCCGTGCGCTACGCGATGTGACGGAGAAATACGGCTGCGAGTACCATGCCTCTGCCGTAGGCGAGGTGAACGTGGTGCAAAAAATGAAAGAAGAAAAGTCAGTGATAGGCGGCGAAGGCAACGGAGGGGTGATCTACCCTGAGCTGCACTACGGCCGTGACGCACTGGCAGGCATTGCTCTCTTCCTGACGCACCTGGCCAAGTCAGGCAAGACTGCCTCCATACTGCGCTCTACCTATCCGAGCTACCATATCAGTAAGAAGAAAATAGATCTGGATACCTCGGTCAATATCGAATCGCTATTCGATCAGGTAGAGAAGAAATACGGCAACTACGAAGTGAGCACGATAGATGGTGTGAAAATACAGTTTGAAAAAGACTGGGTGCACCTGCGCCGCAGCAATACGGAACCTATCATCCGCATCTATGCAGAGTCTAACTCTGAGACCACTGCCGACAATATAGCCAACCAGATCATGAAGGACCTGCAGGAGTTTAGCAGGTCGTAGAGATCATGTTATAAAATAAACAAAATGCCCGCTACATAGCGGGCATTTTGTTTATGACGGTAGAAATCTACTTGCTCATCTCAGCAAAGTACTCAAAGAAGTATGGTATCGTCTCGATTCCCTTGTAGTAGTTGAATAGGCCGTAGTGCTCGTTTGGTGAGTGGATAGCGTCAGAGTCCAGACCAAAGCCCATGAGGACAGTCTTGGTGCCCAGTACGCGCTCAAACATAGTGACGATAGGGATGCTACCGCCAGTACGCTGAGGTATCGGCGTCTTGCCAAACGTCCGCTCCATCGCCTTAGACGCCGCGCGATAGGCTACTGTATCTGTCGGGGTCACGGCTGCCTCACCACCGTGCAGGTTGGTCACCTTTACCTTCACATATTTCGGTGCGATCTTGAGGAAATGGTCTTCAAAAAGTTTCGTGATCTTCTCTGAAGATTGATTAGGCACGAGGCGCATGCTGATCTTGGCGTATGCTTTAGACGGTAGTACGGTCTTGGCACCCTGACCTATATAGCCGCCCCAGATGCCATTCACATCCAGTGTAGGGCGGATGGAGACACGCTCAGGCGTAGAGTAGCCTTTCTCACCCAGTCCCTCGGCCATGTCGAGGTCTTTATTGTAGTCCTCCTGGCTGAATGGTGCCTTGGCCATCTCTGCCCGCTCAGCATCAGACACGACCTCTACATCATCATAGAAGCCAGGTATATTGATCTTGCGGTCCGCATCATGGAGTGAGGATATCATATCGCAGAGTACATTGATGGGATTAGCTACAGCGCCTCCATAGACCCCCGAGTGCAGGTCGCGGTTAGGCCCTGTCACCTCCACCTCCAGGTACGCCAGGCCACGCAGGCCGGTAGTGATGGACGGGATATCATTAGCTATGATAGAAGTGTCTGATATCAGCACTACATCGCTCTTGAGCTTTGCAGTATTAGCCTTGACGTATGTTTCGAGATTTTCTGAGCCTATCTCCTCCTCTCCTTCTATCATAAATTTCACATTACAAGGCAGGGCGTTGTTTTTCATCATTGCCTCAAAAGCCTTGACATGCATATACATCTGGCCTTTGTCATCCGCACTACCGCGGGCATATATATTACCGTCTTTTATCACCGGCTCGAATGGTGGCGAGTGCCATAGTTCATATGGATCTGCAGGCTGCACATCATAGTGGCCGTACACCAGCACAGTGGGTAGCTTAGGATCGATGATCTTATCACCGTACACTACAGGGTAGCCTGCGGTCTGCTCCAGCACTACATTGTCCGCACCGGCAGCGATCAGTTTTTCCTTTACAAATTCTGCGGTACGCAGTACGTCTGCCTTAAACTTCGCATCTGCGCTCACCGATGGTATACGGAGCAGGTCAAGCAGTTCATCCAGATGTTGTTGTTTATTGGCCTCGAGGTATGATCGTAGTTTTTCCATGACTTTAGATTGAGGCGGCTAATATAGATGTTTTGCCTTGCCCGATTTATGATTTTGCGGGAACCGTCTTAAAACAAAAAGCCCCCGCACTAGCGAGGGCCTTGAGATAAGTTATTTATTACCTTACTGAACTACAAACTTTCTGGTATAGTTAGTACCATCTACACTGAGGCGTGCAAAGTAGATTCCCTTTGCCAATGCCTTGGCACCCATATCCATAGTATAGGTGCCGGCCTGATTGCGCTCCTCTTTCAGCGTAGCTATTTCGCTACCTGTGATGTCTACTATAGAAGCGCGCACGGTAGCGGCATTGTCCAGTGTATACATGATAGTACCCTGATCCGTCATTGGGTTAGGATACACTGCAAACTTCACGTCGCTGGTCTTTGCTTCGTTTACACCATTGGCACCTGCTATCCGGGTAGTATACATATAGTAGAATAGCTGCATCTCATCTGCCGTAGTATAGCCAAAGTGGATGAGGTTGCCACCGGTGTTATTCCAGGTAGTTTGCGCTACGATGCCGCCGCCATTAGAGAAATCTACAGCGCGCTGAGGCACGAAATACTTGACAGATGGGTGCTCCCAGTCATAGTAACCACGATCAAATAGTGTGGCACCGCTAGGGTCATACTCATAGTCGCCATTGTAGAGCGTATCAGAGCTGTAGCCATGCTGCGCTGACGGATCATTCACATACAGATTGTAGGCTGTGCCATACTTGTGTGTGTGTGATGACATCATCCAGATGTATCGCATTTCACCATTCCCATTATCCCCATCGGCATATGGTATGTCCGCAGGAGAGTGAGGAAATATGATAAGGCCCGGATTATTGACCAGACGGGTCTTCATCTCTATCGTATTAGATGTAGGCAGGTGAGGCGTGGTGGCTACATTCAGATAAAAGTCAAATGGCTGCACGCCTGATGTGCCCGGAGCCGTGTAGTTCTTCATGTGGTAGTTGAGATCCAAAAATGTCTTCTGTGGCCAGAAGAAAGCAGTCTGCGTAGGCAGCGAGTAGGTCTGGCTGGTCTGCCATGCACTGCTCAATGCCTTATTGCCGTCAAAAGAAGAATTGCCGGAGGTAAGCAGTATCCTTCTCATGCCATTAGGCATAGCTGCCGCAGATGCGGAGTCGTCAAAGCGGAACAGCAGGAAGTGGTGAGACTGCGGGTTCATATTGCCCTCAGTAGCTGTCACTTCTACATTACTCGCAAAATCCACCTCATGCTTGAGGCA
This sequence comes from Bacteroidota bacterium, assembly GCA_018267365.1. Lineage (GTDB taxonomy): Bacteria > Bacteroidota > Bacteroidia > Chitinophagales > LD1 > UBA1941. The sequence continues at coordinate 55,916 of JAFDYQ010000012.1, read as the reverse complement.
ATACTCTACCTCTGTGGTACCTGTACCGGGTACAAAGATCGGCCCCATATGTATCTGCACACCTGTACCCGGTGCCGGTTTGGCCGGCTTCGGATAAAATGCCGCACGGGCAGTATCATTATAGTAAGCATGGATCACATTCGTATCTACATAGTTGCCTGTCTGGCCGGCACCATACATGATCCACTGGCGGATATACTCCGCCTCCTCTGTGCGAAGACCTGCATTGACGTGTACCGAGTCTGCCTCTGCTGCCGGTATGTCGAGATCGGTATCCAGCCAGCTCGCCGCCTTCTTGAGCAGATAGCTGTCGTAAGGCTGATTGACCCATACTAGCTTCTCATTTCTGGCCAGGGAGGCGGCATTGGCAGGAAGCTGATTGACCAGTGCTGCGTAGACCGCTGCAGATGACCCATCAAATTTTAATGCTTCTGCAGAAGTAGAGCTATGGCACCCTGCATTAGAGCACTTCGTATTCAGGGTCGTATATACCATGTCATAGGTATTTTGGGCAAATACCGAAACAGGCATACAAAGCACAGCAAAAAGTAGTTTTTTGTACATGACTGGTTTACTTGTGTTTTTGGATAATCAGATGAAAATACGGACTAATACATAATACTGCAAGGTCAAAGGCCTTTTAGGAACGTTAAAATGTCTACACCGTCGGCATAATCAACCAACGACGGTTTTTGTGAAGCGCCGAAAGGCACCATATCCAAATCTACCAATGGTCGAATCGTATCCGGACCCACTACACACTGAATATGATCGCCCTGCTCATGCAGCGTTTCCTTCAGACTGGTAAAGTCGCTATATCTTTCATAATACAGCATGGAAACGGGTGAAGCTATTGCAGACTGCTCCTGTATCATCACTATCTCATTGGCCAGGTGAGGCGTATTATTGAGCAGCAGGATAGTCCTGTTATAGTCATAGTTATTCATGTATTTAGTATGATGAAACATCCACTGATACTTGTCAAAATGCGGAAACAACCTTGTAATATCATAATTTTCGGGTACATAGAGCTTTGATACATTGCGACAGCCAAACCCAAAGTACATGAATATATCATCTGCGAGTGCTGCGAGATCGGCATCACTTTCCCCGCCAGTCAGCACAGCCACTGAGTTGCGGTTTTTGCGAAGTATTTTCGGTTTATCGCGAAAGTAATATTCAAAGTAGCGATAGCTGTTATTGCTTCCGGTAGCTATCACTGCGTCGTAGTCATGCAGTTTCTCTACGATCTGTGCACGAGTCGGGAGCGAGGTATCCAGTTTGCACAGCATATCAAAGACTACCGGGAAAAGCAAGTCATCTTTGCCGGAGAGTTTGATCTGCATTGGATTTCCCAGTATATATACGCATAGAAAATCATGGAAACCGACCAGTGGAATATTTCCCGCCATGATGATACCCACCGTAGCTGCGGCGTCATGCTCCGGCAGATCATAGGCTGCGAGCCAGGTGTTTAGTTTTTGCCGGTCCAGCATCTCTTCAGCTATAGCCCTGATGGCAGCATGGATAAAATCAGTTGTAAAAAAAGGATTGATCGTGGCTGTGCGGGTTACCACTGCTTCCAGCAGTTCACTGTCCATCATTTTGTCTGCCAGAGCGACCAAATGATGGATCCTTTGCTCTATTCTTTGGTGCATTTGTCTATCTATTTGGGCAGTGGGTCAGGTTTATCTACTCTCAGATGAAAGAATCCCCACTACCAGAATACAAATATCTATTAATTAGCGTTATAGTACACATGCCTACAGCACAAAGACCGGCCGTAGGCTGAAACAGTAAAACACAAGAGTATGAAAAAGAATATTGCTGTCATGTGCGGTGGCCCCGGCGCAGAGGCTGGTATCTCCCTGAAAAGCGGCGACATTGTATGCCAATACCTGGATAAGGAAAAATATAATGTCTACAAGGTACTAATAGAAGATAATGACTGGGTGGCTGATCATGAAGGTATCAGGTCTATAGTAGATAAAAATGATTTCAGCGTGACGATAGCCGGGACCAAAGTGAAATTTAACGCTGTTTTCATAGCGATACACGGCACTCCGGCAGAGGATGGCAAACTACAAGGCTATCTGGATATGATGGGTGTACCGTACAATTGCTGCGGCGTAATGACGGCAGCACTTACTTTTGACAAAAGCCGTACAAAGGAATATCTCAGGCCATTTGGCATTTTGTCAGCACAGTCAATAGTGGCAAAAAGAGACGATGATCGAGCACTGCTTACTCAAAACATCAATAAGGCACTGACCTATCCCCTTTTTGTGAAGCCCAATAAAAACGGCTCCAGCTACGGCGCATCTAAAGTAGATTCGGCTGAAGGCCTGGAGGCTGCTATCCGCCTCGCCTTTGACTATGACGATGAGATACTGGCCGAAGAATACATAAAAGGTACAGAGGTGACCTGTGGCGTGATAAGATATCAAGGCCGTGTGACGCCGCTGCCGCTCACAGAGATACGCAGCAAAAATGCTTTTTTTGACTATCAGGCTAAATATGAGGGCCACTCCAAGGAAGTGACCCCGGCGGAGATAGACCCGGATATAGCCCGGAAGATACAAGAAACCTCCGCTGCTATCTACGAGAAACTTGACTTCAAAGGGATGTGCCGTATAGACTATATCCTACGTGATGGCTACTACTACATGCTGGAGGTCAACTCCGTACCCGGTCTCTCAGCGGAGAGCATAGTACCACAGCAGGCGCGCGCCTTTGGCCTGACGCTGACAGAACTCTTTGGCAACTCTATAGATGCCTGTCTATCTACCGCTAAAGCTGACTATGCAGATATAGAGTGACCCTCCGTGTGCTCTGAGGCATAAAACCTGAAAAGGCAATACGTGGATATGGCACAGAGTATGTGCCATGCAGCATGACCTTGCAGGGGTGAGTACGGGTCACATAGGGAGCTGCCTGTCCCGCTGATGTTCCAGATAAAAAATGCCAGCATGAGCGCACCAAATGCCGCTACGGCCCAGCGGATATCATGGTGCATCTGACGGACAAACCGATTCAATACTTCCGTGACAATAGTGAGCCCGATGAGGACCGCAAATACGGTATCTCCAAAAAAATCGAAGCCGATGTGTATGTCCTCGAGGCCATCGGCCCAGATACAGAATGCAAGAAGTACGGAAAACAAAACTGCGAAGTGTACCGCCCTCAAGCCGAAGAAGCGCTCCAAGGCATAAGCCCACGTAAAGGATGCCACAAGATACATGGATAACATGTCAAAAAAACCGCCCAGATCAGATGTGGTAGCATGCATGCACATAGAGCCCGGCCCCAGTAGTACTACCAGCGAGGCATAGAAGACGGCATAGAAAGGTTTTCGCGTCAGAATATTGGCATTGGTGTCATAGTCTCCACGCATCAGCTGCCATGCGATGAGGATACCGGACAGGATAAAGGAGATATTGGACCAGGTATTGTAAGGTTGCTTGATCAGGCCGGGGCGAGATGCCTCGCAGAACTCTCCCGCTACGACTCCTCCCGGTCCAAACCATCCGTATACCAGGGCCATAAAAAACAGCAGCATCGACACTACTGCCACTAGCACCGGTATAATCAGTACAAATCTATTGCCTTTGACGCTCACCATCAGTGCCCAAGGTAAAGTATTTTGCATCAAAAAAGTGCAGCCTGTAACCCGTGTCTGTAACCTCCGTATAAACAAGTACTTATTTGTTTAACCCTAATCGTAACCCGAATGTCAGCAGAAGTGCCTTATCCTTATTTTCACGTCAGGGATTAGCAGTGATACCGGAAACTAACCGCTCCTGTGTTTGTTTAGTTTCGGAGAACCGAGAGATAACCCTTCCTTAGCCTGTTACCATTGGTATCTATGAGTACATAGGCATAGTTGCCTACAGGTACATCTGTCATATCTACGGTTAGCAAAGGCCCGGAGATAGGTATATCTTTTACCAGCACGCTGGTCTCTGCCTCTATGATGATCCGGCACCCCAGGAGCGTGCTATCAGCCCTCACCTTCATGACCGTCTCTACTACATTGGGCATAAACCAGAGAGAGTCGGCCTGCACTACAGGACGTACGGGAGGTGGAAAACCATACCCCCATACCAGCCCGTCTATCCAGGTCTCATTGCCCCGTGCGGCCACATTGCGCGTGCGGCCACCGTATATGGTGATGCGTGCCGTATCGGGGACCTCCAGGTTGAGGTATTCCAGCGTGTCTGTGAAGAGTGCGTAGCCAGTCATCACCGTGCTATCCGGCCAGATATCCTGCCTGTCTATAGCCACTGTATCGCGTGTACCACGGTTGGTACTCCACCGGGTCAGCAGTACTCTGACGCTGGCCGTATCCGGCACCGGATGGCTGAGCCGCACCCAGAAACTCAAGGTAGAGGGCCGGGCGCCCAGCGCTACTCCTGATCCTACCCAGTAGCCTCGGGGCTGAGAGGCGGTACCCGCCGCTATCACACCAGGCATATAGGTGTAGCCATCGTTTCCGGTGGCATGCTCACCTGTCCTGCCATCTGTAGCCATACCTGTAGTATGAATGAATGTGCCATAAGCCTCACTATTGACCCAGGCGCGTCCATGCAGCGTATCTGCCACCAGCCTCACGGCAGACACTCCTCCATGTACATAGGCCGGACGTATTTCCTGAGTGACCCACTTATTCGCCGGCAGGCCCAGCAGGCGCTCGGTAGTGGCCCAGCCATCGGGGCGCGCCGTATCTATCCCGCTCCATGCCTCAAAGCCCCCATTGGTGATCTGGGGCTGTGCATAGACATGTATGGAAAGAAAAGCGCTCGCAATAAACAAAGAATAGTATAATATCTTCATGCGGTAGGTTTGGTGAGAAGGATATGTGCATTCAAATTTAGCTATTTCTATGCCATATGCTGTAGGTCATAAATCGTCTCTAACCTTTCATTTATATTTGGGCTACCTAAATCATCAATAGAACATGCACAAACCCTTCGGACTCATAGCCCTCCTAATAGTTATATTTGTCTCTGCAAGCAGTTGCCACAAGCCCGGCAAGGATAACTCTAACAATCCTCCCGTCACCCCACCGGATAGTATCACATCATCTACTACAGTAAAGGGCTACGGCTTGCTATCCCGCATATCCGGTATATGGGACGGACCCGTCACCTCTACCACAGCGCTGGGCGGCTATCCGGAGTGGATCGTAGACTTCCGCCCGATCAGCGGCGGACAGGTCTCTGCCAAAAATGAATTGGATACGATGAATGACATTTTTATGTCCTTCTTTATAGTATATGACAGCTCAGAATATAAACTATGCTTCCGCAATGGCGGTAGCTTTGCAGGCATGAAGCGAGTATCATACCTGATAGCAGATAGCGTATCTGAGACCGGCACTCAGGCATACTACCGCTTTTCAGATTTCGTAAAGGGCACCCGTCGCGCTTGGTCTGAGGTGATCTTTCACGATGATAGCATGATATTGCGTAGCTATACCAATAAAAATAACAGCCTCTCCTCTGCCGTACTACACATGGAGTGGCGGGCAGGTCGCCAGGATACAAGCAGCTGCCAGGCTGCCAGACAAGCATTTGGCTATCCCAGGAAAGAAATGGTCAAGAACTTCTCTTCCACTTTTGCTGGACTCACAGAGAGCATCTTTTATACTTTGAATGGGGATCCCTATCCTGAGTCAGCACAGCCCTACCTCGGTCAGTCTACATTGTCTTTCTCCTTCTCATCAGTGCTGCCTGCACCAGATCCCAATAAATCGGTGCTGATGTTTGTCACCACGCAGCCTATGATATCCGGTTTTTTTATCAACTATGCGAGTCTGAAAACCAGATCGCGCTATGTGATCCTGGCCTCCGGCGACAGGTCGTATACCTTCACCTATATGCATCCCGGCACATACTACGTATATGCCATATATGATGCAGACGGCAATCATACTATGAGCAGCGGAGACTATGTGAGTGCCACCAATACCACATTCACATTGCCCGCCACGGGCACAGCCAGCCAGACCACACAGATCAACTATCAGGTACCGTAAACAGGACCCCACTAATCCAAGACGGTATAAACTACTCTCTGCTGAAGTGATTTACTAACCTGCTGGAGCGACCGTTTCATCAACGCAATATCAGAGTAGTGCAGCACGTGCACTTTCATTTTCAGCTCGGTATGCACAGTCACTGTATTATCGGCAGCCTTGATAGACTGCCGGTGAAATGAGAGTAAGACATTATCCAAATCTGCATCAGGCGGCAGGCTGACATCTCCAGGTGCAAGATGATAAGTCAGCACCTCTGATTTGTCATTTGGGAAACCTAACAATAGATTATACCTCGCTGATGTATCGGAAGAAAGATTTGCATACCAGCGAGCTATATACGTAGAAGGAAGAAAGAATTTAGAGCCATTTTGAAAGTCATATACATGAGTACTCAGCCCATGGAAAGAGAGCGTTATATGCCCGGCACTATCTACAGGCCCGGCCAGTGCCACTTGTTCTGGACGCCTTATACTCAAATACTTAAAAAGATAGCTAAGCTGATCATTTTCTTTGCCTCCTATCAGGTGCTCCATGCCCCCCAGCCGGTATTCGCCACAGATGTCTACTGATGCATTTATCGAGACGTCTGCATCCTTTGGCATTGATATATCATGAGATATGACCAGACGACTGCGCTCTGCAGCGGAGGATGGCGTCCGGATCAGCCGGCCATCAGGAGCTATCGTCAGTCCATAGCGGTTTTCGGTAAAAGTACCAAGCAGACCAGGCTCCATTGCAGTGCTGGTGCACTCCAGCCACTGGGGTTCGCCATCTGAGATGACATAGAGAATGACATGATCAAATTTATTGCCGGGGAAGGTTGTATCTATCGCATCCGTACGCTCCCCGCTATTTATCAAAACGGGGTATGACCTGACACCCGCTACCTCGAGGATGGCCGACATATAATTACTCAGCGCTTTGCAGTCTCCATATCGTGACCGGTGCACTGTAGTAGCATCAAATGGGATGATACCTCCTATCCCCATCTGGATACTCACGTAGTGAAAATTATGCTGCAAGTAAGCATAGAGAATAGCAACTTTTTCATGATCCGTATGAGTATTTTTTACCAGGCCGAGTATCTCGGCCTTTATCTCCGGTGTCAGGGTCTTCTTATCCTGCCACATAGCGGCTATGGCACCGGCAAAAGAACTCCAGGTGGTTAATGAACCCTTATAACCATCTATCTCAAACTCTGATGGTGCAAAGTCTATGCGAGGTAAAAAATACCTTGAAGAATAAGAGCTGACGGGTACCGCCTGCTGGCGAAGGCCGGCTACTGACCATTGATAAAGCGTCTTATTAGTTTTCATATCCGTAGACACCTCAGGAGTCAGCGTACTATGGTACGCGCGGTATCTGACCATACGGGGCGATGGCGCTGATACAGTGTAGCTACTTTGCTGTACAGCCTCTCCTATGCCCTGTATCTGCCAGTCGGGATAGTCCATTATCCCTTCCAGTAGCATCACCGTGGTGACATCTATCGTGACAGGATACGATCCGCCTGATGTCCGAAGATATTTGACCCGCTCGTCACTATAGAGGGCATCAGTCACCATAGCAAAATCTTCCATTTCATAGCTTTGATGCTTATTGATCTGGCGGCCTGCGTAGTCATAGGTGGCGGAGTGTATGTCCTTTATCTTGCGATACTTGCTGTATGGTATATATATGGTCAGTTCATCTGCTCCGGCGGCATCTATCACGGTCACTACCCGATGCACAGTAAATTCGGCATGAGCTACATCTTTAATATCCAAAGTATAATCTGCGCTCCTCACGATACTATGCGCGCCAGCCAGCAGGGAATCCGGTATCAGGGCTACAGCCAGGTCATCCCGGCTACCGGCATAGCTATAAGATGCTATCCATACACCCAGCAGCAATGAAATGATCCTGGCCATCATTACTTCTTATGCAGGACCAAGGGCTTTTGTCTGAGGTCATAATATCCTCTCTCAAACTCATATAGTGCAGGATAAGCCCTGGCCGGATAGAAAGAACTGGAAAAGTCGAGCTTCTGTGCACATGTCACCAGCCCATTACTGACCTCTGTCCTATTGGTAAAGCTAGCAGAGGTATCACTCATTCGCAGCTGGGCTCGCGGCAGTATGCTATCAGCTGTGTAAGATGCAGGTATGGCCAGCTTCATATTGATGAGAGTACGGTCGGTGTAGCCAAAGTCTACATCCGCCACCCGCCGTCTGCTCACAAAAGGATTAGTTGAACTACCATAGATGTTGGCTATCGAAATATATACGTTGCCATCATTATCAGTATTCGCAGCAGTAGTGAACCTGACTTTTTGAATATAGTAACACTTCTCTCCTACGATACTGTCAGATACGGCTTCAATATTTATATTAGGGAGGGAAGTTTTGAGCGCTTCGGAGATCAGTGACTTTTTACCGGCCCTATGTCTATGTATGAGATTTTCTGCGTTATGATTGGTATATGTGATGTCTATGGTACCAGCTATGGTACCGGCTTCATCGAGTGCTGCACTTATATTCACTACCTTCAGACTTTGCCTTTTTTCTCTGATGTCGTACCAGAAATGCTCATTGACACCCTTGACCACCCAGCCAGTTGTATTGACCTGTGGTAGCGGGGGTTCACCAAAAGGAAGCTCTTTTTCGGTGGCATCGAGGACTACCGCATTTTGCCATCGATCATGACCAGGGCATCTACGGCCTCATAGTTATTGAGAATAGGATAATCCTGATTTACATTACCTTGATACCTGCTACTCACCAGTATAGGATAGGCCTCTATACCCGATGCCCTGAGTTCGCTGATCAGGAGCATATTGATCTCCGTCTGAGATCCGGTCCTGTCTTTCCATACTTTAGTGTTGGAGTTTTGCGGTGCGAAGCCGGTATTGCCATTGTCTGTGACATTGGCGCGGATATATTCATATATAGTTTTCGCCAATACTTCTTTCGACATATTATCATTGAGCATCGCCATCCATTCTTTGCGCGGTATGGGATGCACCTCCAGTCCATCTACAAATCTCTCGGACGTATACAGTTGTTCAGACAGTTTGTCGAATGATGACACAAGATTTTTGTCATATGGCAGCGGCTGCTGAAACATAGCCAACTGAAAACTGATCCAGCTCCTGTAGTTGCGCGAAGAATTGATGAAAGGCTCATCCTGATAGGATTCAACATTATATGCGGTGTAGGTTTGGCGCACGCCTGTCAGAGCCTGCTGTATATAGCTACCCCTCGGAGCGATCATGATGGTAGAGGTAAATGGCTCTTTGTGGATCTCCAGTGTATCTCCTACGAGATGCTGCTCCACATAATAGATCATGGCATCAAGGTAGCCTACAGTAATGCTGCTTTTGGCGGATGGTATATCCTGAGTGAAATACCAGCGAGGCAGATGATATGTCACAAACTCCTCCCGCTCATATGCGATCTCTACCACACTACCGGCCACGACTCCAGGCACCGCAAAGGAAACCTGCTCTGTACCGTCGCTCAGCTGTGTCCGGTGAATGTCGGCCTCCTGCAGTATGCTCTTTTTTATTTCTCCATTCACCAGATTGTAGCAGACTGCATAAATATTTTTGAGCCTTTCCTGAGTAGAGCCTGTGCTGATCAGAATTTTTTTATCGGTGTGATGCGCGCCGCTCTGTGCAAAAATTTTGTAACGCTGATAGTAGGCTGTATTGATACGAAAATATCCTGAGGCTGTAAAATCCTCAGAAGCGCGCCTGTAGTGTACCTCACCCAGATCGAGCAGCAGCATAGCATCTGCTTTTTTTTCAAAGGCGCATTCGGTCATCCGGAGTTCATCCTGGGTCACATGGCCCCACTCAGCAAACCGGCATTCTGTGTTTTCGGCCCGGGATTTTAAAGAACTAATAACAACGACCAAAATCGCAATAGCATACCTGACTGTTTTCATATACGCCAAATGTAAAAAAATGGCTTCACTTGAAAAACAATGTATAACTACTTTTTAAAAATGAAATAGACGGCCAGCACCAGCAGGCCAAAACCTATGAAGTGATTTACCCGGAGTGTCTCATTGCGGAAAGCGATGAGAGAAAAAATCGTAAATACAGAAAGTGTGACCACCTCTTGTATCACCTTTAGCTGCAAGAGGCTGAATGGACCTCCATTTTCCTGAAATCCGATCCGGTTTGCTGGCACCTGAAAACAGTATTCAAATAAAGCAATACCCCAGCTGATGAAAATGATACTGATAAGACCGAGTTGGCTAAATCCTTTCATGTCCTTAAATTTCAGGTGGCCATACCACGCGAGAGTCATGAAAGTATTGGAAAGGATGAGGAGACCAATAGTGAGAAGGACTTTTTTCATATTGCAAAATATGAAATCTCAGATATAAAAAACTGTGCCAGTCATACCCTGCCCCGTGCAGCCAGGTCCGCTATGATCTGCTCTATATTATGCACAGTGAGAGGCTTCTCAAAGTAGGCCTTGATCTGAGGATAGCCCTTGGCCCTCATTTTGTCTTGCTCCATCACAGACGATGTGAGCATATATATGAGTGTAGTATGGGTGCAGCGGCCTTCACCTATATATTGATCCAGAAATTCAAATCCATTCATCACCGGCATATTCATATCCAATAGTATTACGTCAGGACAGGCACCCTTATCTGCCAGCAGATCCAGTGCAGATTTGCCATTGGGCGCTTCCTTTATAGTACACGCCAGTCCCGATTTGTGCAGTGTCCTTTTTGTCAGCTTGACGAAGGGATCACTATCATCTACTATTAGAAAGTCGAGTATTGCCATTTCGTTTTCTACATTATTGCTAGTAACCGTCATAGTACACTATATACGGAATACAGTGCGAATCAGGTCTAGGTTAATCACAATTTATTCATTGTAATGTAATGCAAATTAATAATATAGAATTTCATAGAACCATCAAAGTCCTGTGAAATAAGAGTTTAACAAGGTAAACTATTGATATATCAGGTGCAAATCCCTGATCATCATCGTCTGGGGCCACCCACACGAGCAGGAGATAGCACTGGCGCAGGTGTCATACGTATCTGTGGCTGTGACGGAGCGGCACCCCCACCGGCGGGGTTCAGACTAGGATTGCGCACCGGTCGCTGTGCCGGTTCTACCCTCTGATAAGATGGCTCAGTGCGCTGTATCTGAGGGGCTGCTGAGGGGCGTGATATCTCAGTCTGGCCGCGGGGCTGCCGCACTGGCTCAGATAGGCCACCGGACGGCTGTGGCGGCCGCTGGGGCGTGTTTACCCTAGTCGGCTCTGTATTATCCGGGCTGGTAGTGCGGGTGGGCGCCTCCTGGGGTTTAGCCACCGGCCTGATGGCAGGCCTGTAGATGCTGATATGGCCATCGCTCACATGTGTAGCCTCGGGCCGTGGTGCTGAGGAGAGAGTGGCGCGAGGTATAGTATGCCCTGCTTCTTTTTCCACTTCTTTCAGTTTCGGACCAGCAAAAAATTTGGAACCATCCAAACTGCCCACATGATCTATGCGTATGATGTGCTGCTCCAGGCTACCTCCTTCAGGGCGTACCACCGTTTGGCTCACCACATGATCGGAGAGATCGTGATCTACTATGTGATTTTGCTGGGCAAAGTACCAGTGGTGATCTCTGCTGCCGTAGTGCGTGGAGGTATACTCACCGGGCCAAAGCGGCGCCCAGCAGTAGTAACCCTCATACTGGCCCCAGTCTACCCATGCCGGCGCCCATAGAGAACCCGGCACCCATACCCAGCCATATGCCGGGTCCATATACCACCTGCCATAGTGAAAGGTAGCCCAGCCCCAGCTAAAGTCTGAGACCCAGGTCCACCCGTACTCCGTGTACTCCCAGTGACCATTGGTCAGGTAGGGTTCAAATCCTGCGCCAGCCTGCGCCGGGCTCCAGACGTATCCATACGCCGGGCTCTGTATCCAGCGGCCATACGGGTCCAGGTCATTGTAAAAGGTTTGGTAGCTGGTGGCAGACTGATCCATCTGCTCTTCAGTTTGTGTATTGTCCGTATAGACATCATCCCCTCCGCCGTTGTTATTCTCATAGTAGCGGTCATCCTGTGCAGGCACAGCCAAAGCACCGGCCATAAAAAGCAGTGCTATCCATATTCCTTTCATAAACTCTTTTAGTGACTTCAAAATTAATGCATATCAGATCCATCGCCACGGCAATATGCAATATTTAACTAAAACCATATCAGTGCATAGGCCGGTACATCAGGTTTAGACAGTTATTCTGTACATTCATACCAGATCAAATACTCTGCCCCATGCTTACACAAGCCCCTACATCATTGAAGTCATTTGCCTCCGGGCCTATCCCGTTCGGACTCTATGCCGGCCAGGTGGCAGACATGAGCACTACTCCATGGTCTGATGTGCGCCGCTCCCAGCGCAAAGCATGGCTGTTTGCCAGCGCTTTCAGCACCAGGTATTGTGTGGGCTTCGCCATAGCTGATGCAGGGCTCGTAGCTACTGCTTTTGTTTATGTTTTTGACACGCAGACCGGCCAGTATGCAGAGGAGAAAACAACTGTGCCATTAGGGTTTGCCTCAGATTTTGACCCGGACCTGCGCAGCAGGTGGCAGTTAAAGGATTTTTCTATCAAGGCGGACGGAGACAGGATCACTTGTTCCTCTGCCGGCAAACGCATCCGTATCAATATATCTCTGACCGAAAATGGCAACGGCAGTACTACCATCGCTCCTGCCGGTGAGCGGCCCTTCCATCATACCTACAAGAACCTCTTGCTACCTGCGGCTGTAGAAGGTACGATAGACGGAGCGTCGATTCAATTTGATGGCACAATAGGGGGACTCGACTTTAGTAAGGGATACCCTCCCAGGCATACCTTCTGGAATTGGGTTTCTATGAATGCAGTGACAGATCACGGGGTCGAGTTTGGTGTCAACCTGGTGGGGGATTTCAATAACAGCATCGAAAACGCACTATGGGTAAATGGCAAAGTGCATCAGCTATCCCAGGCCACCTTTAGCTATGAGCGGCCGGTAGATAAAAACCCCTGGCAGATCAGTACGCTGGATGGGGCGCTCAATATGAAATTTACTCCTTGCGGTGTACGTGGAGAGGATATCAACGCCCTGCTCATGATGAGCAAGTTTAAACAGCCCTTTGGCACTTTTGCCGGTACAGTCAGGCTGGATGGTGTGCTTCATAATTTCACCGGTCAGGGTGTAGTAGAGGAGCACTTTGCCAAATGGTGAATCACGATGTGGCCCAGTCGTACTGGTCAGGATCAAAATGCTTGGTTCGTTTCATAAATGTAAATGTAAAGCCGGGCCATAGGGTCACATTCTTTCCATCTTTATTTTGGTACCAGCTATGACAGCCGCCGGACTGCCAGACGGAATGTGAGAGTTCGTCCTGTAGTTTCCGGTTATACTCCTGCTGCACATCCTTCTTTACATTCAGGTATATCGCAGACCGCTGCCGGGCCTGCTGTATGGCCTGTACGATATAGCCTACCTGCGCCTCTATCATCAGGAGCATGCTGCTGTGGCCCAGACCCGTATTGGGTCCTACCACCAGAAACATATTCGGGAAGCCATTGACTGTGGTGCCCAGATACGCTTCTGCGCCATGCTGCCAGGCCTCAGTCAGATCACGCCCGCCCAGTCCTTTAGCCACAAAGCGTGTAATATTCTCCGCTGCCTGAAAGCCCGTAGCCAGCACTATCAGGTCCACATCATATTGCGCCCCATCTACGGTCCGTACGCCGGTAGAGTTTATTTCTGATATGCCATCGGTCACGACCGAAACATTTGATTTTTGGAGCGCAGGATAGTAGTCATTCGATAGCAAAATGCGCTTGCAGCCTATCACATATGAGGGTGTCAGTTTTTTGCGCAAAACCGGATCCTGGACTGCACGCCTGATATGTCTTGCAGCTACTTTGCCAAACAGGCGCAGCAGGCCGGGATTTACCACAAAGCCGATAGCCATGAGCTCGTGCTGCCAATAGAGCCGCCACCTGTATAGCGCGCGCATAAATCCCAGGCGTTCATACATGGCCTTGCGGAAGGATGAGATAGCCTTGTCAGGCTTGGGTATGACCCAGGCGGGTGTCCTTTGAAATACTTCCAGTTTTCTGACCCGGTCTACTATAGCGGGTATGATCTGTATCGCGCTCGCTCCGGTCCCTATCACTGCTACCCTCTTGTCGCGGTAGTCGTAGCTGTGGTCCCACCGTGCAGAGTGGAATATATGACCTGAAAAGGTATCAATGCCGGGGATAGCAGGATAAGACGGGTCACTAAGGCCTCCGGAACATGATACAAAAAAGCGGGCCGTATAGTCCTGCCCTCCTGTGGTGGCTATATGCCAAAGCCCCGTCCTCTCCTCAAAAGTGGCGGAAGCAACCTCTGACTGCAGCCGAATGCTATCCCGCAGCCCATAGGCATCTACACAGTGATCCATATAGCGCAGTATTTCCTGCTGCGGCCCAAACTGGCGACTCCATGCAGGATTGGGTGCAAAGGAAAATGAATAGAGATGCGACTCCACATCGCAGGCTGCGCCGGGATATGAGTTGTCATACCATGTGCCCCCTATCGCGCTATTGCGCTCCAGTATGAGCAGATCAGTGCAGTGAGCCTCACGCAGCCGGATGGCCATACAGATACCTGCAAATCCTGCTCCTGCTATTATAATCTCTCGGTGCGTAGTCATATACTATATTCCTTGCAATTTATACAGATAATCTATTGATAGATAATATTATATAGTTTCTCGTGTACTTTTATCCACAAAAACCCAATCGGAGAAAAAAATCAAGAAAGCATAAAAGTTTAAGGCCCACCTTATTGAATAATCCGGAATTGACATTTATCTTTGCGCACCTTTTTGAGACTCAAGATAAAACCCTTTTGCGCCTCATGATGTCTGACCCAATTTATGCAATGCTGGCCGATGATAGCCCGGACGAGCATTTTCTTTTTATTCACACTGTCAAAGGTATAGATAAATCTATCACCGTCTCTACTGCCGTAAATGGTGAAGATCTGCTGAATAAATTATCTAAGGCAAGTGACCTGCCGCACATCATTTTTTTGGATATCAATATGCCTTTCAAAAATGGCAAAGAAAGTCTGCACGACATGCGCCAGGATCTGCGCCTGCGCGATATCCCCGTCGTCATCTACTCTACTTCTGATGAGAAAAGCGATATAGAAGACACCTTTGCACTGGGCGCAGATATGTACCTCAAAAAACCGCAGGATTTTATTGAGTTGGAAGATATATTGAAGGGACTATTCAAATTGTATCGTGAGCAGGGATTCCATCGGGGTGATCGTGACCGATACATTTTCAAATTGCCTGATCATCACATTTGACGTTTGGACTTACAATAAACTCCTTGTAACTAATTTCATTTAAAATAGAAAAAGGAAGAGCCCACCGATATCCGGTGGGCTCTTCCTTTTTGAACCATTGTGAAGTTTATTGATCGCACTCTACTACGTACTGGCCGCAGCTGACTTTGAGCTGCTGGAAGCACCCCTTTTGAGTAGTGACCGTCACATCATCATCACTACATGGACAGGTAGTGCCCAGCTGAAATGTGGCCGACCCCTTGGTATCTGTATACTTGGCGCTCTGTCCGGTACATGGTGCAGAGACCAGAGCTCCTGATACAGGCTTGTTATTGCGGTCTATCACGGTCACCACCAGTATGACCTCCCCTCCTATGCGATTGATCGGCTTGATAGAAGTTTTCAACGTACTGGCAAACTCCGGTGCCGGGTCGGTGGGCTTCCGGTGACGGTCAGTACCGGCAAAAGTCGTGGAGCTGGCTAGCAGCAGTGCAGATGCTGCGAAAATTTGGATTATTTTTTTCATACATTTGAAATATTGGTTGACTTGCATTTACGTAATCAACTGCTTTTTGTTACACCTACCGCGATGCTACCAACCGAAGAGGCACATGAGAAAAAGCTGGATCAGGCGCATGCCATGTATGCGAGAGGTGCCTTTCGCGATGCACTCACCGTGATCTCGCAATTGGAAGAGGAAACAGAGAATCTGTCTCTTCTGATACGCGTAAAGCTGACCAGTCTGAAAGGACTGATATATCTGAATCTGGGCGAGCTCAAGAATGCAGAAACATACAATCTGCTGTCGCTGGAGCTGGCACAGAAATATGGAGACCCTGTCTACATTTTCAAAAGGTATGATAATCTGGCGGCGCTCTATTCCTATACCAAGGACTACCATCTGGCACATGACTATCTGCAGAGATCTATCGAGCTCAAGGAGACTACTCAGCATGAGCAGGACCTGATACCTGGCCTGCTACAGCTGGCCGCGCTCTTCTTTTACATAGACAATCTGGAATCGGGGAAAGATACAGTCAAACGCGCTGCGGATATCATGGAGAGGTACCCGCCGGATGAGCGCCTCAGTATGCACTTTGATTTTCTGCTGGGTATGCAGTATAAGCGCGAGAAAAAATATAACGAAGCGCTGCATCAATATGACAAGGCCGCAGAGAAGGCCCGCTCGCTCGGCTTTGCCCACGTAGAAAGCAGGTCTTATACCAATCAAGGTGACATCTATGTCCATATGGAAGATTGGGTAAAAGCGCAGGAATCTTTCCAGCGGTCCCTGGAGATATCTACCAGAAACAACTTGAACATCGATGAGCGAAACACCTGTATACAGCAGGCACTGACTGCCCTGAAACTAGGAGATATAGCCCGCTGCAAAGAGATGTATCTGCGAGTCCGGGAAGAGATCTATGAATCCGGAGATGATCTGCTACTGAAGGATCTGGAAAGTGTAGCCGCGCTAATGTATGAAGAAGAGGGTGACTATAAGTCTGCCCTCAACGCCTTCAAGCGGTATATGGATCATTACAAAAAACAATATGACAATGAACTGAGCCATAATATAGTCAATATACAAGCGAAGTATGAGGCTGAGCGCGGGGAAAGACAACTGAAAGAATCCCGCCTGCTACAGGTAGAGAGCGAGCTCAAAGCGCTCAAGGCCGAGCATGACCTTCAGACTACGGAGCGCAGGTTTCGCACCATGATAGAAAATAGTACTGATGGTATAGTGATCATGACAGCAATGCGGCAGCCGGTATATATCAGTCCCTATGTCACCAAAATATTGGGCTACACCGAAGAGGAGATAGCCGGTGTAGACATCTTTCCGATGGTGCATCCTGATGATCAGGACAAGGCCACGGAAATGGGCCTCGCAGTGCTGGCCAATCCGGGTGTACCGATCCACGGCCAATTCCGGTTTCCTCAGAAAAGTGGCGAATACGTGTGGATAGAAGGTACGGGTATCAACCTGCTGGATGACCCGGCGGTAGGCGGCGTAGTGTGCAATTTCCGTGATGTATCTGAGCGCAAGCAAACTGAAAGCGCCATACAGGAAATGAACAAATCCCTCGGTACTCTGGTATCTGAGCGCACCGCCGAGCTGGAAGAAGTAGTAAAAGATCTGGAAGCATTCAGCTATTCCGTTTCTCATGATCTGCGGTCTCCCCTCAGGATCATAGCCGGCTATGCCAAGCTGATCCAATCCGATCATGCCCCATCGCTGAATGAGGAAGCGCAGGAATTCATAGAGATCATACTCGATAATACAAAGCGCATGGGGCAGCTGATCGATGACCTGCTTAATTTTTCTCGAATGGGCCGCAAAGCCCTATTCAAAAGCCCGGTGGACATGAGAGCCATGATAAGCATCGTACTCGATGATCTGCACAAGGCGATAGGCTACCTCCCCCAGCAGATAATACTGCACGACCTGCCACCGGCCTATGCGGACCACGCATTGATCAAGCAGGTCTGGGTAAACCTTATTTCAAATGCCGTAAAATACTCTTCTAAAAAATCTAATCCGTGTATCGAGATAGGGACTTTGCGTCAGGATGATGAGACCATTTATTTCATCAAGGATAATGGAGCAGGCTTTGACATGCGCTTTGCACATAATCTCTTTGGCGTATTCAAAAGGCTGCATGACCGCTCAGATTTTGACGGCATAGGTGTCGGACTGGCTCTGGCGCACCGCATTATCAAAATGCACGAAGGCCGCATCTGGGCAGAGGCAGAACCTGAAAAAGGCGCTACTTTTTATTTTACGCTCGGACCGGACGCCTGATTTGCTTATTCACCTTTTACAAAGCACTTGTAGCTGTATCCGCTCTCAGACTCAAACCTGACAAGATAAGCTCCCCGGCTCAGCGCACTGCAGTCTGCTCGTATGCTTTCTCCGGTTTGCACATATGGTACTGTGATCTGCTGACCGGTTATGTCATAAAATCTCACATCTACCTTGTCATGGGCAAAGCATGAAGACACTGCGGTGAGTATGTCTGAGACCGGATTGGGATACAGCTCGATACTCAGCAGATCTATATCTGTGATGCCGGCAGGGCTGAGTACCGTGATCGTATGATATCCGGTAGCAGTACAGCCATAGGGATCGGTATAAAGGTAGGTCAATAGATGTGATCCCGGTCCCGCAGAGTCCACAAAAAATAAATTTCCGCTAACACCTGCACCGCTGAATAGACCTCCGCCCGGAGATACTGCCAGCAGTACAGGATGGGTATGCGCCATGACCGTATCAGAACTGACACTCCACACGATCTGCGCTACAGTATCTATGGTCAGGTGCAGCGCTACTACACTATCACAGCCATGCGCATCAGATAGCGTATCTGTATATGTACCCGAAGCGGTCAGTACCCGCCCATGAAAAGTATAACTGGTATCGCAGCTGACCGCATGGTATGACGATGCAGTGGCAGTATATACTATCAGATCCAGCCGGACTATGCTATCACAGCCGTGCTGATCTGTGAGCGTATCTCTATAGGTACCACCTGTAGTGAGCTGCTGGCCGTGAAAGGCAAAACTACTACCTGCGCAGGTAGCCCCCACATACGAGAAAGTATCTTTTGAGAGAACATGGAGTGTAAGGACTATCACACTGTCACATCCATGACTATCAGACAGTGTATCGCTATAGCGTCCTGACTGAGTCAGCACACGATTGTGAAAATGATAAGGTACACCCGCACACGTCTGATCACTATAGGCAGAGCCGGGCTGGCCATAGCACTGTGTATATAGGGGACATATCTGAGCTGCAGTGAGTACATGGCCACTTATGAAATCAGAGTTCAAAGGCAGCAGCATTTTATCCCTTATAGACCCGGCATTGCCTCCCTGAGCGCTCAGAAAATTAGAGGTAGTCCACGGATCATTGCCGGCGTAGGCAGCATATATGCTGCCGAGGTCTGCGACCATCGTAGCATTCGGTTCACCCAGATTGACAGGTCTTACATGCTTCAGCTGCTTGGTAGCTCCACAGCCCGGATTGCAGATGATGGAGGAGCCGCAGCCACCTATGGTCAGATAGTTGCCATGCTTGTCAGGAGATGCATATACAGAGTCTGCTCCCCACGATACATAGAGACTGCGCATAGGTCGCGTCTCGATCTGCTGACACAATGTACCGGCATGAGAGACTGTCTGTATCGTATCTCCCATCCAGTGGCTCATCACCGTATCATACATCCATCCGGCTGCAGTGTCAGGGCCGGTATACTTTAGGGAAAAATTGAAGCCTTCCACATCTGCAGTATGGCCCAGGGCACCACAGTCCTGCCCATAAAGGACTGCACAGTTTACTTTCACCTTTGGGTAGTACCAGATCAGACCGGGTACGAGCTGATGTGACGGCACCAGTGCCACCGGATGTACCAGTATGGAATCATAGCTACTGCCGCGCGTATACTGCTGCGGTATAGGGTAAATATGGCATGCTATCAGATTGCTGTCACCGGTACCATCCAGCGCCGGACCCGGACACGACTCATCACTAAACTGGATGATCTTGGGCATGAATTGCATCAGCAGCTTCTGCTCCAGGCGGTCATCCATACCATCCTGATCTATATCTGTGATAGAGGGGATGGTGACTATCTCAGTACCACCACATCTGCTGATAACCGTAGCCTGCTGCTGAGAGTACACCTGATGGATCAAACAAAAGGCAAATGCAAGAGTGAGGTAAACGTTACGCATAATTAAAACGGAATGATCACTAAAAATAGAACTTTTAAAAATGGGGTATCTATGATCTGCAGGGGACCGATCATTAATGCAATTTTTCTATATACAAATTAAATTTTGTGTTAATAAAATAATTCATTAATGATCTTTCTGTACGCCGTATATATTCATAAAATTAAATCAGGCAGACCTCCTGAGAGGATCTGCCTGATCTTTTGCTTTACCATTTGCAATAAGTTCTATTGCCGGATTTGCGTTCGTCTCGTTATGGACACACTACATTATTGGTGCCGCAAGACACTTTTGGATACAGCTCGCAGCCGCTGGTAGTCACAGTGGCCGGAGAACTGTTGCAAGGACATACACCGCTGCCGTACCACGCTGCCACACCATGAGCATCAGTATACTTGGCGCTACCTGCACATGGAGCAGTCACATAGACCCCTTGCTTAGGATTTCCCTTGAGATCAGTCACTACGATACTCACGCCATACTCAGTACCTGCCATAGGGCGTACTATCATACCGCTGGCATCGAGCGTAGTAGTTTGAGAAGCCTGGGCTGTCTGCGCATGAGCGCTGGTAGCGCATAGAAGAATAGAAGCACAAAAGACGAAGAGCAAAGTTTTTTTCATTAGCTTTGAATTGTTTGGGGTGATAAAAAAATTTAGCGCGCAAACATATACACTCTGCTCGTAGAATGAAAAAAAAGCATACGAATATTTCAACATCTTTCCTTTTTTCTCAAGCAGAAGTATCATATCACAACAATAACTTTGTAGAAGCTCTCAATATTCTAACGCTGTTAGACAATGAGCTGGCCTACGCTCCGGATACCCTGCTGGAGATGAAGAGCTCAAACCTGCGGGGCAACATACATTTCAAGCAAAGCGAATTTGGACCTGCCGAGCAGTACTTTCTAAAATCTCTGATATTATCCCGCCAGATAGGTGAGTCGAGATATATCTACAATAGGTACGATAATCTGGCTGCAGTTTATTCAGCTACAAAGCAGCATAGATATGCCATAGAATACCTCCAGAAATCAATAGAGCTGAAAGAAGCTATGGGCAATACCAAAGATCTGGCCCGCGGCTTTATTCAGCTATCCTCATTGCATTTTTTTATTGAAAATTTTCAGGCAGGCAAAGAAGCCCTGAAAACTGCGGAAGAACTGATCAAAAAGTATGACCAGCACGAGCTCTTGATGCATTGGCACTTTGCTATGGGCATGCAGTATAAGCGAGAAGAAAATTTTGACAAGGCGGTAGAAGAATATTCCCTGGCTATAAAATATGCCCAAGAGTATAACTCTGCTGTGGTAGTGGCCAAGGCCTATTGCAACCAGGCCGATATACTGATGCATAAACGGCAGTGGGAGGCCGCAGAAGAAAAATATACTGCAGCGCTGCGCCTGGCCAGAGAGAATAATATGCAGCTGGATCAGCTCAGCGTGTCCATTCAGCTCGCATTCGTAGCTGTAGAGCGTGGCCATCTGGAGCAGGCCAGGCTACTGTATGACGAAGTAATAAGGGAAGCCGGTAATCTGGAAAATGATATTCTCCAAAAGGATCTGGCCGAGCTGGGTGCCCGCCTGCATAAGGCCGAAAGCAATCCTACTGCAGCCCTTATCTCCTACGAGCGCTACATCACCTACTATAAAAAACTGTATGACAGCGAGATGAGCCGTACCGTACTGGATGTGCAGGCCAAGTATGAGAATGAAAAGAAAGAACGGGAACTACAAAAAGTAAAACTCCAGCAGGTAGAGAGCGAGCTGAAAAGCCTCAGGGCAGAGCGCGCGCTGATGGAGCACGAGATGCGATTCAGAGCGCTGATAGAAAACGGTGCCGACCTGATCTACATCATAGACAGGGAGCTGATGGTGCGATATGCCAGCCCTTCGGCGTTTCACCTTCTCGGATTTGATGAGACCAATCCATTCAAGTATGGAATGTATGATATGCTGCATCCTGATGATATAGAGATCATACGTGACCGGCTGAAAATAGTGCTTGAAAATCCCGGTCTTCCTGTTTTTGGGCAAATGCGGCTACCCAAGGCAGACGGCGGATACGTATGGGTAGAGGGTACTGCTACCAATCTCTATCACCTGGAGGCAGTAAAGGGGATCGTGTGCAATCTGCGCGATATCACTGAGCGCAAACGGGCCGAGGCCGAGATACAAGAACTGAACGAATCACTGGAGCAGAAAATAGTGGAGCGGACAGCAGAGCTGGAAGAGGCCAATAAAGGTCTGGAAGCCTTCAGCTACTCCGTGTCTCACGACCTTCGCGCCCCACTGCGCATCATCAGCGGCTATACAGGCCTGCTACTGAAGAAACACACACATGAGCTGAGCGATGAGGCCCAGGAGTTTCTCAATAGTATAAAAGACAATGCCAGGCATATGGGTGAGCTGATAGATGATCTGCTCAATCTGTCTCGGCTGGGCAGGCAAGAGCTCCAGAAGAAAGAGGTCAATATGTATGCGGTGGCCAATAGTACACTGCGCGAGATAAAAGACAGCGAGCCTAAACTACCTACTGAGATCAATATACTGCCCCTGCCGGAAGCTGTAGCCGATGAGGGGCTGATCAAGCAAGTTTTTTCTAACCTGATCGGCAATGCAGTAAAATACTCCCGCAAGAAGGCTTTGCCAAAAGTAGAGATAGGTGCCTACAAGATGGATGGCAAAACAGTCTATTATGTCAAAGACAATGGCGCGGGCTTTGACATGAAGCATGTGGACAAGCTCTTCCGTCCATTCCAGCGGCTCCATGACAAGAGCCAGTTTGAAGGTACCGGAATAGGCTTGGCCATAGTGTATAGTATCATCACCAAGCATGGGGGTGAGATATGGGCTGATGGCAAAGATGGGGAAGGTGCAACATTCTTCTTTACCCTTAACTGATAAGACAGTCCAGCATCTTATCGCGCATCATCACATTTCGGGTGTGTCACTCTTTGATAAACCTGACAGGTACAAAGCTGTCCGTGGTATAAACCTCCACCACATACATACCCGCTGCCAATCCTGATATATCTATCCCGTCAGGAGTATATGGAGAGGTCATCATCTTTTGACCGGCAAGGTTTACTACTGTCACCTCTGATACATGTGCATCCTGCCTGATATAGAGTCTATCTCTGGCGGGATCAGGATATAAGGTTAGTGTTTGTACCACTACATCTCCTATGCTACTGGCATGTGCTCCCTTCTTATAAATATCAATCACGTCTAAGGCCAAATACATGTCATTGTTATATCGAATAAAGTAGTCTCCATACGTCTGATAGTCTGCAGTAGCAGGCAGTCCGGTCGTATCCCATGCCAGATCCGCGAGCCCGGTAGTGGTACTGATCACGTCTGGCGCTGATGGGCTGTGATTATTATTCATAGCAGCGTAAAAAGTCTGTCCGTCTGCGTACATCGCAAATATCTTCTGTGGTGTATTATCAGTGGCCTTATTTATCAGACCATTGTCATTGACCAGGGTCCAGTGGCTTCCCCCATTGTCTGAATACCAGATGCCCGAGGTGCTGTCATTGCCATAAGACCCGCCTACATACAGCCGACTGCCGGATACATCTGTAATGATCCGTGTAGTACGAAAGTCTGCCGGCAGATCCGTGTTGCGCAGGATCCAGGTAGCGCCGTAGTCTGCAGATATGAAAAGCTTTTGGAAATTATTCTTATAAGCATACATCGTATCACCATACCAGGTGATAGGATCCGATGGAGGGAATAAGGCACTGCTATTCATATCCGTAATATTTCGCCATTGCACATCGCCAGTATCTTTGATGAAGTATGCGTCATCAGTGCCTAGCAATATCTTCCCGTTGTGATACTGCAGGTTTGTAGCGAGCGAGATACCACTCTGGTACCGTGTGATGCCGGCAGTATCTATGATCAGCGTCTGGCCGCCATCATAGGAGTAGTAGAGCTGACAGTTTAGCCCATTGAGTGTAGCGATATACATTTTATTTCCTGCATCCTGTATTATACGCGGCCCAGGCACACTTGTATTGACCATGGTCCATGAGGTACCTCCCGCATCCAGTTTATATAGCTTTGATGGGGTCAGATCTACCAATACTGCATATAGATCGCCTTTATGTACTGTCATATTGCCTATAGGCAGGTACGGCAGGCTGGTTAGATTTGTGGCCTGCCACTGGGCCAGGACAGGTACCATCACTGCTGATATCAAAAAAGTGAGTAGTTGCTTTTTCATGATGTTGGGATTTGAAGTGAATAACTACTGCAAAACAATGCAGGAGCACGATCATTTTTTCTCCCAAAAACCTGAAATCTTACTGTTTGCCTGCCTTGCTCAGCGTGATATCGCAGAGCATGTCAGAGTGAATATTGAGTCCGATATTTGTCATATTGTACACATGCTCAGAGGCTACCAGATATACTATCTCGCATATCTCCCGTTCTGTATAGTACTGTTTCAGTCTTTTGAATGTGTTTACTTCGACCTTTTTATCCCTGGTCAGTTCTGTGACATAGTCCAGCATGGCACGCTCTGCATCAGAGAATAATGGGCTGGTGCGGTAGTCTGACAGTGCATCAAACTTTGCCTCGTCCATGGCGCTTTTGATGACGATAGAGCGACCTATATCTATACAGAATAGGCATACATTCAGATGTGCTACCTGTTCGCGTACGAGCATCACCGTTGCTGCAGGCAAGGTCAGCTTTTTATCGAGCTGTGATATCTTTCCCTGCCATTGTCCGAATGCCAGTGGCATGCGCGCTCCAAATACTTTTAATGGCGTGAGCACTTTGCCAAACTGCTTTTCTGTAAAATAGTAGACCAGCTTCATCACAAAGCTGTTCGGTTTTTCTATGGGTGTGAGATATGTATCCATATGAAGCTTTTTTTGGCCTATAGACAAACAAAGCTATCGGATCTGGACAAGAAATCGCTATAGTGCCTGCTTTAGTGCTGCCCCTCTCCTATTTCCTCTATCATCTTCGCGCAAAATGCAGGCAGGTCATCCGGCTTGCGGCTGGTCACGAGACCGTTATCTACTACTACCTCCTCGTCACTCCAGTCTACTCCGGCATTGATCAGATCAGACTTTATAGAGGGGTAAGATGTCATATGCCGGCCCTTCAGATGCCCGGTCTCTATCAGGGTCCACGGGCCGTGGCAGATAGCGGCTATGGGTTTGCCCTCTTCCAGAAAAGTGGCGACAAACGCCACTGTAGCAGCATCTGTGCGGAGTTTATCCGGATTCATCACCCCACCGGGCAGGACCAGTGCATCATAGTCAGCTGCGCGTGCCTCTGCCACTGTTTTATCTACGGGATACTCACCACCCCAGTCGGTATGGTTCCACGCTTTTATTTTACCTGGTTTCAGAGAGATGACTTCCACTATAGCTTCTGCTTTCTTCAGCGCATCTATAGGCACGGTAAATTCAGACTCCTCTACTCCATCTGTGGCCACTACGGCGACCTTCTTGTTGGCTATTGACCTTGGCATAGTGTTTTTCTTTACGCACAGTGCCGCAAGATTCATACCGATACCGACTTGAGGAAATCTCTGCACTAGTGATCCCTGATGGCATCATCCAGAGATTTGATCACCTTAGAGAAATTGTGAGGAATAAGCCGGCCAGCCAGGGCCTCTATAGCAGATAAGATGAACCCGGTCAGAAAAATGGAAGATTTTGCCGTTTTCCTGATAGTAAAGGTGCCACTGAATGTCACTTTAGTACCCTTGCCTGCCTTGGTACAGGCTATTGAGCCTATACAGGAGATATCTTCCACCTTGTAGTGTGTCTCTATCGAAAACTGACTGGAGTGTGTCTCATTATCCCAGAGGGCATCTTCGGTCCAGAGCATCATCTCAGGCTTGATCAGGTTTTTGAGCATAGCAGGCAGAGGCGGGGCAGCCTGCCACTGACTGATCACGTGCACTCCATCAGGTTTCTTCTTTGTTCTTTTGATCACCTTTACGTACTGCATGTCATCCTGCATGGCGGCTATCTCCGGCAGCCTGTCCCGGACGGTCTCCCATACCACCGGCAGAGGATGGTGTAGCGTTTTTGTACATTTAAACTCCATACGGTATGCATGATACTAAAAAAGCTGCTCATAGTCATCCCTGCTATTCACTGAAAAATAAAACGGCCTCCTGATGGGGAGGCCGTTATTATTAAAAATTGATAGCTGATCAGAGGTTCTTCAGGAGCTCTTTGGTCAGCTCATTATTGGGATCTAGTTCTTTAGCCTTATTGATGAATGGCCCGGCAGTAGCCTTATCGCCCTTATTGAGATAATAGGCACCGAGATACTGATAGCTCTCTATGAGAAAGTTCTTGTACCGGGCCTGATCTGTACCTGCCTCAGCCACCTTGATAAACTGCTCATAGTAAGGCTTGGAGGCAGCAGTTTTCATTTCAGGATCGAGATAGCTGTTTGCCTTTGCCCTCCACTGCCAGCTATCAGGCACAGTAGCATATTTTGTGGTTAGGTTTGAGAAAACCGTATCAGCCGCCTGAAAGTATTTGGCCGCAGAATCCTTCGCTGCCTTGTCGTCCTTTTTAGCATTCCAGCCCAGGGCTATATTGTAGTTAGCCCGGCCCAGCCAGTAGTAGTCATAGAAAGTAGGATTGGGGAAGTTGGCTATGCGCTTGCTATAGGATGCTACAGCCTCGGGGTATCTCTTGGTAGTGTACATCAGCTGCGCATAGTCAGAGAGCAGCTCACCATTATTGCTATCTACAGCGAGTGCGGTATTGAAATACTTGAGCGCTGCGGTAGTATCGTTGTTTTTGTTAGCGATCTTTGCACTGTATACATAGTCCATAGGACGTACGCGCGATACCGGGGCGGCCACCCAGAAGCGCTGCATATAGTCGCCGGCCTCTTTGTAGTGCTTCAGCTCATAATTGGAATAAAAGAGCGCGCGCAATATTACCATATTAGTAGGATCTGCGTCCAGCATCTTCATACCCTCAGACACTACCTGATCATATTCTTTTGATGCAAAAAGGAAGCTGAGGAACTTGGTCTTAGCCTCTGCGTCGTCTTTATTCAGTTCGATATATTTCTTGATCTCAGCCTTAGCCAGGTCATACTTTTTGGCCAGAAAGTAGGTTTCAAACAGGTCATAGTGCGCCACAGGATAGTCTGGCTCCAGAGCGATAGCCTTTTGCAGCGCATTGATCGCATCATCATAGGTGCGCGCCCGTGTATTGAGCCGGCCTATCTTGATGAAGGCCATGGTCAGCTTTGGATTGACCTCAGCTGCACTCTCGTACTTGCTCATGGCTTTGCCACCCTCATTATTATCCAGATAGGCATCGCCCAGCTCCAGTGCGTTGTTTGTATTCTTAGGGTCTATTTTAAAAGCATCTTCAAAGTTCTTTATAGCCTCCTGCAGATCTACAATATTCGGCCTATACCATGCATCACCCACCTGATTGAGCACATCTGCATTCTTAAACTTAGAGGACACCACAGCCTGCTCGAAATATTGCTTGGCCTTGGCCTTATCTCCATTCAGCAGGCTGAGGCGGCCATTGGCCAGCAGACCATATATAGTCTTATTCTCAAAACCGGGCACTCTGTAGCATATTTTGGCAGAATCGGGATCGTCCATTTTCAGATAGGTATTGCCCAGGTAGTATGCTGTTTGCACCTTGTCGGTGGTCCCATCTGCCAGTGCCTTTCTCAGTATGTTTTTGGCGGTAGCAAAATTCTCCTTCTCCAGTTGCTTTTTGCCCTCATCCAGTGCAGACTGTGCGAATACCTGAGAGGACAATAACAGCATAGCAGCTGCGATCTTGATACTTTTCATCCTATTATCCGGTTTTTTTTAACGATTTGCAATGATAGCGTTTTTCAATTATTTCAGTCCGTCCGTATTGATGTTGATCGTGCGCGATGGCATGATAGCCGGCACCAAACCGGACTTCAATATAATACGACCTGATCTTTCTTTGTACAGGAAATTAACAAACCCTGTGCCGACCTTCTGATCCATACTGTGCTGTATGAAGTTGATCGGACGGGCAAATGGATAAGATTCGTCGGCTATCTCGCTCTGAGAGGCGGTAGATACTATTGTCCTGCCTGTAGAGTCTGCCTTGGCCACATACAGCAGCTTAACTTTCTTTAGCAGGTCACGCACGTCAGATACATCCTCGTCGCTGATCTTGTCATAAGGCAGGAAGCCTATCGCCTTCGTATCTTTTTGCAGATAGTCTACCAGTTCATTCGTATTCTTCACTGCAAAAGCCGAAGGTCTGGAGCTCTGCGAAAAGAGACCAAACATATAGCTCAAGACTCCCGAGCCATTCCCTTCAAAGACCAGTTTATACCGATCAGACCTGCCTGCTACCAGCTGCCCTACCAGTGTATAGGTGAGCGTATCCTGCGGGAAGGTGCTATGGGCCACCAGCGCGATGCCATCTCGGGCAAAGCAGCTCTCATCAGGCGTGATATGGTTTTTCTTGAAAAGCTGGATACGCTCGGACTCCCTGAGCCGGCGGCCTATCACTACCGTAGAGAAGCTATCAGTATAGAGGTGCCTTAGCACCTCTGCCTCCGGCAGGTATATGACCTGCAGGTGCTGATCCGGCTGATCATTCTCATACACCCGCACCTCCTGGTCTACGATATAGCGGAAAGCCTCATCAGCATACACAGTGATAGAGTCTATATGTATAGGGCGCTCCATAGCGGCCGGAGGCAGGGACGCCTGATCCGGGTGGCGGCCGCAGGCCATGAGGCTGAGACAAAAAATAGCAATGAGATAGAGCGGACGATACTGCACGTTCAGATATTTTAAGCATTGGGGCTGTCTGTCAGCGCCCTGACCAGCCGGAATACGCCGTAAATGATAAACACCCACGAAAGGATAGATCGGTATGTAGGCTCTATGAAACTCAATATCTGCTGGCTGTATACCATCAGGTAGATACCCAGGCCTATATAGCACAGGGCTATAGCTAGTTTCAGTATGCCCATCGGGCTGGTCAGAATGCTGCGGAATGACGCCATCAGTTATTTTTAATGACAGATGCCAAAGGTAAGTGTTTTACATAAATAGTATGAGATGTGACATATCTATGACCATCTCACTCAGATACTCTACTCCCCCTGACCCCAGATAGCTTTTATGATCTTCTGCGCATTGGCCCTGTTGCTAAACTCGTGGTCGAGCAGCCGCTTCCTCTTATTGATGTGATGCTGGTCAAAATCCAGATTCATCATATCGGTGATCAGGCGCCTGGTGGCATTGGGATTGTCTTCTATCACACAGAGAGACTCCAGTCCGGTATTATTGACCATTTTAGAGTTGACCAGGCAGAAACGCCCTCTGTAGAGCGAGTTGAGCAGCTTCAGCTTGATACCGGTATTCTGAAAGGTGGTCAGCAGATTGATGTGTGCATCGCTCAGCAGTTCGGTTATCTTTTCAAAAGAAGGATTTTCCACCATCTCTATATGAGGATAGCGGGCCACTTCCTTCTTGAGCGCGTCAGTGGGATTTTTTCCTGCTATGATAAATGGAATATTCATCTCAGCGGCTATCTTCTTTACTATAAAGATGGCCGCCTGATTATTTTCTACCACGCTCAGGTTGCCATGATAGAGCACATATTTGCCCCGGCCAGTCTTAGACGTCACCTCCTCATTGGAGTGGAAGGCTGATACAAAATCTATATTTTCATGAGACTGACGCAAGTATTCATAGTCACTCTTGCTGATGGCAAATATCCTGTCTGCGTGGCGCAGCTCCTCTTCAAATTTCTTCAGCCTGCTGGCCTCTACATTAAAGTAATATTTGATCAGGAAGTTTCGCTCTGCCTCTTTGAGGCTTTTATAATATTCCCACTCTACATTGTGCATGCGCACAGCCTTGATCTTTTGGCGTATAGACGGATGGCCCAGATAGAAGCAGGTGTGCAGACCCTCAAATAAAACGGGATGCGCATCACCGGCCAGAGTGCTCAGCAGTTCGTCAGACTTTCGTGAACCTACTATATACGGCACTGATGAATAAATGGCCTGGTAAAACTTCTTGCGCTCGTAGTACTGGACACTCGTACAGATCTGCTCCAGCTCTTTAGACTCCTCCCTGCCGTAATGAAAGCAATGCAGGTGTACCTTGACACCCAACTCATGCAGGGCCTTTATTTTGTAGTAGACATCTATCACTCCGCCGTAGTCGGGCGGATAGGGTACATTAAAAGATACAATATGCAGATGCCTGTCAGTAGAGCCGGTCATAAAGCGCGATCAATTTTTTCTCCTCCTTTTGCCATGTGAGTTCCTGCCTGCAAACCAAACAATTCTCCTGCATTTTAGCGTAGAAATCTTTATCCTCCGTTAAACGTTTCAACGCGTTTTTTATCGTATCCGTCTCCAGGTTGTCTACCAATAGCGCTACATGATATTGATCATTAATACGTTGATATTCCGGGAAGTCAATACAGACTTGCGGCACACCCGCCTGAATATAGTCCAGAAATTTATTGGCCAGCGAATAATAATAACTCAGTCCCTTCATCTCCAGCAGATTGATACCTATGAGAGCATCCTCCGTTATCTTTTTCAGATCTGCAGGTTTGACATAACCGGTAAATTTGATCTTGTGGTCCGCTCCCACTGCCGCTACGCGGGCTTTGAGTGCGTCAGCCATATCACCATCGCCCACTAGCCAGAGTTCTGTATCCATTTCTGCTACTGCATCTATCAGATGCTCCAGTCCGCGCCCCTCATTCAGCGCACCTTGATAGAGCAGGTAGCGCTTTTGCTCTTTTGCTTTCGTTTGCTCTGTATTCGTCAGGGGCAGATTGCGGATAGTAGCCACTTCTTTTTTATAACTATTTCTTAGTATTTCCGAAATACTCTGAGTGGTAGTATAAACCAGATCCATCTTGGGAACATAGGTCCGCTCTACCCACTGCCACATAGCGCGTATACGCGGTCTGCGCACGACCTCCGGCACCTCCGGAAAATACTCATGCGCATCGTATACTTTCCAGGATCTGCGCAGCAGCGCAGCATAGTAGCACGCTACAATGGTATCCAGGTCTATGGCGCAGACTATATCGCGCCTGTGAGTGAGCAGATAAAGGAATAATCGGATATTATACTCGAGATAGAATAGTTTACCTTTATCAAACCAGCACTTTAACCTGACCTGCTCAAAGGGAAAATCATCCAGTGGGAGTGACTGTGCCCGCTCGCGACCTACCAGCGTCACTGCATACCCGGATTGTGACAGCGAGGTACAGATACGCTGCATGCGCTGATCGTACGTCAGATCATTGGTGACTGTCAGGATAACGCTGCGCCCAGGCATAGTGGCGAAGCTAGGTTTTTTCCGGACAATAGACGGTTAGTCTTTGCCAAATACCTTGCCGTCTTCGGTACGGCCCACCTTCCCTTGATCTGACAGCCAGCGCACCACCTCATTTACGCGATCCGGACTAAGGGAAAGGCCATCGGCCAGGGCAGATATGGTACACGGATGTTTTATTTTCTGCAGGATACGGCCGGATATTTCTTCAAAATCCTGCGCAGTCAGCGTTTCCTTTTTTCGCCCTATACATATATCACAGATACCGCAGTCCGGGGCATCGGCCTCGCCAAAATAAGCTACCAACCACCGGCTGCGGCAGATACTCTTATTGGTCACATATTGATAAACTGCCTCCAGCCGCTCTCTCGCTCCGGCTATACGCGCCTCTACAAAATGACGGTCCATCGTGATATGATCACGGCGCATACGCGGCTGGCGGAGGATGAGCTGCGGTTTGTCCCGCCTCGGTATATAGGAGAGGATATCCAGTTTATCCAGCTGTTCCATATCAGTAGCCAGCGCTTCGTATGACAGGTGCACTTTTGATGCTATTGCCACCTCATTAAAACCTACGTAATCCTCAAATACTCCCGCACAGGTGCGCAGTATCATTTTGATCAGTGGTTCATATTTGCGATGCTCCACCTGAAACTTATACAACACATCTTTGCCTACTACAATTTTCACCTTTGGTTGTGATTGAAATCCATCACTCACCTCCAGCAGGTTTTGTGTCTCCATCAGCTTGAGCGCATTCATCACTTTCACCGGCCCATACTGATGTTTTTTTGCAAATGAGGATAGGTCAAAATCATATGGCTGATGTGCTCCTGAGTCATATGCTATATTTAGCTCCCCTCCTATCTGGTCATACATTTCACGCACCTCGTGATATGTAGGTATATCTTTGTCCTTACTCTCTAGCAGATCCTTCTCATCACTGCGTGTCATGAGCTGTATGGCATATGCCCGCTGCTCATCGCGGCCAGCCCTGCCTGCCTCTTGAAAGTATGCCTCTATCGAGTCTGCGGGTTCTATATGCACCACCACACGCACATCCGGTTTGTCTATCCCCATACCAAAGGCATTGGTACTGACAATGACGCGTGTTTTATTAGCCACCCAGTCCGCCTGCCGTCTATGCCGCTCATCGCTCTCCAGCCCCGCATGATAAAAGTCTGCCTTGACACCATGCCGGCGCAGGAAGTCTGCTATCTCTTTTGTCTTGCGACGGTTGCGCACATAGACTATAGCAGAGCCATATACTTTTTTGAGTATATCCAGCAGCTGGAGATTTTTATCATCTGCCTGCCGCACCACATAGCTGAGGTTGCTACGGGTAAAGCTCTTCTGAAAAACCTGCCCCTCCCTAAACTGCAGCCGCTCCTGTATATCCTCCACGACAGGGGCAGTAGCCGTGGCTGTCAGCGCGATGACCGGTACATCCGGCACCAGTGCCCTCAGATCAGCTATACGCAGGTACGCTGGGCGAAAATCGTACCCCCACTGCGAGATACAGTGAGCTTCATCTACCGCTATCAACCGTACATTCATATTGGCCACACGCGCCTGAAACTCGTCCGTAGCGATACGCTCCGGTGAGATATACAGAAACTTCAGGTCGCTAAACATGGCCATATTCAGCAGCCGGTCTATCTCACCATGCGGCAGACCCGTGTGAATTGCTATGGCCTTGATACCTTTTGCCAGCAGGCTCTGCACCTGATCCCTCATGAGGGCTATGAGCGGTGATACCACTATGCATAGCCCATCCATGCACATGGCCGGTACCTGAAAGCATAGGGACTTGCCCCCTCCTGTGGGTAGCAGCGCCAGCGTGTCATGCCCATCCAGCACCGACTGCACGATCTCCTCCTGCAGCGGACGAAAGGCATTGTAGCCCCAGTATTGCCATAGTATGTCGTGGGGAGATTTCATTAGTCCGACAAGTGTAGTGAGATTTCAGCCGAATGGCAAGCTTAGAGGGCATCCGCTATCCGCCCATCCTTCATCACGATTTTGCGGTCTGCCATTTGCGCCAGATCCTCATTATGCGTCACGATGATAAAGGTCTGGCCGAGCTGGTCCCTGAGGTCAAAGAACAGCCTATGCAGATCGCGGGCATTGTCCGAATCCAGATTACCTGATGGCTCATCAGCCATTACTATGGCGGGATTATTCATCAGGGCCCGGGCCACAGCCACTCGCTGCTGCTCGCCACCCGAGAGTTCGTTTGGCTTATGACCTGTACGGTGGCCCAGTTTGAGCAGGTCCAGTAGCTCCTTGGCGCGCTTCTCTGCTACAGCGGTCTTAGTACCAGCTATAAAGGCCGGTATACACACATTCTCCAGCGCGGTAAACTCCGGTAGCAGATGGTGAAACTGAAAGATAAAACCCAGCTTCGCATTGCGAAAAGCAGCCAGCGCCTTATCCTTTTTACCGGAGATACTTTCGCCACCTATCGTCACCGTGCCGCTATCTGGTTTATCTAGCGTACCGATGATATGCAGTAGTGTACTCTTGCCCGCACCCGAGGCACCGACTATCGAGATCACCTCACCCTTTTGTACCTGTAGCGATACGCCGTTCAGCACCCGTAGCGGGCCATAGCTTTTGGTTATATTTTGCGCGTCGAGTATCATTATTTGGGTGCGTACACCAGAGATTTATCTTTGAAGAAATCCTCCTCATACCACTCGGACAGTGGTGTGAGCTGCACCATTTTCAGTCCGGCCAATTCCTCCGTCAGGTCACCGCCCTTCAGGCAGATGATGCCGTTGCGCTTTTCATTCTGGTGCTTCGGCAGAAACCGCTTGGTAGACCACTGCATCAGCTCGCGCATAGGTGCTACTGCGCGAGATACCACAAAATCATAATCATAAGCCATTTCCTCGGCCCGTGAGTGAAAAGTAAACAGGTTCTTCAGTCCGGCAGCCTCCTTCGCCGCTTCTATCACTTTCAGCTTCTTGCCTATCGAGTCTACCAGGTGGAAGCGGCAATCCGGAAACATAATAGCCAGCGGCACACCTGGAAATCCACCGCCCGTACCCAGATCCATGATCTTTGTACCTCCTTTGAAGCTAGTGAATTTGGCTATAGCCAGAGAGTGCAGGATATGGCGCTCATAGAGATTTTCTATATCCTTGCGCGAGATCACATTGATCTTCTCATTCCACTCAGCATAGACAGGACCCAGTTTGGCAAAGGCTGCCTCCTGCTCCGCTGTGATATCCGGAAAGTATTTTTTGATCAGGGAAACACCCGCTTCATTCATGCGGGCTAAAATAAGGTTTTTCAGATTCCTCTAGCTGCCTACATCGCATACCTGGCCAGCGGCTCTACATCCAGCCCGCAAAATTCCTGACGCGCATACTTGTATTCCGCTACCTTGGCTATCATACCGGCGTTATCAGTGCAGTATTCAAACTTAGGGATATAGGTCTTCCAGCCATGTTTGGCCCCGAGCGCGGCAAAGCGTTCGCGCAGCTCAGAGTTTGCCGATACGCCACCCGCCAGGGCTATCTCCTTTACACCATACGCTATGACAGCAGCCTCCAGCTTTTTCAGCAGGATATCTACTATGGTCTTTTGTATCGAGGCGCAAAGGTCATTCAGATTTTTAGAGATAAAGTCAGGGTCTTTGCGCGTCTCCGCCTGCACGAAATACAGAATAGAAGTTTTCAGCCCGCTGAAGCTGAAATTATACTCCGGTATCTGCGGCTTGGCAAATGAGAAACGGTTTGGGTCTCCTTCTTTGGAGCGCTTGTCTATCAGCGGCCCGCCGGGATAGGGCAGCCCGAGTATCTTGGCAGATTTATCAAAGGCCTCCCCTGCCGCATCATCTATTGTTTCTCCTATCACCGTCATATCGAGCGGGCCCTTCACCAGTATGATCTGGGTGTGTCCACCAGATACCGTCATGCAGATATGCGGATAGGCCGGTGCCTCATCTATGAAATTTGCCATGACGTGCGCCTGCATGTGATTGACCTCTATGAGCGGTCTATCCAGCGCCATGGCCAGTCCCTTGGCAAAGGATACCCCCACCAGCAGCGAGCCTATCAGTCCCGGACCGCGGGTAAAGGCGATAGCGTCCAGGTCGGACTGCCTTACACCAGCTTTTTGCATGGCCGTATCTACGGTCACGATGATACTTTTCATATGCGCACGGCTGGCCAGCTCGGGCACCACGCCTCCCCAGGCTTCGTGTACTGCCTGTGAGGCGATCACGTTGGCAAGAATTTTGCCATCTTTACAGACCGCAGCAGATGTATCGTCACAGCTTGATTCTATGGCTAGTATAGTAGGCATCGCGCCGCAAAGAAAGGAAAGAATAAGGAACTAAAGATTTTTAAAACGCTGCCATACCCATACTTTAGTGCGTGGCCAGGCGTTTGGTGCACATAAGATGAAAAAAGGGCTCAGGATACTCGGTATCATCATACTGCTGGTACTATTGCTATGCGGCGGTGTCACCCTGTCCCTGCGCATTCCTGCTGTACAAAATTACATCGCCCACATAGCTGTAAATTATCTCTCCAAACGCCTCGGCACTAAGGTATCTATAGATCGCTTCCAGTGGTCTCTGCTGCGCAATGTAGACCTTAAGGGGTTCTACATGGCAGATAGGCAGGGCGATACGCTGATCTATGCCGGTACGCTGAATGCAAACATCTCCTACTGGAGTCTTTTCAAAAAGGAAGTGAAGATCAAAGGTATCACGCTGGATCATGCGCGCGTGAAGCTACAGAGCGATACCACAGGCCAGCTTAACCTTACTGCACTCTTCGCCTCCGATAAACCTGCTACCCCCATTGTCACACCGCAGAAAGATACCATAGCAAAATCCCTCGATGTACTGATCCAGCTCAAGACTATCGGCATCTACCACACCGACTTCAGCTATGAGGATCACAAAAAAAGATCACTGACCAAAGTCCTCATTCCATCCTGTGATGTGGATGTAAATCAAATTTCTCTTAAGGAAAAACTCATAGCCCTGCAGTCTATACACATAGACAGTGTGCAGGCCGCTATCATAGGCGGCATCAGGGATACGAGTGCGTCCAAACCTATAGAGGCCATCCACTTCATGCCCCCGGGCTGGCAGCTCAGCTGGCAGCAGGCTGGTATCACTCATTCCCTGTTTTCTTATGACAACCTTAACCTGGCCTCCAGCCCGCGGGGGATAGATTTCTCGCACATCTTATTCACCGGTATCAATTTTGAGACTGGCCAGGCCGGCATCACGCGTGACTCCATAGGTATAGATGTGCGTACCCTCACGGCCAGCGAGAAAAGCGGCTTTAGCATCAAAGGCCTCACAGCTATCGTGAAAGCAACAGAGAAGGAGGTAAGCCTCAGCAAACTCAAACTGGAAACGCCCAATAGCAGTATCAATAACTATCTAGGTGTCACATTCGGCGCATATGAAGACTTCAACAATTTTATAGAAAAGATAACGCTGAAAGCTGATCTTGATAAGGCCTATATATCGATCAAGGATCTGAATTACTTTGCCAAAGGCCGCCTCGACCCGCTGGCACATAATAAGATATTCATCACCGGCCACGTGAAGGGACGCATCAATGACCTGCAGGGCAAGGGCATCGCACTGAGCATAGGCCGCAATACCATCCTTAAAGGCGACTTTTATACCAGCGGCCTTCCGGATATCAATGAGACCTTCCTAAACCTGCGCATCAGCCAGTTTACCACATCTGCTGATGATATCCGCCGCATCTACCCGACTGCTCCCTTCCCGGCTAATTTCAATACCCTCGGCAATATCAGCTTCACAGGAAATTTTGACGGCTTCCTCACAGACTTTGTGACACAAGGGCGCCTATATACCGATCTGGGCTCCGCCTCGTCGGATATCAACTTCAAGTATAATCCTACACTAAAGACAGGCTCCTACTCCGGCGATCTGGCCCTGACCAATTTTGACCTGGGCAAATGGTTTGGCCAGCAGCAGCTGCTAGGCAAGATCAGCCTGAATACACGTATAGTGGGCAACGGTATCAAACTGGAGACAGTCCATGCAAAGCTGGATGGCGAGATCAGCAGCCTGACCGTCAAAGGCTACGAGTATCAGGGCCTGAAGGTCAATGGTGTGATCAAAGGCAAATTCTTTAACGGGGAGCTGATATCTCATGACAAGAATCTCGACATGGACTTCAGAGGACTGGTAGACCTGACGGAGAAATTGCCGCGCTACAACTTCACCGCCGATATCCGCAATATATCGCTTCGCGATCTCAACATCACAAAAGATACGGTCAATATCCGCGGCTCGATCACCGCAAATTTCATAGGCAAGAAGCCGGACGATATGATCGGCCTGATCATCGCACAGGATATCTTTGTACTGCGCAAATCGGATTCTGTACTGGTGCACAACCTGACCCTCACCTCTACTGTCAATCCCGATCAGTCCAAAAAGATCACACTCATGTCTGACAAGGCAGAAGGTGAGATGGATGGCCGTTTTACTTTTTCAGGCATGGCCAGGGCCGTGACGCGCTATCTCAATTATACTTTTACAAAGGACTACCGGGATACAGCATATGTTTATCCGCAGCAGTTCACCTTCAATTTCAGATTTTACGATTCCTCAGCTATCACCAGGGTCATAGATCCTAAGTTTCGCATGATCCGAAATTCGGTGATTTCGGGAGAGTTTAATACTGCTAAAGAAATACTCAACCTCAATGTATCCGTACCTGAGATAGTTTATGACAAGTACACATTAAAGCGATTTGACTTCGATCTGCATTCGCACGAAGGCAAGGTAGACATGCGCACCACAGCAGACAATTTTTACATAGGAGATAGCCTCGTGGTAGATACACTGATAGCCAAACTGAATAAGGAGAAGGAAGAGTTCAGGTTTGACCTGATGGCATCAGATGCACATGGGTTCAATAAGGCTGACATCACCTCCTATATCAAACCACTGACCGGAGGTGTGGAAATACGCATGACCCCGTCAGAGGTCCTGCTGGGCGGCAATCACTGGAGCTTTATGCCGGACAACCTCCTGACCATACGCGGCAAAAAGATTGTGACTAGTTCATCCGGCCTCGTCTTTGTAAATGGACAACAATCCGTACGTCTCGACTCCTACCTGAAGGGTGACAGCTCTACCAGTATCAATCTGACACTGAAAGATGCTGCCCTGGCAGACTTCCTCAATATTTTCAGCAGAAAGGTGAAAGATATCACAGCTACCGTGAATGGGACGGTAAAGGTGGAGGACATCTTTTACAAGCCTGCCATAGTGGCTAATGTGGAGGCGCGCGACCTGACTATGAAAGACATCAATATCGGTACGCTCCGTATCAATAGCGTACTGGATAATATCAATCATCGCGTGAATGTGACCGGTGGTATAGAAGGAGATAAAAATGATATTGCCCTCACTGGCTTCTACGATATATTAGGGCAAAATCTCAGCATGGGTATTGACATGCGCTCGCTGAACCTTAACTTCCTGAACCATCCCCTTTTTATCAAGTATGTAAAGGAGGTAAGCGGTACCGCGCGGGCCCATATAGACCTGAAAGGCCCTGTCAAAGCGCTGGTAGCACAAGGCAACCTGCACATCAATGAAGCTAAAGTAAAAGTCTCTTATCTGAATACTGCCTACACCTTAAAAGAAGAAGATATAGAGCTGGGTGATGGATACTTTGATGTGGGCACGATCAGAGTGGTAGACCGTTTCAACAATACAGCGCTAGGCACTGGCCGCATCTATCATGATCATTTCCGCAAATTCACCCTTGATCTTCACGTCACCACACAGCGGGCAGAGTTTCTCAATACTACAGTCAAAGATCAGCCGATTTTCTACGGCCAGATCATGGCAGCGGGTAATGTAGACTTCACCGGCACCATACCCTATGTGAATATCAGCGCATACGGCTGCACCACGCAGAAAGGTACGTACATACATATCCCGATCAATAACTCATATGAAACAAATCGCTACAACTTCTACCGCTTCGTAGCACCCGGCCAGGAGGATACGATGACCCGAGCGCGCCGCAGTCGGGCACCTACGGGAGTCAATTTCACCGTGAGTGTAGACGTGACGCCCGATGCGCAGGTAGATGTCATACTCGATCCTGTAGCCGGAGACATTCTCTCCAGCGCGGGTAGCGGCAATATGCGCATAGAGATCCTCCGGGGCGGTGATTTTAATATACGCGGCTCCTATACCATTGCACGCGGCAGCTATCTCTTTACACTGCAGAATGTGATCAATAAGCGCTTTACACTCGATCCCGGTGGTACCATCACCTTCAATGGTGACGTCTACAATGCGCAGCTCAATGCAGATGCGATCTACAAAGTGCGGACCTCTACATATGACCTGATTTCCGATCTGCTCGGTATCTACAGCGCCAATGCCGTAAGCACCACCTACAACGAAGAAGCAATATCGCGCTCTAAAAACCGGATAGTAGTAAACCTGCTGCTCAATCTGAAAGGCGTGCTCTCTGCTCCTGAGATATCCTTTGATATCGCTCCGCAAAATCCGGACCCTGTGATACGTACTTATATAGATAATAAGATCCAGCTCATACGTACCTCAGATGCAGAGATGAATAAGCAGGTCTTCGGCCTGCTGGTCATGGGCAAATTTCTGCCTACCAACTCCCTGGCTGCAGGCGATGCTACGAGCACGCGCTCCATCAGCGGATCGGTGGCCAATACCGTGAGCGAGTTCTTATCTTCTCAGTTGTCCCTCTACCTGGGCAGTTTCTTTGACAACCTCAATGTACACGACCTCGATTTCAACTTCAACTTCAAGCAGTATGATGACTGGACAGGCACGGGGACCAACTCTGCCGACAACCTCAACACACGCCGTGAGCTACAGCTCGCACTGACTAAGCGATTCTTCAATAATCGTCTATCCATCAATGTCGGCGGTAATTTTGATTTTGGCGATAACAAGGGTGTCGGTAGCAATACAGTGACCAACACCAGCAATCCCAACGCCTATGTGACGGGTGACTTCCAGATAGAATACGTACTGGATAAAAATGGTTCCTGGCGGGCGAAGACTTATAACAAAAACGACTACGACAACTTCAACCAGCGCAATCGTAATAAGACAGGTATTGGACTATCCTATAGGAAGGACTTTGACAACTGGCTGGACCTCTTCAAGCGTCGCAAGAAAACACCGCCACCACCTATACCGCCTGCGGCCAAGCCAGAGGAAACTCCTTCTCCTGTGGTGCAACCGAGTGATAGATAATATATACACCCTGCTTAGATCTAGCTTTGACCTTCGGCAGCAGTACTATCATTTGCAGTGTGCCGCACCTTCCGGAAATTTCTCACTGCCAGCAAGGCACTACCTAGCAGTAGTATGGCAGCTGCATAGTAGGGCGCTCCTGGCAGGAATACAGGCGCACCGCTCCTCGTGAAAAAGTAAAACACCCACGTCATAAACCACGGGCCAAAGATGGTGCTCAGGCTGATGAGGCTCGTCAGCCCACCCTGCAGCTCGCCCTGCTCATTGCGCGGCACCTCAGTGGTCATGATGCCCTGCAGCGCAGGCCCTGCTATACCACCGAGCGCATACGGCACCATAAAGGCAAACATCATCCAGCTCTGCGTGGCCAGGCCAAAGAGCACCATGCCTGTGGCATATAGCAGCAGCCCTATCCATACGCTACGCTCAAAACCCAGGCGCGGTGTAGTGACACGGATCAGCCCGCCCTGCACTACAGCGATCAGCACGCCTATAAATCCGAGCGAGTAGCCGATCATATCTTCATTCCAGTGAAACTTCAGAATCGTGTAGAAAGTCCACACCGACTGCACCGCGTGTGCCGCAAAGTAGAGCATGAAGAGCGACACAGCCAGCCCTATCACAGCGGGATACCGGCGCAGTTGCAGCAGTGTGCCCATCGGATTGCAGCGCGCCCAGTCTATGGGGCGGCGGTGCTCCACCGGCAGCGACTCCGGCAGGATGAAGAAACCATACGCCGCATTCAGCAGCGCCAGCGCAGCCGCTGCATAGAAGGGATAGTGCACATCCATCCGGCCCAGTATGCCACCTATCACCGGTCCGATGATAAAGCCGAGGCCAAAGGCTACGCCTATCATCCCAAAGTTCTGCGCGCGCTTCTCCGGCGGGCTCACATCTGCTATATACGCTGAGGCCGTAGTAAAGCTCGCCCCCGTGATGCCCGCTATCACCCGCCCTACAAAGAGCCAGCCGATGGTCGGCGCAAAGGCGAGAAACAGATAATCTATCCCAAATCCCAGCAGCGAAAAGAGCAGCACCGGTCGGCGGCCAAATTTATCGCTCAGGTTGCCTATCAGCGGCGCGCAGAGAAACTGCATCACCGCATACGCCACCAGCAGCAGCCCCGACCACCGCGAGGCATCGCTCACCGAGCCATGTATCAGCGTCTCTATCAGCTTGGGGAAGACAGGAATGATGATCGCCAGCCCGATCGTATCCACGAGCAGCGTGACAAATATAAATCCCAACGCCGCCGGGCGGCCTTTTTGTGGTGTTTCAGGCATGGCGATGA
The DNA here is from genome assembly GCA_018267365.1 of Bacteroidota bacterium. GTDB lineage: Bacteria > Bacteroidota > Bacteroidia > Chitinophagales > LD1 > UBA1941. The sequence continues at coordinate 13,910 of JAFDYQ010000012.1, read as the reverse complement.
AGGTAGGAGATATTTTTTGAGCACAAATTGTTTTGCAGGACAGAAGTATATTCTCTCTCGCCGTTGCAGGTCGCCTGACCTGCAAACTAGCGCACCCGCAGGTTCAAGCGTCCTGGCTCCCCCCCTAGTCTAAGCTTCCAGCTTAGACCTATTATAAGTTAAGCTTTCAGCTTAACATACAAGCTGGCCCATGAGTTACTCCGCAGGTTCAAGCGTCCTTTCCGACATTGATCATTCGGGATATGACCCGCTGTTCACAGTGCCTATAGTTTAACATACTTCTCCGGCACTTTCTCACCCAGCAAAATCTGTCCCGCACCTGATAGAAATCATTTCCCCCTCCGGCAATCCTTCCTTTCTTCCCTCCCGCAATTCACACAGCCATAATTTGCCAATTACCTATCCCATTTTGGGGAATTCCACACTTTGGCGCAGAATTTATGGTCGTATGGGTAGCTAAAAAACTAAACCAATACATCACAATATGAGATCCATCATCACCATCACTGCGGTCCTCATCATCCTCTCACTGAGCTCGTGTGTGACCAAGAAAAAATACCAGGCTCTCGAGAGCGAACTCTCCAAAGCCAAAAGCGACCTCCTGAGTTGCAATGAGATCAAAGACAAACTCACTAGCCGCCTCAGCAGTTGTGAGAACGATCTGGCTATGTCCCGCACCACACTAGGAGGCAAAAACGACCAATACCAGCAGCTACAGGCTCAGCTCAAAGACTGTCAGCAGCAGCGCGACAAGCAACTGAGTGCCGTAGGCGACCTCACAGTCCTCTCCAAGGGAGCCAACGAGAACATCGGCAAGACCCTCGCCCAGCTGCAGGACAAGGACCGCTACATCCAGATGCTCCTCGCCGCCAAGGATAAAGCCGACTCCATCAACCTCGCTCTGGCCGTCAACCTGAAAGGCGTACTCAAAGAAGGCCTCGATGACAAGGACGTAGATATCAAAGTGGATAAGACCGTTGTTTATGTCAATCTCTCTGACAAAATGCTCTACAAGTCCGGTAGCTATACCATCACCGAGCGTGCCGGTGCCGTCCTGGCCAAGATAGCATCCATAGCCGCCTCGCGCCCAGAGGTAGACGTGATGGTAGAGGGCTATACTGATAATAACAAGATCAAAACAAACTGTATAGATGACAACTGGGACCTCAGCGTCAAGCGTGCCACCAGCGTGGTCCGCACCCTGCAAAACGACTATCATCTGGACCCCAATAAACTCATAGCAGCCGGTCGCGGCGAATACAATACCCTCGTACCAAACGACAACCCCGAAGACATGGCTACCAACCGCCGTACCCGCATCATCTTCCTGCCTCGCCTCAATCAGTTCTACGACCTCCTCGATCCGAGCAAGGCAGCCAGCAAAGTAAAATAACCACGAACGCTTCTTTGACCAGCAAAGCCCTAAGCATCTGCATAGGGCTTTCTTTTTTACTCAAAGCCCTATGAACATCAGAAGCTTATATAAGGGTGGTATGACCACCCTTATGTATCATCTTGATAGCCATCACTGATATGGGATTAGCCAGGATTCCCATTCATATTACCCCATTCCTGCCACCCTCTCTCAAACCCAATGATACCAATGCCTCCTCAGTCGGAAAACTTGGTCACCGGCATGTATTGACCCGCCATCCTCCGCGAGCTTATCGGTCTCCCCCACAGCCGCTGCCACCAATGCCTCTCCAGTCGGAAAACTTGCCGCAACCTCACCTCGTCACCCATTCCCTTCGTCACTCCACCTCCCTGAAATAACAAAGCCACCCCAAAAGGATGGCTCTGTCAATATGATCAAACCTAAGGATGTCTTACCCCACCAGCTCAGCCTTCTGCTCAGCCACCCGGTCGCTATTGATATACTCATCAAAGGTCATGTCCTTGTCTATGATGCCATTAGGAGTGATCTCTATGATACGGTTGGCTATAGTCTCTACCAGCTCGTGGTCACGGGAGGCGATGATGACATGGCCCTTAAAGTCGTTCAGGCCGTTGTTCAGCGCTGTGATAGACTCGAGGTCCAGGTGGTTGGTCGGCTCGTCCAGCAGCAGCAGATTGGCCCGCATCAGCATCATCCGGCTGAACATACACCTCATCTTCTCCCCACCAGACAGCACGTTGCACTTCTTCAGTACCTCCTCACCGCTGAAGAGCATCTTGCCCAGGAAGCCGCGGATAAAGGTCTCATCCTTCTCCTCCGGCGAGTACTGCCTCAGCCAGTCTATCAAGTTCAGGTCCAGTCCTTCAAAAAAGGAGCTGTTATCGTTAGGTATACTAGCAATATTGATCGTCACACCCCACGTGAAGGTACCAGTGTAGTTCGTATCGGAGCCATTGAGGATATTGAGCAGGGCTGTCACCGCCAGGCTATTGTCACCTATCAGGGCTATCTTATCCCCGCGCTTCATGGTAAAGGACACATTCTTGAAAAGCGTCTCACCGTTCACCACCTTGCCCAGGTTACGTACCTCCAGTATCTCATTGCCCGGCTCGCGTAGCATGTTATTGAATATGATACCCGGGTACTTGCGGCTCGATGGCTTGATGTCCTCCAGATTGATCTTCTCCAGTGCCTTCTTACGGCTGGTAGCCTGGCGGCTCTTAGAGGCATTGGCAGAGAAGCGGCGGATAAACTCCTGCAGCTCCTTGATCCTGTCCTCTGCCTTCTTATTGGCATCAGCACGCTGGCGCGCTACGAGCTGTGACGACTGGTACCAGAAGCTGTAGTTGCCCGAGTAGATCGTCATCTTGCCAAAGTCAATGTCTACCGTGTGCGTACAGATAGCATCGAGGAAGTGGCGGTCGTGGCTCACCACCAGGATGATGCCCTCATAGCCCGCGAGGAAGTCCTCCAACCACGAGATGGTATGCACATCCAGGTCATTCGTAGGCTCATCCAGGAAGAGGATATCCGGATTGCCAAAGAGCGCCTGCGCCAGTAGCACACGCACTTTTTGGTTGCCATCGAGTTCCTTCACCAGTTTGTAGTGCAGGTCTTCTTTGATACCCAGATGGCTGAGCAGCTCGGCAGCCTTAGACTCGGCATTCCATCCGTCCAGCTCGCTGAATGTATTCTCCAGTTCACCGGCACGTACACCATCATCTTCAGAGAAGTCCTCCTTGGCATACAGCGCATCCTTCTCTTCCATTATACTCCAGAGTATCTTATGACCCATGAGCACGGTCTGCATCACAGGCACCTCATCATACTCAAAATGGTTCTGCTTCAGCACCGCTACACGCATACCTTTGGAGAAGGCCACCGTACCCGTAGTCGGATCTACATCTCCCTGCAGTATCTTTAGGAAGGTAGACTTGCCGGCGCCATTGGCGCCGATGATACCGTAGCAGTTGCCGCTGGTAAACTTGAGGTTGACGTCTTCAAACAGGGTACGCTTGCCGTAGCGCAGCGAGAGATTATTGACTGTGATCATGATGGGAAATCCTTCTTAAGAGGCCGCAAAAGTACACATTTTTCAGCTAGTAAGCAAAGCACACCGAGTGCAGTTGCATGCAGCCCACTAATCCATAAAAATAAAAGACCCCCTTCCCGAAAAATCAGGAAGAGGGTCTTGAATTTCTGACCATTAGCACCGGTAGTATCCGATGGCTTGTTTGGGATTGGGATCAAACCCGGATCCTTTCACTGGATCATCCCAGATCAGAAGCTTAAGATTGTGTTATCAATCCTTATGCCAATGATCTCAGCTACCGACCTCAGCATTGACTTTCAATGCTGATTGATTTTACCATGGCATAAACTCCTCATACAATATTATGGCCCTACACAGCGATGGCCCCGAACTGCTTTGATACTCTTTGCCTTGCCTGATTGGCATTCCATTGGTAAGTAAAAAGTCCATTCATCACCTTACACACCTAAAATATGCGTACTACTCAACTCCTCAAAACAGCTTTCACCGGTACCGGTGTACAAGACACCCTCAACCAATACGCAAATAGATTCGATCACGGCCATGCCCGGCCTGAAGACCGGATAGCAGAAGCCGCCGCTCTTAGCTCTGAATATTATGGCTTGGCCACTGACTTTTACCTGCACGGCTGGGGCAAGCTATTCCACTTTGGAGTCCGGCAAAAGGGGCAATCAATGCAGGATTCGCTACTCGCCTATGAGACCTACCTTGCAGACAAACTTCAACTCCATGTTGGTGAGCGCTGCCTGGATCTCGGCTGCGGCGTAGGTGGCCCTATGATCAATATAGCAAAATACGCCGGTGTCTCCATTACCGGTATAAATAACTCTTTCTACCAGATAGAGAAGGGGCAAGAATTCGTACGTGAGGCAAGGCTCAGCAGCCAGTGCAATTTCCTCTACTGCGACTGGATGAAAGTGCCAATGCGTGATGGGACCTTTAACAAGGCTTACGGTATAGAGGCCACCTGCCATGCTGCCGGCAGGCGTACTGAGCTGTTCCGCGAGGTGCACCGCCTGCTCAGCCCCGGTGGTCTCTTTGCCACCTATGAGTGGGTCATGACGGAGAAATACGATGCAACAGATCCTCGCCACCAGGAGATCAAGCGCCAGATAGAAATAGGCGACGGGCTTTCTGACATCACAGATGCAGCAGATGTGACTGACTCCTTACAGGCAGCAGGCTTTGAAGTGATGGAATGCAAAGACCGCGCTACAGAGTGTGACCCGCAGACGCCATGGTACCAGCCACTGTGCGGAGATGGCCGCTTCTCTATATCTCAGCTGCGCACCAGTCCCATAGGCCGCAGGGTAATGCATACGGCGCTATCCGGCCTGGAGCGCCTGCACCTGATACCACAGGGTAGCACGAGGGTGCATGAAGTGCTGGAGACAGCAGCAGATGGCCTGGTAGCAGGTGGTGAGCTGGGTATCTTTACACCAATGCTGTTTGTACTAGCTCGCAAAGTATGATCATGCCAAGATTTATGATATTCTCACTAGCGACTCTGGCCTTGACTGCAGGATGCCACCGCCCTACAGGCAAATGCTATCGCTGCATAGATACCCATCAGGTAGATGCCTCGGTAGACGTTTGTGAAAACGATACAACTGCCGCTGGCCGCAATGCCTATAGCACGCTCGCCTCTGGCGGTCATATCACAAATACCAACGGAGCCGAGGATAGTTGTATATTCTTTACCCGATAGACCTGTATTTTGTTTCTTTTTCATTCCTTTGCGGAGTGTTGCTTAACGTTAAGATAACATTTCTCATATCACTTATTTGCCTCTGTGCGCTGGGTAGTAGAGCCTCTACACCGGCACGTGTCACAGCACAGCAGTCCAGTCTATGGCTTTGGACTGGTGCTCAGGTGCGCCTCACCAGATATTTTGGCCTGCAGACGGAGACTATACTGCGCTTCAATGATTTCCAGCGCAGTCAGCAACATGAGTTTCACCTGGGCGGCGACATCTATGTAGGGGACCGCTTCGTCATCACTCCGGTGGCCTACGGCTTCTTTTTAAACTATCCTTATGGCAAATTTCCCGCTATTGGCAGACAATATGAGCACCGCACCTGGCAGCAAATACTCTACCGCAATAACTGGGGCCGCGTCGGATTTAATGCCCGGATACGCTCTGAGGAAAACTGGCGTCAGAGACAAACAAAGGATGCAGGAGGCGAGGTCCTTAATAATGGTTATGCCTTCAAAGCGCGGATCCGCACAAGGGTGCAGGTCAACATCGCCCTAAATCATAAAACGCTGCAACAGCCCCGTACTATCTCGCTAAATATATGGGAAGAGATGTATGCCGCGGTAGGCCCTGACGTGACCTATCATTTCCCGGAGGAAAACCGGATACAAGTTGGCCTCGGTTATCGTTTCAACCGATGGGCCGTCGTATCCGCCGGGTACCTGCATCAGCTCATATTGCGCAACAATGGTGCGCAGGCTGAGTCAAATCACACTATGATCTTATCGGCATTTTTTCAGATAGACGCGCGTAAAAAACGTTGATCGCTACTCACGGCAGGTTTCGTAGCCAGAAATCACGCACATTGCCTCCCATGATCTTCTCTATATCAGTACGACTGTAGCCCAGCTTTACCAGCTCATATACCACCTCTGTGAAGCCTGTGATATCATACGTAGCATCTACCGCGCCGTCAAAGTCTGACCCCATGGCCACGTGCTCTACTCCTATCCTGTCAGCCACATATTTGATACTGCGCGCCGTAGCGGCAGCATCTGTACCGCAGATGGCCGTTTCCCACATGCCGATGCCTATGATCCCATCGCGCCGGCCTATCTCCTGTATCTGCGCATCGGTCAGGTTGCGCCCATTATCACAGAGGCCGCGCACACCGGTATGAGATACCATCAGTGTGCCCTTCGTATTGGCAAATATGTCAGCTATAGTACTGGTAGACTGATGTGCCAGGTCTATCATGATATGCAGCTGCTCCATGCGGTGCAGTAGTTCTTTGCCCTTTGCGGTCAGGCCGCCCTTTTTCATGCCGTGGGCTGATCCCGCCCATTCATTATCAAAAAAATGAGCCAGGCCTATATACCTCACTCCCGCTTTATAAAATACATCCAGATTATTGACGTCATTCTCCAGGCACTGCGCCCCCTCTATGCCTAGCATGCCGGCGGTCAGTTTGCGGTTTGTACTGCGGTCCCGGATATACTGCTCGAGCTCGCTGCGCCTAGTGATCACACGAAAAGTCCCACCGGATCGCCCGGCCGATGCATGCAGATCATCGCACTGGTGCAGTGCGCGGGATTTTAGGCTAAACCAGTCTCCGGGTGCTCTGAGCTGCGCAAAGGATAACAGTGCGATCTGGTCGGTCTTGCCTGAGTTATGATCATAGTTTTGATGGCGGGGCGTTTTACTCACTATCGTGAAAACTTCCAGCGCTACATTGGCCTCCTGCATGCGTGGCACATCTACATGCCCATAGCTATGGCGGGCCAGCAGGTCGCGATGCCATAGCAGCTCATCACAGTGCAGATCAGCTACGAATGGGATAGAATCGTACCAGCTGATACGATGATCAGGATTAGCTTTATGCAAAGTAGTATTGAGGCTGTGATCTATACGACCGGGCACGATAGCAAAGAACAAAATAGCTACGATCACAATGACCGCTGCGAGCACATAGAGGACTTTCCTGAGCATAAAGTGAGATTGATGCCGTGAAGATAGCCAAAACACTCGTTTGCATGCCGGGGATCAAAAGGACACACCTACAGCCAGGACCATGCGCTGATAAGTGCGCCGCACATCATAAACAGTAGATCCGTCGTATTGATAGCTGTAGCGCACGTGACTATACATCCTCCTGTAGCCCGCACTGATCATGAGAGAGGCGCGGCTACGCGTATAGATACGGACACCACCACCTGCGGTCACATAGGCGCCACCCTCCCGGTGATAAGCACTGTACACTTCTCTGCTTGAGACATTGTCAGCTATCATCCAGGCGTAGCCTCCGTCCGCATAGATGTACGGAGTCACTCTCTTTTTCAGAAATTCTGTAGCTAACCTTCCATAAACAGGGATAAAGGTCTGACGATAGCTGGTGAGCCTGTCTACTCCTACCCCTGCCCCTACAAAAAGGTAGGGCCAGATCTGATAGCCATTGACCGTATGCACGCTGAGTCCTATGTCGTCCGCTTTATCGGAATAATAATAATAGTCTGCCGGACGGGTGCCATAGGATAGTTGAAATTCTGTCATATTCCTATATCCTCTATCATGACGATAGTAGTGGGTATGAAAGTCGCGCAATATAGCTTTGGCGTCCATCTCGTGTCTGCTAGAGTCGCTTTGTGCTTTGCCTTCTAGCGCGGAGAGGATGCAGTACAGAATGATCAAATATCTCATATGGAATTATTTTTTGAGTAGAGGCAACCGTTGCCTTGTTCATAACGTTTTCCGAATGACAACCGTTGCCTGAAACATTTCTTTACACCCAAAACACACCGGAATGAAAAAACTAATCATACCGATCATCCTGCTGGCAGGTTTGCTTGCCTCCTGCAAAAAAGACCAATGCGAGCAGACTCAAACCTACTGGAAGTACACCCCGCGCTATCGGCAGATATCTGATATCGTACAGGATGTGAAAACTATGGCCCCGACCCCTCTAAAGAACACCGGTAAGATCTTTCTGACGGGCCACTATATTCTGATCAATGAATACATGCAAGGGATACATGTGATAGACAATGCCAATCCATCAGCTCCTCTAAACGTCGCCTTCATCAATATACCGGGCAACATAGATATGGCTGTAAAGGATAACATCCTGTATGCCGATTGCTATACCGCACTGATAGCGCTGAATATCTCTGACCCGTCGAGCCCCTCAGTGGCCAATACAGTGTACGACGCCCTGCCTCCGCTCTACACGAGCTTTGCAGATGGCAGCAGTGGAGTGTTGACCGGCTATGACTCCGCACGAGTCACGGAGAAAGTGCCATGCGCCTCGGGCGGACCCGTAGTATGGATGGAGGGTGATTGGGCTAAGCCTATGAACTCGGCGGCCTCCACCGGCAGCGCTATGGCCAATGTGCCCTCCTCACCCAACATTGCAGGCTCTACCAGCCGGTTTGCTATAGATCGCAGCGCGCTCTATATAGTAGATCAGTCGGCACTCAGGGTATTTAATATCAGCAATGCCGCGGCACCCATATCTGCCGGCAGCAGTCAGATAGGCTGGAATATTGAAACGATCTTTGCCTATCAGAGCCATCTATATATCGGCACCTCTACAGGCATGCAGATATTTAATCTCAATAGCCCATTCGCCCCTCAGCATGATGCCACCTTTACTCATGCCCTGTCCTGCGATCCTGTGATAGTGCAGGACCACTATGCTTACGTGACACTGCACAGCGGCACGACATGCAATAACACCGTAAATGAACTGGAAGTAGTAGATGTATCTAATACCACTGCTCCGACCATAGTAGCTACCTATCCTCTGCACAGCCCCCGCGGGCTCAGTATAGATGGCGCTACACTCTTCATTTGCGATGGAGATGAGGGCCTGAAAGTATTTGACGCAGGTGATGTCCGGAGCATAAGCAGTCACTCACTGGGGCAGTTTGGAGCCATACAATCTCAGGATGTGATAGCATGGAATAAAACGCTGCTCATGATCGGTACTAACGGACTGTATGAATATGACTATAGTGATCCGCAGCATATCACGCCGCTCGGTCATATAGCCATAGCCAGATAAACGGAAGACGCGATTTTGTAACTTAGTAGCGATGCAGGTGTCCTATCACAAAATGCTGGATGAGATCATAGAGGGGTGCAGACGCGGTGAGCGATCCGCGCAGAAGCTGCTCTATGAGCGCCTCTATCCGCGTATGATGGGCACCTGCATGCGCTATGCTGCCGATCGCGACCAGGCCACCGAGATATTGAATAAGGGGTACCTGAAGGTTTTCACCGCGATCAAAGAATACAGAAAACAAGATAATACCGGCATCGAGGCATGGATGCACCGGATCATGATCAATACCGCTATAGATCATCTACGCGCCGAGATACGACACAGGCACGCAGAGGTAGATCATACTATCTATATAGAGGATACAGCCGATGTGGTGTCCGATCTGACAGTAGATGAGATCATGGCCATGGTCAATGCACTCACACCGGCCTACCGCGCGGTATTTAATCTCTACGTGGTGGAGGGGTATACGCACCCCGAGATAGCGGGGCTACTGGACATCAGCGAGGGCACCTCTAAATCTAACCTGGCTAAGGCAAAAGTGAAACTGAGGAAAATGATAGAAGAAAACAGAACAGTCAAAACAGATGAGTATGGCAGAGAATCCCAACGATAAGGCCCTGCGCGACAAACTGCTCTCTGCAGAGTACGCGTACGATCCTGGCGCATGGGCAGCGATGGAGCAGCTGATGGACCGCAAAAAGCGGCGCGGCCTGCTCTGGTGGTGGTTATCTGCAGGGGCAGTATCAATAGCCCTGCTGGTGAGCGCCGGAGTATACTATGCTACTATCCATATCGAATCGGAGCATAAACTGGCGCGGCCATCTGCTCCTGCTACTGTCGGCACGACTACCCAATCGGTCGCTGCGGTAGATTTCAAGGCCCCATCAAAAGACGGTCATGGCAACATCATAGAGGATGGCCACAGTCCAAACGAAAACTCGACATCTGCGGCTGCACAGCAAGAAAACATCTCGAGAACTTCTACTCACTCCGGTGCGCCTCTTAGTAATGCTGCGCCGTTGCGCAATACTTTCACGCGCAAGACAGGATCAAAAAAATCCGGACCGAGTGACAGGATACAAAACTCTAAAGAGGAGCAATCAACTTTTGCCCCGGGTCTGTACGCAGATGACCTTATGCACAACCGTGGAAGCCTGCTCTATGAGAATAAAGACAAAGCCGAGCTTGACCCTGATGGTGCACCCACAGCATCGATCCCCGCGCATCATAAACACAAAATACTCGTGTCCTACGCGCTGGGAGCTGAGTCCGGCATATTTGCTTCCTACACCAGAAAAACCTTTGGCGCTACCCCTACATGGACCGCCGGTATCTCACAGCAGCTGCATATCGGTAAATATCTCGCAATCACCAATAGCATTCTATATTCTGAGGTTAACTTTAAAATCGATCATCCGGCCTACCCGGACAATCAATACAATGACCTGATTAGTTTCACATCTCAGATCAAAGAGATAGCCATTCCTCTTGGCGTCAAAATATACCCTTACACCTCCCGACATATCAGGTTGAGTGCCGGGATCTCTTATGTAAATCACATAAAGATGAGCGAGAAATTTGCATACCAGCTCAGTCCCAAATCTCCTCCTGCCACCTTTGTTCCTGTGGCCGTGGCTGATTTCCCTGGTGTGAATAGCTTTGAGCCTGGCAAGGCAGTAGCCAACCTTAACATTGCCAGCAGTCCGGCCACCACCGGGCAATTGATGGAATACTACTCTCTCGGCAACGGCAGGAGGTATTATGCATCTATGATGTATACGATAGGAGTAGATATTTTGCTACCTCACCGCATCAGCATCTCAGCAGAGCCTGCTATGCGTATGAGCTTGGCACCGATCAGGATGCAGCATAGCCGTGTATTTGATTTTGGGGCCAATGCTACCATCAGGTATACTTTCTGATACGGCCTGTATCATGCAATCTGCCTATCTTGCGCCTATAAACCGCAGGACATGATCAACTATAGCGCCCAGTTTTTAGATTTCTTTATCCGAGATCTCAATAAGCTCAAAGAAGAACTCAATGCCTATCAGAATGAAGCCAACATCTGGAAAACGGATAGGCAGATCAGCAACTCTGCCGGCACGCTCACGCTGCACCTCATAGGCAATCTCAATCATTTCTTTGGTGCCTCGCTGGGAAACACCGGCTATGTGCGCCAGCGCGATCTGGAGTTTTCTACCAGAGATGTGCCTCGGACCATGCTGATCAGTGATCTGGACAAGGCTATTGCCATGATGCAGGCTACGTTTGCCAACCTCGACAACGCTTCACTGGAGCAGATCTTCCCTATCATGAAGCATGATAAGCATGAAACGACGGGGCACTTTATGATACATCTCTATGGGCACCTTGCCTATCATCTGGGCCAGGTCAATTATCACAGGAGGCTACTTGATGCCTGACCATTTGAGCACAGTGACACGCGTTCTGTAGATATGCTGTTTATCATCCACAGTGATCAGGGTATACATACCTGAGGAGATACTTTCCACCGTGATCGTCAGTTCTGCACGATTGGACTCGCCGAGAGCTACTATTCTTCCATCCATGTCATATAGAGTTGCTGCGGAGAGATGGACATCCGTAGACACAGGCTTGATGTGCAGGACATCTGCTGCAGGCACAGGATAGACTATCACTGACGCACCATCAGATGAGGCTTGCTCGATGCCATTAGGCAGTGTAATGCCCGTGCCCCAGTGCGTATCAGAAAACAACATGATACCGCCGCGTATATTACCAGTCAGATAGTCATTGGCTCCATCATGGTTGATGTCAGCAATGGATACAGTGCTGTGCTGCCCCGGTGATATACCTATCACATCATTTTTGACCAGTGCAAATGTACCATGCCGGATGCTGTCCTTGTCCACCTTATACTTCGATATCCGACCCTCTCTGGAGCCTGTATACAGATACAGTACGCCCAGCTCATCCTGTACGTATGGACTGCTATATTCCAGAGTTTGCACAGGAGTGCTGTGCATATAGATATGTCCCAGGGATGTGACCACAGAGTCAGGAGAAAAAAGTGGCACCGCTCGAGTGCCAAAATTCCAATAGTATTTGATGTTTCCGCCAGTGCCGCCTACCAGAATGTCATTCAGGCTATCTCCATTCAGGTCGTAGATGAATGGCGCCGCCCCTGTACCCGCATTGATACCAAACCATGACGGCTGTGTCATAGCCGGGAAACTAGCTGTATCCGCACCGGCATTACGAAAATAGTCCAGCTCACCCGTCTGCGTCCCTATGAGCATATCGGCGTGCCCATCCCCATCCATATCTCCAAAGGCAGGATAAGCCCCGGATAGCGCAAATGCGTTAAGGCCACACCAGTCGGTAGCCATCTCTGCATATGCCGGGCTATCTATAGTCCCCGTATTTACAAATAGAGCTAGCTGAGGCCATGCCCTGTAGCGCCCATAGCGCCCCACGACCATATCTATCAGACCATCCCCGTTGTAGTCAAAAAAGACAGGATGCGATTCTGTGCCTGCATCCATCATAGTCGTCGTGATCAGACTGTCACCCATGTAGTGAAATCTATTGAGGGGAGGGCTAGAGCCGTCATTGTGATAATACTGGAGGCACTGCACATCTTCTGATTTCATCAGGTACAGGTTGTTGCCCGCAAAAGGTGCTATGAGCATATCTACAAAACCGTCATTGTCTGCATCAGCCCCATAGGCAGCGGGATAGACAGGCATTTTCACCGAGTGATCATAGCTGGGGAATAATGTATCAGTATATACTACCACAGGATTCATAGAATCCCCATCATTGCGAAAGAACTTGATGGTACTGCACGACATGTCTGCCAGCAGCACATCCATATCATGGTCGCCCTCGTAGTCAAAGGCATAAAGAGTACCGCCACCATCTCTTGGTGCCCTCGGTCCATGATCCATCGGAGCTTCGGCTCCTGTTTTACAGGAAAAGAAAGATACGCCGCAGCCGCTATTCATATAAATATTGCCCCAGCAGCCATCACCCTGCACGTATATGAGAGAGTCTGCTCCGTAACCTAGTTCGGCGGATCTGTTTCTGTACAGATTGATGCGCGATCCTGTCATATCAGCAGAGAGTATATCCATATCGCCGTCATAGTCCACATCGGCCAGCACGGGCATATTGTCAGCATTGACAAATACACCATCTACTCCTGCCACACCAAAAGCGTAGGTGAGGCGGGGACACACCAGATCGAATGCCAGGCCGCCACCTGCTATCCTGCGCCCATGATAGACCGTGATATTGCTGATGCCCGTGTAGGCAAAAATATCCGGCACTCCATCCCTGTCATAGTCTCGGGCCAGTGCCCAGTCCTGCATACCATCCGGGAATGTGGCATCGTACTCGGGAGCATACCTGAATCCGGGATTACCTGTCGTCCCAATATTCACAAACGCCTGTGCCTTCCATCCTGCTTTATCATAGATGAAGAGGTCCATCAGGTTATCTGCATTGAGATCGATCTGAGAGATCACTGGATTATTAAAACCGCCACTCCAGCCATTGCTCAGAGGTATACCACCTTTGCTCACCGGCACTCCGCTGATCTGATACAGGCTCTGCGCCACGAGCACTACCGATAGCAGGATGCTGCCTGCCAGTAATATGATGTATCGTCCTAAAATAAGTTGACAGGTTAATTAATAAACTTTCAGGTCCTCGG
>JAFDYQ010000011.1 GCA_018267365.1 Bacteroidota bacterium | reverse complement strand
AATAGAAATAGCCACAGTCTTCTTCATTTTCATTTATTTTAAATTAAATTTATAAAAAATACATTATATCTCGCCCTCTCCTCCGAAGTCGCACTCCGTAAGGACCTACTATAGCCACCCGCATGCATAGCGCGCTGCTCAACTATCGCTGGTGACGCTGCGCTAAACACCAGTACGCAGCAGCGCCCTCAAAAGCATTTATTACTTTAGCTCTTCATGTCCCTCTATCACGGCATATACATCTTCCCCAGGGAGGCAACTACCAAAGACCATCTTCTTCTGGCATTGCCAAAGTCCCCGCATTTCTTCAGTAGCATTCGTTTCAGCCGCATGGTAGAGCTGACTCATTTCTACTGTGAGGACTATGATCTCGATCTATCTGTCGGACCAGATTCTGCACGATCATTGTTCATGCGCATATATCTAGACAAAAGCGATCAGCAGACCGTAAAATTCTACGATACAGGCCAGTTTGGCCATGCCACGCATGACTTCTTTGAGGAACAGTTTGAAAATCTAGCAGACTGGCTGCGATGCGGCAGGCGCGCAGACGCCTATTTCCAAACGCGCTCATTAAGCCAGTACGAGGACTATAAAGGCGCCCTTATCGAGCCCGACTATGAGCAGGCTCGAGCATTCATCGGCTACAGGGCTGTAGTAAAGACCTTCTCTTAGCTCGTTCGCGTTTGCAACGCGGATGCCATCACTTCATCACCCCGCCGTTGCTGGTCGCCTGACCTGCAACGAAACCAAGAGCGCTACAGCACACACAGAAAGAGCATCGTCCGATCTTATCGCAATCAAATGAAACCTACCCCCTTTACACGTCCGCTCAGTGCCCAGCGTTTTGTAGTAAGTCGGGCGACCAACGACTTTTGGCGCATAGGCCCGGCATCTGTTGTTGGTAACGTACTATCGCACTAAACACCATCAACAGCGGTGGTGTTTCTAAAAAGGCAAAGCTGAAAAGAAAATCAAAAGCGCATCAGGTGCGCAGGTATAGGCCCATCAGAGCCGGAGAGGATATAGTGCAGCGCCTCCTGCAGCTCCGGCAGGGTAGGTGGCTTCACCAGGTAGTACCAGGCACCCAGCAGGCGGGCGTCCTCTATGTCGCGGGGCGCACTGGAGGTAGAGTACATCACTACGGGTATATCGCGCAGGCGCGGGTTGCGGTCCACGATGGAGAGCAGCTCCAGCCCGTTCATGCCATTCATATTGATATCCAGAAAGATAAAGCGCGGTAGCTGCTCCATGCCCTCCAGCAGCTCCAGCGCAGCACGCCCGTCTATAGCGTGGCTGCAGTCTGCGCTGTGGCCCAAACGCTCTATAGCCCGGCTGAAGATCAGAAAGTCTTCAGGGTCATTGTCTACGAGCAGGAGCGTGAAGGTGTCTGACATACAGTGAGTAGCAGTGGACATACTCAAATATAGTGATTTACAGGTATCTAGCACACAGATATGCCGATAAAGTATGAAATGAATTTATTCTCAATCTGTTAGCTGTTTAAACACAATGCGTAGGAATGCACATGTCCTGTGCATGAAAAAAAGATCCCACACCGGTACCGGTGCGGGATCCACTCTACCATAAAGAATTGGGATTTAGGGAGAGTCCTGTTTACTTGACTGTATGGGTGGCGGGTGTATGGGTCTCTGTACGGGTGGCGCGTGCCGGTGCAGGGCCGCTGTGAGCCGGGCGCGGCTGTGTGGCACGCTGATGCGCCGCATCGGTGCCTTGCCCCCTGCTCACCGCCGTAGGGCCGCTGTGTGCTGCATGGGCGCGGCGGGCAGGCTGTGTAGCTGCTTCCCGGCCGGCAGGCGCCTGGTAGGGATGCGCTGAGCCGACGGGTTTCGCCGCAGGCGCAGTAGTGATACTGCTGCGCTGCTCAGGTACGGCCTCATGGCTGTGGTCCACACTATGCTGCGCGGTGCCCGTGGCGGCAGGTGCCCGCATGTCATGACTATGGTCTGCAGATGGTGTGGCTGTGCCCGCAGCCTGTGGTGCGGCCTCGCCTTTGTGCTGCTCTGCCTGGGCCATGACAGCAGCGCTGAGGGTGAGCGCCAGCGCGGTGATCATGATCTTGATATGTTTCATTGTTTGATGTCTTTAATTGATAGAAAAGGCGGCGGCCGCAGCATAAAGGCTGGCTGCGGCCACCACCGGTGTCTTAGTATACCTTGTACCCGCCAAAGCCGCTATAGAATACGCTGCCTGTCAGGCTGATACTGGTATTGGTATAGTTGCCAAACTGGATCTTCACCTGGTCACCCGCATTGAGGTGGATGTTCAGCGAGTTTTGCATAGTGAGATAGGAGCTGCTGGCAGTAGGCGGTGATGACTCAGCTATCGAGCCGTGTACAGTAGAACCATTCACATACAGTATGGAGAGCATATAGCCGGAGGTGTACGCGCTGGTGCCGCTCAGCTCCTCGCTATAGTCAAAGTGGTACATACCATTGCTCGGTGCGGTGAATATACCCGTAGAGGCATTGTAGCCCGAGCCATCGTTGAAGTCTACTGTACCGTAGATGCGGGCAGAAGTGAGTGTGCTGGCATTTACCGTAGCTGAGCCACCACCACTGGCGTGGAAACCTACACGCGGATTGACAGCCGCTGTATCCCAATAGGCATTACCATTGGCATCTGAGGTCAGCACGCGGCCTGCAGCCTGTGTGCCGTCCTGTATGGTCACCCCACCGTAGAAGTAGGCAGCTACGGCATTGGTATCTGCATACACGGCCAGAGATGGTGTACCGAGGCCCATATTGCCATCTACTATGAGCGCTGGTGTACCTGAGTTGGTAGCATTCTTGACAAAGCGTACCATAGGGTCGCCCGCAGTAGGGCCGCTCTTCTCTACATAGAGGAGGGTACCTGACTTATTGCTATTGATGTGCACTAGGCCGTCTGAGCTGGAGTAGCCCAGATTGCCCACCGAGTCATCAAAGTATGCCATATTGGTGGCACCTGCCGTATGCAGCTTGGCGTGGAGGGTAGAGTACGGGTTCAGGTTGTTCAGGCCGATACGCCCGTCATTTTCTACCCGGAGGCGCTGATTGGCCGCGGTGGATAGGGAAATGTAGCCAACCTCATTGTTTGAGATGACAGCATTGGTACCGACCATGCGGATGCGGAGACCATCGCCGCTGGTCACACCGGTGATACCGTTGGTGATCAGTATGCTGGCATCAGTAGCGCCACCATTCACATGGAGCGACATGGCTGGTGCGGTAGTATTGATACCCACATTGGTACCATTGTCAAAGATGCTGGAGTTGCCCACTGCGGTAGCAGAAGTGAATTTTGCCACATAGTTGGTCGTGCCGCTCACCGTGCCTGCACCTGCGGGGCCGGTAGGACCGGTAGCGCCCGTAGCGCCTGTGGCACCGCCGCCGCTACCTGTAGGGCCGGTGGGGCCGGTGGCACCTGTAGGACCCGCGCCGGAGCCCGTAGGGCCTATAGGGCCGGTAGGGCCCGTGGCACCTGCGCCTGTAGGGCCTGCATTGCCCTGCGGGCCGGTAGGGCCGGTAGCACCGGTAGAGCCGGCAGGAGCATTGGCGGCGTAGAGGGCGTATGGCACCGCATTGAGCTGGCTGGTGCCCATGCTGGTATAGCTGCTACCGCCCGTAGCGTCCAGCTCTACCTGCAGCCACTTGCTGCCGGAGCCCCAGGCTACAGACGAGAAGGTGTTGGCACCGACCTGAGTGCCGGTGCCGATAGACAGGGTGAATAGGCCGAACTGATTGGTAGTGATACCGGAGAAGGTCTCCTGGTAGGCATTGGTACCCGTGGCGCTGCCATCATGTATGGTCAGGCGCACGGAGATGCTGTGATTGGCCAGTACTGCTCCCGTATTGTCGCGCGCTATGGCCTGGTAGGATACCTGCTGCGGTACCTGTGCCGTGAGGCCCAGCGCTATGAGCAGGGCCAGTGAGGCGAGTATTGTCTTTAGACTTTTCATGCTTTGTGATTTTGGTTTTATGGATTAGTGGATGATTTGAAACTGGCGGCTCACCGTCCTCACCTCTCCCGAGGCTGAGGTAAAGCGGGCATCGATCACATAGGTACCGGCGGCATACTGAGCGCAGTCCAGCTGCTGTACGGCCTTGCCGCTCTGGTAGTGCTCCTGAGCGGTCCAGCCCAGGTCGCGGCCCGTCACATCATGCAGCGTGAGGGTCACCTCGCCGCGGGTGTCCCACTCGTAGCCGTACCACAGGTGGTCTGTGGCAGGTACGGGGTAGACTATAAAGGAGCCTCCGCCATCGCGGCTGAGATCGAGGAGGCCGTTGACTACATCTGTGGGCTGCTGAAATCCCTGCGTGAGGATCGTGCTGCCGCCCGTGAGCGTGGCTGTAGCAGCCATCTCCCCTACCGTCCATGAGAGGCTGTAGCCACCGCCCGTGCCGTAGCTGCCACTGCTGGCCACTACCTGCGGACTCAGGCTCTGCGCCCACAGGCCCGCAGCCAGGGGGATGCTGCATGCCAGGAGGAGGATCTTTTTGTGCATAGTGATTTGTTTTATGGTGGTGGAAAATTCCATGCAGCAAAGCTATGCGGATACAGTATCCGATTTCAGACAGGATTTGCCACTCTGTGAGATGGAAACCGTATTCCGACACTCATAACAAACTGATAACAAATCAACTAGAACACATGCGTGTTGAGACACGCTTCGCTCATATAGCATAACTGATGCATGTCAGAGAGCGGGATGTGCAGGGTCATATACAGACAGTGAAGGACCGTAAAAGCGCTTGATGCATACATCGTGCGGGAGCCTACCGTTGCCATCGCTCAGCGCGATGGCTGCGGCGAACTGCAAATAGCTAGTGCATCACCGACACGGGACGCGAGCAGTGCCGCCCTTGATCATTGATGATAGTACAGTAGTAGAGACCGTCCTGCCAGGCGCTGGTTTGTAGAGATATGCTGCCTCGGGTCTCTGTGAGGATCTCCTTATAAACCTCTCGACCGAGCATATCCGTAATGGTGATATAGGCGGAGCTACCCGCATCGGAGAGCTGATAGTCCAGCGTGAAGCGATCAGATGCAGGGTCGGGGTACAGGCGCATCGTCCAGTCGGATGACGGTGCTACTTCTTTAAGCCCCGATACGATGCCGCAGCTATTGCTATCGGGCAGGCAGCCGTCAGCATCCAGATGTAGCAGCCAGCCTTGCTGCGAGTTTCGCGAGGCGGATCGGTCTGTAGCTTCACCTGCTGTTATTATCGTGTTGTCAGAAAATAAACCTACAGAGAGTAGCTGGCTCTCATCTCCATATGGGGAAGGATTATAAATGCCACGGTACCGACGCTCCCAAAGTACGGTCCCATCCGTTGTGAATTTCACCAGCCAACCGTACTGATCATGATGAGTAGTGTCAGAAGGATCGTACCATGATCCTACAGCCAGATAGTTACTGTCGGGAAGTAATTTTAAGGCCCAGAATACCGTGTTATAACCGCCACACGGACCAAGATCAAATGACCAGATTCTATTAAAATCAGTATCAAAACAGGATATATTCCCTTTGAAAAATCCATTAATATACCCTCCATCACATAGAGCAGCCCCTGCCATCAGGTAGTGACCATTTCCAAGAACTGTAACTCCAAATACAGAGGGACCAAACGTATCCGTACCGAGAGAATATCTGACTACATCGCCGGCAGAATCCAATTCGTAAAACTTGTGATAAACCCCTGAGGGACCAGATACCCTACCACAATCTCCGGTAATGACAACGTTATTGGAATGATTGACTGTGACGCCTAGACCGCCGTCATTCAAAGAAAGATCATTGAACACTTTGAAGTAAACAAGGTTGCCACTACTATCTGCCTTAGCGACTAAGATGTCTACGTCATAACTTGAGGGGTGTTGGACATTGCCTACAAAGTAATAATTGGAAATGGAATCTTGTGTGAAGGCGTTTACATACAAGTTTAGATATTTCCCCGAGTCGCTATAGGTTCTATACCATTGCTGGTTTCCCAGATGATCAAATTTGAGCAGCATGATCGAGTTGTCGCTATCGGTGTAGGAATAACCGCCGTATAGAAACCCATTGTCACGGGTTTGGATCAGATTATTATGTTCGTTGCCTATATACCCTTGATCGGGGATATCCACTCTGTGCTTTGATATGAGATCACCATTCTTGTCATAGATATTAAAAGTGCCGATTGATTTGTAAGGTGGTACCGTATCAAACAATGCGCACATGGCATATATTGTATCATTGACTACCTGGATGCTGCTGATGATGCCATTGGACGTCCCGCCAAAAAGCACCGACCTCTTGGAGTAGAATTGCGCCTGTGTGCTGAGCACAGGCAGCAGCAGTAGCGATAGGATCAGATAGCGTAGGTGTCGTGTCATGAGGTGTACTCGGCTAAAGATAAGGAAAATACTACCGCCGCTTTGGCCACCCGCGGCGCGGGAGGAATCCTTCCTGCAAATCAAGTGGGGAAAAACCTGACCGTGGCACGCAATATGCACATACTGAGTAGAAAACAGGAACTGTCATGTCAGAACGGACACAAGCTCCCTACCGCCTGCTACTCGTAGAGGACAATCCCGCCGATATGCGGCTGATGGAGGAGGCTATACGGCATGGCGGACTGGGCGGTATAGCTACCACTACCGCATGCTATAGCGCCGATGACTGTATGACCCGGCTACAGGAGGCCGCCGGGCACCATAGCCCATACCAGCTGGTCATACTCGATCTCAATATGCCCCGCACCACGGGCAAGGAACTGCTGCGCATGATACGCGCAGACAGGCGCTACAGGCGCATACCGCTCTTCGTCTTTACCAACTCGGACTCCCCGCGTGATCTGCGCGAGTGCATGGAGCTGGGCGCCGATCTGTATGTGCAGAAGCCGGCTGACTTTAGCGTACAGGTAGAGTTCTTTGAGGTTATACGCGAGTCTCTGGTCAGGTACCACCGCATAGATGTGGACATGATCAGCGCCAGGTTTGGCACCGGGCGGCGCGCCAATGGCCACTAGACCACCCTATACCGCGCACCGTAGCTGAGCACATACCTGCCATCGCGGGGCTGGGGGCTACCACTATACGGTATCAGTTCTTCTTGTACCAGTCCTGATTGAAGCCGATGACTTCGTCTTTGTCTACCGCCTGCGGCACATTTACCACATAGCTGCCTGCGCCGGGTACCTTGATATAGAGCTGGTACTGGTCTGTCATTTTCCAGTATTTCACTTTGGTCACCAGGCCGCTCTTGCCGCCGTATTGTTTCATCATGCCCTGTGGCGGCGATCCGTTTTCTACAAACATAAAGCTGCCATACGGCGTGCTGCCATAGCCCAGGTGTATGGTGTCTCCCTCCTGCACGGTGTGGCTCACGCCGTTGTGCCTGACCTCTACGGTCACGGCAGGTTTGGGTGCTTTCTGTGCGGTGGCCAGCAGTGCGAGGCAGAGGAGGGGAAGGAGGAGGAGTTTTTTCATATAGTGTGATTTGTGCGGGGGATAATGGAATACTGCTCTCTGCCACTACCGGAGCAGCGGCAGAGAGCAGTATCAGATCAATGGTTGTCCTTGACAGTATATTCTTTCACCTCGGCTACATAGCCGGGGGTGTGCTTCCTGTTGTAGCGGATCATGTACTTGAGGAATACGATGGTCTGCTTGGTAGAGGTCATGGCGTGACCCTTAAAGGTTTCATCCTTGTCAAAGGCTTTGAGTATCTCCGGGTCGTCTTCCAGCATGGAGCGGGCGGCATCTCTCTCGTGTGTGCTGATCACCTTGCCATCGGCTTTGCCTACATAAAAGAATACATCCTTATTGTCTACCACCTTGAGGTCTATCACATCGCCTTTGGCGTCGTATTTCAGCACAGCGTGGCCACCGCGGGTATAGAGGCCTATAGGCATAGGATTGATCATGATGCGGTAGTCCTTGCCATCAGAGAATCTCTTTGGCACACTGGTATTGGGCTCGGGTATCTCGTGGCGCACAAAGCTGCCGGGCTTCAGATTGGTCTGCGGCACGCGGGCGCCCCAGTATTGGGTAGTGGCGGGCATTACCTTCTCCTTGTCAAAGAAGATACCGCTGTCCTTCCAGTAGTTGGGGTTCTCTACGGTGCTGCCCAGGTCGGTGAGATTGCCGGATACGTAGTCCTGATAGGTCTTCCAGACGCCTATCTTATTGTCGGCGTCTGCGGGGGTGTCGGAGGGTGCCCAGGACTCCAGAGATGCCAGTGCGAGCAGCATGGCGGACGTCATCAATAGCTTTTTCATGGATATTTTTTCGTTTCGGGTGAAGATAATGGCTTTCTCCGGTTTGCAAAGGCCTGGAGAAGGTGCTGCGCTACTATGGCATGTGCCCCGCAGGATGGGGCGGCTCAGATGCAGTACACAGAGGGGGATACCGGCGCTCTCAGGCCCGCCGCGCTATGATGGTGTGCAGGATAGGGCGGCGCCAGCTTTTGTGGCGGTGGGTCGCGGCCTGTGTGAAGCCATGATCCAGGCAGAGCTGCTCTATGCGCTGTGGCGAGAGGAAAGTGAGTACACTACGGATCAGGTAGAGGTATATGTCTGCGCTGCCGGAGAGCAGCGTGCAGAAGGGCACGATGAAGCCATAGCCCAGCACGGCCCAGTAGAGGCGCACCCACCAGCCCGGGGCGAGGCTGTAGTCATGTATGCAGAGCACGCCACCGGGGCGCAGCACACGGCTGATGCCCTCCAGCGCGCGGGCATAGTCAGGCATATTGCGCAGGCCATAGGCCATGAAGACAGCATCAAAACTCGCATCGGGAAAGTCGAGCTCCATGGCATCGCCCAGGTGCAGCGATACACGGCCCGTCTCTATCTCAGACTGCAGCTTGGCATCTGCTACTGAGAGCATGCCGGAGCTATTGTCCACGCCGGTGATCGTGCCCTGCGGCAGCACCTGCAGGCAGGCGAGAGTAGACTTGCCCGTGCCGCAGCAGAGGTCCAGCACCTGCTCCGTGCCGCTGAGGCCCATGAGGGTGGCGCTGTAGTCCAGGTCCTCCTGATAGCCCTGGCTGAGATAGGTGGCAAAGTCATAGCGGCGGGCTACTTTATTGAATTCGTGCGGGACCTGTTGTTTGTTGGTGAGAAGGGATGTGATCATACTGTATATGGTAAAGCGATATAAACCGGATAGCCGTCTGATTGTTCACCCGGTGCGTAGCGACTCCGGGCCCAGCGGGTAGATAGCAAATGCTTTGCCAGTATATGTAAAGTCAGGAGACCACCTCCGTTGTTGATGTTTAGTGCCATAGCACACCACCAACAACAGGTGCGCGGCGCTCTTGTCAAAGTCGTTGGTGACGCTGCGCTAAACACCAACGACGAGGGAGGTTTGCAGTCGCCCGCCCGCAGGCCTGGTTTCGGACTACGGACGGCTTTTATTGAGTGGAGCTACGGATAGCTGAAAGCTTAGACCAGTGAGGGGTAATCTCATAGTTTAAAATATTCAAGAGCCTTGTAAACCACGAATGCCGGCCACACTATAGCTTTCAGAAAACCGAGAACTCCTATCCAAAAGCTGCCTGCATGCTGTATGAAATAGACTGCAGCACCAATCAGGCCCAATCCGTATACCGGTGCGCCCGACGTATATACCCTTCGCCTTATAGTTTGCATCGTTTATTGTTTTACTATGCAAGGTTCAGCCTAAAATACAGAGCAGCCAATGACGCCTGTCACACATCTATCCGGGTTTTGTCATGTCGATCAATATTTTCTCGCCATTATACTCGCTCTTTCGGATCTGCTATCCTCCATGTGGCGGCACAAGCACGCCCCGCACCGGCCACCCTGCATGTTTGCGCCATAGAGGGTAGGCCATATGTTACGCTGCGTTCTACGCCGTTGCCGGTGTTTAGCGCAGCATCACCAGCCACAGTTGAGCACCGCGCTGTGTGCGGCACTACAAGTGCCTATAGCAAACCTCCGAAGTGTACCTCCCGGATAGGAGGGAAAGTTGTATTTTAGTATATGACCTCCGCGCCCGGTGGAGGCTTATATTATCTCACGCTCCGGCACCAATACGGCATATGAAGAACATCGTTATCTACTTTATCACCGGCGGTCTTTTCACTACCCTGATAGTCATACTGGAGGAGAAGGGGTTTCGGCTATTGTCGGGACTGGCGGCGCTGATGCCTGTCTTCACTTTGGTATCCTACATTTTTATCGGCAACTCAAAAGGAGGGGTAGCTGTGGGCCAGCATTCCAGGTTTGTCCTCACAGGTACGCTGGTGTCATGGGTGCCCTATATGCTTGCAGTGGCCTACCTGGCTCCTCGCATCGGGCCAAACAAGGCCATCTTCATAGGTATGTGTATCTTCTTTGTGCTGGCTACTGCATTTCTGGTGCTGGATAGCCGCTATCATTTCTTTGAATAGAGTGGCGCGGTGCTACCTCTGAAACAGCCGGAGCTATATACGGCGCTGCAAGTGCCTGTAGTAGCTGCTTCAGGAGCGGCTGTGGGTATGCTACAATTTTTTTGCCGGTCTAAGGCGAGGCATAGGGAGTAGTTTTTCGCTTAGTCTTCCTCGCGTGGGGGATCGGAGATGGGAAAGAAATCAAGGATACGGTAATAGAGCACCTGTGCGAGCTTATTGTAGCACTGGGCTACGCGCAGGCGGGTAAACCCATTGTCAAAACCAAAGATCTGGCCGGGGATACGCTCCAGCCGCAGCAGGGCTACAGTACGGTCCTCTTCATTGCGAAAGTCTAAAAGTACATCTATAAATGCCGGTCGCGACACCAGCCCCTCGTCAAAACCCCTGTCCAGCCGCGTGGTGCGCACCGTGAGGTGCCAGGTAGTCCGGGCGGTATCACTCACCAGCCGGATATGATGGCTGGCCGCCTCCCTGGTGAACCGGCTGATGAAGAGATGCTCATAGACGGGGTCCACTACACTATCCCACGGGCCAAACCGCGCCGTGACCGCACTATCAGTCACAAAGGTCACAGCTATCCTGTGGCCCTCCAGCACATTTGGGTTGCCCCGGAGGCGCGTGAAGCGAATGGGCGAGCTGAGTGTAGGCACACCCAGTGGGAAAGGAAGCGACTGCGCATCAGCAGCGCCGCAGAGCAGGAGCAGGAGACAGAGGAGGGTGACGTTTCGCATAATGGCTATCCGGGTGCAATATAAGGTGCTTTGTGCAATATCCGGGTAAGGGTTGTGGAGGAGGAGGCTATGCCGTTGCTGGTGTTTGGCGAAGCCTCACCAGCGATAGTTCAGCATCGCGCTATGCGCGGCTCTGCAAGTGCCTATAGTAGCCGCTTCCGGAGTACAACTCCGGAAGGGCGGGTGTTATAAATCTCGAAAGGCTGGGAGATATTAATGGTTCAAGAATGCAGGAAGGCCTGTGGGTCGGGGTTCTTGGACCTTGTCTCCGGCACAAGAACGCCACACACGCACCCACCCTGCATGCTTGCGCAATAAGGGGTATAAAGCCATCGATTTTATCTATTGGTACTTCATTATTATTGATTTCAATTATTGGTGTTTAGCGTGAATCTTTGCTTTTGCAAAATCATTCATCACACGTATAAACTATCAATATGAAAAAGCTAATACTACTCTCTGCGCTGCTGCTGGGATATGCAGCCTATGCACAGGAGCAGGCACCCAAAGGCGGATGCCCGTTTGGCCATACCGCAGGCGAAAACCCGCACGCAGCGCACAGCGGCGGTACTAAAAACCAGGACTGGTGGCCCAATCAGCTGAACCTGTCCGTACTGCGCCAAAACTCCTCTCTCTCTGATCCGATGGACAGGCAGTTTGATTACAAGAAGGCGTTTAACAGCCTGGACTATGCCGCTCTGAAAAAGGACATCAAAGCGGTACTCACTCAGTCGCAGCCCTGGTGGCCGGCAGACTTTGGCAATTATGGCCCTTTCTTTATCCGTATGGCATGGCACAGTGCCGGCACCTATCGCACCGGTGACGGTCGTGGCGGTTCACGGTCGGGCCAGCAGCGTTTTGCCCCGCTCAATAGCTGGCCGGACAATGCTAACCTGGACAAGGCACGCAGGCTGCTCTGGCCTGTGAAGCAGAAGTATGGCAATAAGATATCATGGGCAGACCTCATGATACTGACCGGCAATGTAGCCCTGGAGGATATGGGCTTCAAGACGTTTGGCTTTGGCGGCGGCCGTGTGGATGTATGGGAGCCGGAGAGCAATGTGTACTGGGGCAATGAAAAGAAATGGCTGGATGACCGCCGCTACAGTGATGGCCGCAAGCTGGAGAACCCGCTGGCCGCAGTGCAGATGGGCCTGATATATGTGAACCCCGAGGGTCCCAATGGCAATCCCGATCCTATAGCTGCCGCGCGTGATATCCGCGAGACCTTTGGCCGCATGGGTATGAATGATGAGGAGACCGTAGCGCTGATAGCCGGTGGCCACACCTTTGGCAAGACGCACGGTGCCGGCCCCGCTACACACGTGGGCGCAGAGCCTGAAGCCGCTGGGATAGAGCAGCAAGGGCTGGGCTGGCAGAGCAGCTACAATACCGGCAAGGGCAAAGATGCTATCACATCCGGCCTAGAGGTCACATGGACAGCTACTCCTACCAGGTGGGGCTCGGGCTACTTTGACCTGCTGTATGGCAATGAATGGGTGCTGAGTAAGAGTCCCGCAGGAGCTAATCAGTGGGTGGCCAAAGATGGCATGGCTGTGATACCTGATGCTTTTGACTCTACTAAGAAACACCTGCCTACGATGCTGACCACTGACCTCTCGCTGCGCTACGATAGTATCTATGGTCCTATCTCTAAGCGGTTCAAGGATCACCCGGACCAGCTGGCAGATGCCTTTGCGAGGGCGTGGTTTAAACTCACGCACCGCGATATGGGGCCACGTACTACCTACCTCGGCCCTGAGGTGCCCAAAGAGGAGCTGATCTGGCAGGACCCTATACCCGTGCGTGACCACCCGCTGGTAGATGCCCGCGATATAGAGCTGCTCCGGGCGCAGATACAGGCATCCGGCCTCACAGTGAGTGAGCTGGTGACCACCGCATGGGCCTCTGCCTCTACCTACCGCGGTTCTGACCGCAGGGGTGGTGCCAATGGTGCCCGTATACGCCTGCAGCCCCAGCGCGACTGGGAGGTCAATAACCCTCAACAGCTAAACCGCGTACTCACAGTACTGGAGAAGATACAGGCGGATTTCAACGCCAAAGCTACCGGAGGCAAGAAGGTCTCTGTGGCTGACCTCATCGTACTGGCGGGCAATGTGGGCGTGGAGAAGGCGATACAAAAGGCCGGGTACAAGATCAAAGTGCCATTCTCTCCGGGCCGTATGGATGCGCGCCAGGACCAGACAGATATCCGGGGTATGGCGGTGCTGGAGCCGATAGCAGATGGATTTAGAAACTATCAGAAGGCGCAGTACACAGTCTCCACAGAGGAACTGCTCATAGACAAGGCGCAGCTGCTCACACTCACCGCGCCTGAGATGACCGTACTGGTAGGAGGTATGCGCACACTGGGTGCCACCTATGACCACTCTGAGAGAGGTGTGCTCACCACACGCAGAGAGGCGCTGACCAATGACTTCTTTGTAAACCTGCTGGACATGGGTACTGAGTGGAAGGCTGCAGACGAGACGCAGCAGACCTTCACAGGGCGCGACCGCCAGACTGGCAATGTCAAATGGACCGCGACGCGCGCCGACCTGGTGTTTGGCTCTAACTCTGAGCTGCGTGCGCTGGCAGAGGTGTATGCCAGCAATGATGCTCAGGAGAAATTTGTAAAGGACTTTGTAGCGGCCTGGACCAAGGTGATGGACCTGGACAGGTTTGACCTGCGGTAGTGGCCTGTAGTATGAGTGCTCCCTATCTGCGCAGAGTATCGCGCCGGTAGGGAGCATTTGTTTTTGGGTGTGGTGATGCAGAATTGTGGGCGTGTGCTACGCGGCAAGTCAGAGACTCTGCCGTTGCTGGTGGTTGGCGCAGCGTCATCGGTAATGGTTGAGCACCGCGCTCTGTGCGGCACTGCGGGGGGCTATGGTAGCCGCTTTCGGAGTGCAAATCCGGAAAGGCAGAGTGTGTAACTCCGGAAGGGTGGGGGTTGTCATGAAAAATGTATTTTTACTTTTATCGGACAATACAGATTACGGACGAAATTTGTTCCTGATAAATCCTTTTAAACCAGTAGAAATAATGACTATGAATAGCAGAGTTAGCATGAAGATAGCTATGTGTTTTGTAATGATATTGACTTTTGGGGGCAGGATACATGCCGCCGATAATGACCCGGAAAAAATATACGGGAAGTGGAAAGTAGCAGAGTGCTTTATGATAACAGGCAATACCACCCCTTATGACGAAACTGATGAGGACCGTAATCGGTCTAAAGAAAGGCTTTTGAATACCCAATTGCTGATATCGGACTACGCAATAGTGATGACCATACTGCAGCCCGGTAATTATATGATTAACTGCAAAGGCCCGCAGTTTGAATTTAAAAATTTATCAATTATAAACGGACAAACGGTTATTAATACTGATGCCGTCAGCAAGGATGTGATCGAGTTATTGAAAGATAAAAAGCTAAGCCAAAGCTCAACTGTAGAGGCTTGGATAGGGCAGTGCCCGGTGGGGAGTGCACACGAAGAAAAGCTGGAGATATTGTTTGTTAACAAAAAAAAGCTGGCCGTTTACATGGGCAATGCTCTTTTAATCATAACCAGGTAATGTATGGGTGGCGTAATTACCCCGCCGTTGCTGGTCGCCTGACCTGCAACGAAACCAAGAGCGCTACGTCAGGCATAATCATCGCCCGATTTTATCCGAGATCGGGGTAAAGCAGCTCCCGTATATGTCCACTCAGTGCCCAGCGTCTTGTCGTTGGTCCGGCGACCAACGACGGCGGCAAAAGGTCGACCCTCAATATTCCTCTACCACCTGCGCCGTCAGGATGTATCGGATTTTTGAGCCCCATCGGTAGTCGTGTTAGCTTTGCTTGAAGTTAGTTATTCGTGTGTAAATGAGATGTTATTCTAATTGTGGATTACAAATCCACAGTTAGCGGAGTTCGGGATTATAAATCCCGAACAGCTGCTTGCCACGTCGCTGGCGCTCTTCGCAACGACGTTTCTTTCACCCTCTCTCCATATCCGCATATATCCCCCGCATTTTCTTGTATAGCTTCTGGAAGGACTTTAGCCGCTCGGCGTAGAAGGTGGCGTGGGCGGGGTCGGGCGTGTAGATGGTGCGGTCTTTTAGTTTCGCTTTGATGTCGGTGTAGGTGGTGATGCCGAGGTTATGCAGGCACATGTAGGCTACGCCCTGGGTGGTCACATGGCGCGGATGCTGAGGTATGTGTACGGGCACCTGTAGCGCATCGGCACATATCTGCGCAAAGGTGGGCCACAGCGCGCCACCGCCTACGAGGCGCACGCGGGTGATCTTCTTCCTAGTGATAGACTCAAATATCTCGAGGCCCCAGCGCAGGGTAGTGGCATTGGCCTCAAAGACGGCGCGCACCATGTCGGGCCGCGATACGGTGGGCGAGAGGCCTATGAAGCCGCCGCGCATGCTGTGGTCCAGCTCTGGGAAGGAGCTGCCGTAGATCCACGGCAGGAAGCGCACGCCGTGGCTGCCCGGTGGCGCCTCTGCGGCCATGCGATCTGCTATGGCAGCGTAGTGGTCAGGATCATCATGTACACGCGTGAGGCTATCGTCGCGGCGCAGGAGGTTTAGCACGAGGAAGTTCAGGCTCTTATTGCCACTGCCTAGTTCGGCTACGAGGTTATATTTGCCCGGCACGGGGCTGGTGAGTGGGAAGGTGCCCTGAAAGACATCTGCCATGCGCGCCGGCACCTGCATAGAGGCCGTGAGCGTGGTGCCGTGATCTATCACCATCTCATAGTCTTCAAACGCGCCGCCGCCGATGGTGAAGCCCGTCGTATCCAGTATGCCGGAGAAGACCTGCACATCTGTGCGTATGCCGAGGTGTGTGGCTACCTCGGGGAGGACAGCGCCGAGGTTGGTGCCCACAGGTACTACCTCCGGGAAGCGGCTCTCATCGAGGCCCAGTTCGCGGATGAGGCCGGTGTCAAATTTGCCCTCGCTCCACGGCGCCTTGCGGATCATGGTATAGGCAAAGCCGGTGTTCTCATTGGTACACATCCTGCCGGTGAACTTCATCGTAAGAAAGTCTGAGGGCTCGAGGACCTTGTAGGTCTTTGCCCAGACGTCAGGCATTTCATTTTTCAGCAGCAGCATATGGCTGCCGCCGTCTATGCCGTTTAGCAGCGGTGGTATGCCTACTATGCGTAGCCACTTGATGGCCTTGATGAGATTGTAGCCCATCACTGATGGCGGGCGGCTCATGATCTGTCGGATGTACTTAGCGCCGCGTGTATCCTCCCACATGATAGCCGGGTGCAGCGCGCTGCCCTCGCGGTCTACGGCTATGGAGGAGAAGTACTGCGCACAGTTGCTGATCGCTACGATATTTTGCGCAGCGCCGGACTCTGCCAGTACCTCTCGGGAGAGGTGCAGCACCTGCGCCCACCAGTCGTCCGTGTCCTGCTCGGCGGCTATGCCGTCCTGCGCATACATGGTGTGAAAGGTGCCACTGCGCGAGGCGAGGATATGGCAGTGCTGGTCTACTACAGACACCTTGGGGCCGGAGGAGCCGAGGTCTATGGCGAGGACGCACTTCAGGTCAGAGTTGCTCATGTAGCAGTATTAAAATGGGTAAGTGCCCTGTATGACATCCGTGAAAGCATACAGCATGGGGCTGTACATAGACGGGTCTATCTCGCGGCCCGCACCGCCATACATAGCGGCTGATTTAGGGTCGCCCTTCTGCTCCAGTGCGTAGGCTACAGCGGCCTTCAGGTCTTTCTCAAAGTCGCTGCAGATATCCGGGTGCGTGATCTGCGGACCGGTGATGCAGAAGTGGATGCCGTTAGGGTGCTGCTGGCCATTCATGCGCCAGCCTTTGGTCTTGAGGTAGTCGTTGACGTGATAGATATTGAACCTATCCGACCCAAAGGCCGTGATAAAGAGCGAATCGCCAAAGAGCTTCAGTTCCGGTATGCTGCGCACGATCTGCTTCATGCGGTCATTGATGGCAAAGATCTTTTTCGCTCTTTTCATATAGCCCTCGCGGCCATAGTGCACCATAGCAGCCCATGTCGCGGCAAAGAGGCCGCCGCTCTTGCTGCCGTTGTACCCCGTAGAGATGTAGGCACCGCCCATCCAGTCGGGCTGTGCGTAGTACTGGTAGCGACGCAGCTCCTCACGGGCAAACAGGATAGTAGAGGTCCCCTTCAGCGAGTAGCCGTACTTGTGTGTATCTGCGCTGATGGTGGTCACTCCCGGCAGGCGAAAGTCAAACACAGGGCACTGTATGCCCAGCGGCTGCGCCCATGCCAGTATGAAGCCACCGAGGCAGCCGTCTACGTGCAGGCCTACGTTGTGCCTGAGCGCGAGATCAGAAAGTTTGTCTATCGGGTCTATGATGCCGTGGCCATAGTTGCCCGCAGAGCTGATGATGAGGATAGTGTTTGGCGTGATGAGGCGCTCTATGTGCGCTACGTCTGCCTGGTAGTTGGCATCGAGGTCGGCGACCACCACTTTTACATTCAGGTAGTGCGCAGACTTGAAGAAAGCCGGGTGTGCAGAGCGGGGGATGATGACCTCCGGCTGCGTGATGCCCTTGTGCTCCAGGCCCCACTCACGGTGTACGTAGATACCCTGGTAGATACTGTCGGTGCCGCCGGTGGTGAGGGAGCCGCAGGCCTTCTGCGCGGGGTCGCGTTTGGCTACGGCGTCGCCATTGAATATATCGAGTGTCATGGCGAGTATCTCGCCCTCGTACTTGGTCATAGAGGGGCAGAAGTCGCGCTGGAGGGAGTTGACCTGAGAGTAGTAGGAGAAGGCTTCGTTAAGGAAGTCATAGTGGTCCTGATCACCGTGGTAGAAGGAGCCGGATATGCGCCCGCTCTCCCAGAAGGCGCTCTCAGTCTCATGCATACCGCGTATCTGGCGCATGACCTCCTCGCGCGGTGTAGAGCTATCTGGCATACTGCGATGCACCGGGTAGCGGTCCTGATAGGGAAAGAGGGACTGCACCAGCTCCGGGGTCTGTCGCATCTGGTTTTTGACGAGGTCTATCTTCTTCTGGTCTGTCATGCTGCGCTGTACGGCGCGGGCCAGGGATGGGAGGTGCTTGGTGACTTTCTTTTCGAGAAACTTGGCGATGCTCATGATACGTGGATGATGTACCACCAAAGGGAAACAAAAAGATCAGGAGGTGCAACTGCTTTTCAGGGAACGGCACGGGATATTAACCGCAAAAGCGCGAAAGCGCAAAAAAAGCCTTATAGATCAACAGCTGTGGACGCGGAGCGCGCAAGGAGCAACGACTAGAGTATGACAAATGTAAGTCCAGCTGCATTGGAAACCAATACTGAGGATAAAGGTTGCCGAGGACGCTGCGCTAAACACCTACGAGGGCGGAACTTGTTTTTTGCCATTAATGATTAGACATATGGAGTCAGCATGACCCGGTTTCGGCATAAAACGAAACGCAGAATCTACTGTCAGACTACCTCTATGATAGATGGCGGATTGCAATAGGCGGGTAGAATAGTTTCGGTTATAAATCCGAAAGAGCGCGACTAGTTGTTATCTTGCGGCCCTCATCCATCACCACGATCACATAGATCATACAAATCATAAGAATCATAGTCAATGACTTTCGACGGTAGACAACAACAACGGCGCGGAAGGGCTATGCTCCTGCATTATTACCTCCGTGCAGCCGATATACATCATAATAATCACACCGATCAAACAAATCATAGTTAGCTTCGCCGCCATCATGACCGGAGACGAGTGGAGAGACATAGGCCGGATCGCAGCGGTGTTTGCCATACTACTGACTATCTTTATCCTTGGAGCCTGGCGGTTTGTGCAGATATTCGTTCCCTTTCAAAATTAGCAAGCAGGACCGGTACGATGGCTACAAAGAGACAAAGCAAACACACGATCGCTAAAGGAAAGAAGCACCATTTGCCGTTCATCATAATAATCAAAAGAATCATCCCAAATCACAGTCAATGACTTTCGACGACCTCAACCTCACTCCTCCCCTGCGCAATGCCCTCGCAGACCTGGGCTATACGCAGCCCACCACCATACAGCAGCGTTCGCTGCCTGTGGCCATGAGCGGCCGCGATGTGGTAGGCATAGCCC
The DNA here is from genome assembly GCA_018267365.1 of Bacteroidota bacterium. Classification (GTDB taxonomy): domain Bacteria; phylum Bacteroidota; class Bacteroidia; order Chitinophagales; family LD1; genus UBA1941. The sequence continues at coordinate 90,293 of JAFDYQ010000011.1, read as the reverse complement.
AGACCGGCACCGGCAAGACACTGGCCTACATGCTGCCCATACTGCGCCAGTGGGAGTTTAGCCGTGAGGCGGCCACGCGCGTGCTGATACTCGTGCCTACGCGCGAGCTGGTAGTACAGGTGCTGGAGACCGCACAGCAGCTCAGCAAGTATATGAGCGTGCGCACCGTAGGCGTCTACGGCGGCGCCAATATCAAGCCGCAGATAGCAGCGCTCAATGAGGGCGCAGACATCGTGATAGGCACACCGGGCCGCGTGTATGACCTGGCGCTGAATGGCAACCTGAAGATCAAGAACGTGAAGCGCCTCGTGATAGATGAGGTAGACGAGATGCTCAGCCTTGGCTTCCGCTCGCAGCTCAAAGATATCCTGCGCCTGCTGCCCGAGCGCCGGCAGAACCTGATGTACAGCGCCACGCTCACCGATGAGGTGGAGACGCTGATACACGATTTCTTCAATGCACCTGCCAAGGTAGAGGCCGCACCCGCCGGCACCCCGCTGGACAATATAGCCCAGACAGCCTACGAGGTGCCCAACTTTCACACGAAGATCAACCTGCTGGGCCTGCTGCTGCGCACCGATGCAGAGATGCGGAAGGTACTCGTCTTTGCCGGCACGAAGAAGATGGCCGACGATATCTATGCGCGCATGTGGGAGCAGATGCCAGAGGCAGTGGGTGTGATCCACGCGGGCAAGACGCAGCCCCATCGCTTTGATGCCGTGCAGCAGTTTGACCGCGGCAGCTTCCGCGTGCTCATCGCTACAGACCTCATAGCCCGCGGCCTCGATATAGCCGGCGTGAGCCACGTGGTCAACTTTGATGTGCCGTCAGAGCCCGAGAGCTACATCCACCGCATAGGCCGCACGGGCCGCGCCGATCAGCAGGGCCTGTCTGTCACCTTTATCAGCGAGCGCGAGGCAGGCTACGTGGCCGCCATAGAGCAGCTGATGGGCCGCACTATACCTGTGCTCCCACTGCCAGCTGATCTCGAGATCTCTACCGAGCTGACCTACGACGAGATACCACGTATAGAGGTAAAGGGGATCGAGTCCCGCCTCAAGACACCGGAGCACGGCGTGGGCTTTCACCAGAAGTCTGCCAAGAACATGAAGGAGAATTTTCACCTGACGCGCGCCAAGAAGATGCAGCTCAAGTACGGTAAGCCTAAGAAGCGCAGGGGGAAGAAATAGAAGTTGTAGTAAGTATTTAGTGGTTAGTATAGAGTATTTAGAACTGGCACTTTCGGATTTGCAACGCGAAAGTGTGATAGCCGTGGATTTGAAATCCACGATGATGTAGTTCGGGATTGTAAATCCCGAACAGCTGTGGGATAGAGAATAGGGAATAGGGAATAAGTAGTGTAGTAACCCTAGGTGACGCTGCGCTAAACACCAACTATGCCGGAATCTTTGTATCCATACAACCCTTTTCCATTTTCTACCGACTATAGTCCGGGCTGCTGAGGTATATCGCTTCCGCATTTGCCATCCGGTACAGCAGCTTATCTTATACCATACATAATTTTACATCATGAAGAAACCAATGGAATACCTGGTCGTGCTGATGCCGGAGGACGATGGACGCTATAGTGTGATAGTGCCTGATTTAGATGGCTGCTTCACTCACGGCGATACGAAAGAGGAAGCATTAGCACATGCTAAGGAAGCTATAGAGGGATATATAGAATCTTTGTATCAGGAGAATATGCCGATACCCCTGTCTGTGTCACGAGAAGCACATATGGTATCTATCACTCCCGATATGCCTGAGTAGGCTATAAACGCTACCCTTCTGGTCTAAGCGGTCTGTTCCCCTCAGAACACTTGAACTAGCACTTTCGGATTTGCAATCCGAAAGTGTGATAGCCGTGGATTTGAAATCCACGGTGATGTAGTTCGGGATTGTAAATCCCGAACAGCGGGGACGCTAAACATCAACGATGGTGGAATATGTCCTAGTCATGAGCTTGGAAACTCGCGTCGGGGGAAACTACCCGTATTTTTACTCTTATTGGCCGAATTATTTTTCTATACCGCCGATTCATATCTGTTAATTATTGCAACTATCCTATATTGTTAAAAATTCCTTTAGTGAGACAGTTATGCCTGATCATGATGATGGCAGCCTGCTGTCAGCGTCTGCATGCCGGGGGCGATAGCTATATCAGCCAGATGCCCACCATGGCCAAAGTAGAGGCTGAAGTGCACGGCTCTGATGACCTCGATACCAAGGCCAAGCAATGTGCGGCATATCATATCCTGCAGGACGTCATCACCACTGTCGTATCTCAGACACGCAGCTGGGCCTTTACAGAAAAGGAGAAAAAATACAACACCATGTACTCTGGCGCTGCCGGCCAGTTAATACTATCAGTCTATGACCAGCTAGACCCCGCAAAGACGGAGCGGCTGAAAGAAGGCACCCCTGCCTACGAGTGGAAAAAAAAGGAAGAGGCCTATGAAAATGACCCGGCGTTTGCACGGCAGGTAGTGGCAAAGCAGGTCCCGGCAGAGATAGCCAGTGTATATCTGCCCCTCCGGCTGAAACGTGAACAGGAAGCAGAAGCATACAAAAACTCGGCAGAGTACAAGCAGATACAGGCGGCACAGCAGCAAAATGAAAGTGATGCTGCGGAGGCAGATGCGGCTGAAAAGAAGAAAATAAGGAAGTGGACACTGGAGGCATCTATGCCGGTGCTGTACATTATCACCTTTATCTTATTGGTAGTGGTCATCCCTGTGCTGGTCACACGAAGGAGGCCCTACTACTATCAGATGCCTGTGCTCAGGGCCCGCAAGGACTACACTGTATATACCATGTCAGGCACAGTGGTGGATGCTGACAAAATATCCAGCACGCAGGTATACAGTACCGGCGGATCGTACAACTCTGCTACCGGCACTTACAGCCCCGCTAGTGTACACTCATCCACTACTATTCACGATCAGATATTTCTGATAGATGACAAGGGTAGAGAGCACAGTGTGCAGCTATACAACTGGGACGTGGCAGCACGGACCTCCAATGTCATGACAGTCATCTGGGCTGTAGAGGACGGCAAAGAGAGTGGTCAGTATATAGCCGTGCTCAATCATACTACACGAAAGAAGTATACCAATGATGTGGTACTGCGGAGCATCCTGAGGCCAGCTCTGGGATGGACGTATCCTATACTCATCGTAGTGTTGCTACTCCTGCCGCTAGTCGTGCTACTCGCATCGATCAAGGTCCGCTCACTGGCTATACTCATGAATGATGCACTGGGCATGCTCTACCTGTGGTCCTGGCTGTTTCTGCTACTCGGCGCTCTGGTAGCGGCTACATTGCTCACCAGATTTATGCAGCGCGAGGTGCGTCGCTTCAGAGAGGAGATCCGTATGGAAGATTTTACCCCTGGCTCATAATACACTGTAAAACCAACCCACCCCATATATGAAAAATCTCCTCAGCGCTACGATCCTGACAGGCATCCTCTACCTGATGACCTCCTGTAGTCACAATAACGGCAGCAACAGTAATAATCCCCCCGGCGGTACCGGGCAAAGATGGATACAGACCAAGGGCCCATCAGGCGGCATCGTGTACGGCTTGGCATATGACGGTACATATATCTATGCTGCGACCGCATATGGCATATACCGTAGTAGTGACAATGGTAGTACCTGGTCTGCCTCGAGGACCGGCATGGGAACACTCTACGACAATCGCTGTGTGCTGGCCAGTGGTGGAAAAGTATATGCCGGATCTAATGGTGACGGCGTATTCATGTCATCTGATCACGGGGCGACCTGGACCAAGTACAATCCTGGATCTGGCAATAGTGGTGTCATGAAACTGGTGGCCAGTGGCTCTAAAATATATTCAGCCGGCAGTGCCGGTGTGTATGTATCTGCCAATAACGGCGGCCAATGGACAGCGCTCAATAACGGACTACCGGGATCGCCGCAGCTATATGGACTGGTGGTGAATGGAGACACATTGGTCACAGGCTCGTATGGATATGGCATCTATTTCTCTACAGATGGGGGCAGCCACTGGGCAGCCGGTAGCGGTCTGTCAGACAATACGGTAGTCTCTGTAGCTGCAGACGGCTCTACGCTCTATGCCGGTACACTGAACGGTGGCGCGTATACCTCTGCCGATCATGGCCAGACCTGGACGCGCATCACCGCCATCTCCGCCAGCCAGATCATGGCAGTATCAGTACAAGGTGGCAATGTATACGTGTGTACAAATGGCGATGGAGTATTTCAATCAACAGATCATGGTAATAGATGGGTATCGGTAAATGCAGGACTTTCTAATTCTTATGTCTGGGCTATCACACTCTGTGGTAGTAAATTGCTGGCCGGTACTTGGGGAGATGGTCTTTTTGTATCATCAGACAATGCTAACTCTTGGCAGGCATCTTCTACAGGATTGGCAGAGATACCTGTGCATGGAGTGTATTCATGCAACAATGTTTTATTTGCTCTGACCGATATATTACCCATTACACATTACGGTGGCGTATTTGCCACCACCGATGCGGGTGATACCTGGGGAGACAGGGCGCTACCCACGAGCCAGCCGGCAGCTGGCATATATGCCAGCTGCATGACTACAGATGGTGCCTACCTCTATGCTGGCACACCCAATGGCATCTACAGAACCTCTGACAATGGCCAGAACTGGACGAACCTGATGATCACAGGCACGACATCGGGAAACTGGGTATATGCTATGGCGGTAATAGGGAATACTCTTCTGGCAGGTACGGATAATGGTGCCTACCGCTCTACAGATCATGGCAATACCTGGACAGCTACTAATATACCGACCTATACCGTAACTGGTTTTGCAGTGAATGATTCATTTATCATCACGTATGCAGCAGGACATATGTACCGGTCTACAGATGGTGCTACGTGGAGCAGTATCAGCGGTCCTGGGGCTCCTGTTATGGCACTATTGGCAAAAGGGGGGACATTTTATGCCGGGACCAACTCAGGTGCTGCAATATATGCCTCTACTGATAATGGGAATACGTGGACGGCTGCCAGCTCGGGTATACATGATACTCATGTCTATGCGCTGGCTACAGACGGTCATAATCTCTACGCTAGTGATTTTAGCGGCAAGGTCTACAAATCTACTGATAATGGACTGAGCTGGGGAGATATATCTGATGGCATGGTGTCTATTACCAAGTCACTGATCATATTGCCACCCTACATTTATGCTGCTACTGAGTGCGGTGTATGGCGCAGGGAGCTATAGTGGTGATCTGATAGTATGCGTCATTTATGGCACTACATCATACGCTTGAAACCCTGGTGCCTAGAAAGGTGCTACAGGGTAAAACTGAGCGATGGCATCAATGATAGTAGTTTCTACTCTCCCTCTGGTTCAAACGTCCTCGCCTGAACCGATCACACCAGCCAAATAAAAAAACGGCACCGCCGGAGGCGGCACCGTCACAGACTAAAACAAAACATCAAAAGCCGCCTGTCAGAGACAAGCGGCCTTTCCTTTCGCACAGGTAGTATCAGTCAGCTATCATTTTGCCCGTGCCGATCTTCTGCCCATCGCCCCAGACCTCAAAGATATAGGAGCCACCAGAGAGACCCTCGCGGTCCAGTACAAAGTGGTCTGTATGCTGCACCTCCTGCGTACGCACCACACGGCCTGTCAGGTCATAGATGCGCAGCGTCATCGTGCGGAAATCATCGCCCCCTACAGAGATGGTGGTAGTAGTGGTGAATGGGTTAGGATAGGCGGCGATGTCGAGTGGCTTGTGGTAGAGGTTCTCTATGCCGGTCAGCAGGACGCGGCCTATGCGCACGGTGGCTGTATTGGTGATCACGGGCGGGTTGTAGTCAAAGATGATACCGGCTTTATTATTGATCACAGTACCCACAGTATTATGCGCACGCTGCCTGATGCTGAACTTTACAAAGCCCATGCTGCCCAGCAGGTTGGTAGCGCTATCCGGCACACGTGCATTGCTGATGGTAAAGGTAGCTACATTGCGCACCACAGTCAGCTGTGCATCATGGCTGCTCGATACCAGGCGCAGGGTAGACGGATCCAGGTATGAGGCCAGTGTATCTACCAGCGTCACCGCATAGGCCGTATCCGTACCCGTATTCTGAAAGTCTATAGCGTACTCCAGCACTACATTGGTATCTATCAGGTGGTCGGTGCCTGCACCCTTAGGTGATACAGATTTCTCATTAGGATCATAGGCGCCGCGTATCTCTGCACACTCCATATAGCTGTAGCTGGAGTAGCCGTTGTATGGATATTGCGTGATATAGCCCAGGCTGACAGGTCCTCCACTGCCACCTACCGCCTCTATAGCAGCAGTAGTGAAGGTAGAGTAGGGATTGTATGGTGTCTGTGGTACCGTAGCGCGCAGTGTAGTACCGGTGGCCTGGAAGCTCTTATGGATCTGCGCACCGGCAGGTATCTGTACCGGCGTGGTGATCAGGATCACATTGTCCTCTATCACGGTCAGGCCCTGTGGGCTGCTCATGGTGCCGTGGCCGAGATTTTGCAGCAGGAAGGTGACGCTGTCTGTAGTCTGGTCGTAGCTCACGCTCATGCGCAGGTTAGAACCATCCCACTGCGGGTTAGGGTTTACGATCGTATCCTGAAATGCCTGCGCATTGATACAGGCTGTGCGGCCCAGGTCTGCCACATCGCATGGTACTGTGCAGTAGAGCTCTATCGTGCCGCACTCCAGTACTCCGAGCGGATTCATCAGGAAGTTGTAAATATTGCCGGTATGTGACAGCCACGGTATAGAGGAGCTATCTACCTGCAGCAGCGTGTCTACAGTGAACTGTACGATACCTGTGAAGGGCGCTGTACCCGTATTGCAGTACTGCGCAGTATACGTCACCGGCCTGCACAGCACCTGACGGCCCAGGTGGCCATTGATCACGATATATGGCGCAGATACCACAGGTGTCACAGCCAGGGAGATGGTAGAGTCAGTGCCGGCAGGCAGGCTGACAGTAGCAGGGTTGCAGCTGGATGGCTGCCAGTAGGGAGATGGTGGTGTGACGGAGATCCCGTAGGCACCAGTATCCAGCCCCAGCGCATAGAACCCCTCATGCGTGAGCACGGTGAATGTATCATGCACATTGGCATACGTCACATACGCCTGAGGCACGGTGAGTTCGGCGGCATCTTGTGTGCAGTTGTTATTCACATCCGCATAGACCAGACCTGATACGCCGCCCGGATATACCTGCCCGGTGCTATCCGTTTTGATCAGGAAGCCGCTATAGCCCGCCGGGTCGCTCTGTATCCAGCCGCCCAGTACGATGCCGCCATCATGGGCACGGGCTACGCATTTATTTTGTGTAGAGTAGAGTGCTGATTGATTGCCCAGGTTGCCGGTGAAGATCCGCGTGTAGCGCAGGATATTGCCCGCCGTATCTGCCAGGCTCACGGAGAATTTATCCTGCGCGCCAAACTTGCCACCGATCAGTGCTATGGTATAGTCGCTGTAGACCATCGTCTCGCCATACCAGCTCATACTGTCTGGCAGTGAGTAGGTATGCGTCCAGAGCACATTGCCTGCAGGTGAGATACCGCTCAGGTAGTTGGTACCGGCACCACCCCCTGCTATCTGTGACTCAGTCACTATGATATTGCCGTCTATGGCTACAGAGGCGGAGAGATTGTGCGGCGTAGCGGGGCGGTACTCCCACTGCGTGTGACCGGTCTCATCTATTTTCAGCAGCGAGGTGCCGTGTGTCACGTCATGCCCTGCTGTGATCATAAAGCCGTCGCTGCCGGCATTGTTCTTGATGGAATACGTGACCGTAGTCGTATCAGCATAGAAGTAGGTGCTATCCCACAGCACTGCTCCCACGGCGTCCAGGCGGCTCACGTACAGGTGCCGGTGCGTATTGCCGCCGGTAGTATCTATAGCGGTATAGGTACAGATGAATCCGCCATCATCTGTGGTATCTATATCCGTATTGCCCACGCCGGCGAACATGGTCCACTCCGGGTGCAGCGGCCGCTGCCAGAGCTTTTGCCCGTTCTCATCCGTCTTGACCAGTACCGCAGGAGAGCCCTGGCCGGGCTGTGGCACGCCCACACCTAGTATGATCAGCCCCCGCTGCTGCGATATCACAGAGGAGGTCACACTATAGATAGAGTCTACCTCACGCTGCCAGACCACATTGCCCTGGCCGTCTACCTTCATGACCCGCTGCTGGTAGGGCTGCATGAGGTTCCAGCCGGTGGTCAGGTAGCCGCCGTCTGTAGTGGGGTACACCGTATTGATAGCCATCATCTGGTCCGGAGAGTATTTCTTCATCCAGCCCTGTGCCCGGGTCTGCATCATGGCTATCAGCATGCAGGCCAGCAGTGTCAGTCGTAGTAGTGAGCGATTCATATATGTTTGTTTTAGTTGTTTAATGAGGAACTTTCACAGTACGAAAGTCCGACAATGCACAACCAAAAAGAAGATCAAATAATGGTATTTATCGGAAATTTAAAGCCATTTAAAAGGTCAATTATCCAGTAAATACAGTACATTCAGGTTATATTTTATCGAAAAAAGTGAAATTTCAAGACAGCAATCTCTACCAGCTTTTCTCCTCTCTCAGCCCCTCAGAGATGAAAGATATGGACAAAGCGCTGCATTCGCCTTTCTTTAATTACCGCGAGGAGGAGATCCGCCTGTATGACTATCTCTGCCATGGCAGAAAGAAAAGCACCGAGCCTACAGCAGCAGAGGCGTATCTACATGTTTTTGGCAAAAAGAAAACAGACCTCGCTAAACTACGCCATGTCATGACCTACCTCACGCGCATCCTCACGCGCTACATCACGATACACGAGATGGAGCAGGCCGAGGAGGAGCGCCGCCTGCTGCTGGCGCGGGCGCTGCGCCGCCGCGGGCTGGAGAAGCAGTTTCTGGCCAGCTATAGCGATACGCAGCAGTACTATGATACCGCCGCCCCGCTCAGCCCCGGCCTCTACTACCATCAGCTGCAGCTGCACACGGAGCACTACATACACTCTATCACCAATCGTCGCGCGCAGAATGAGGGCATGGCGCGCCTCTCTCACGATCTCGATGCACTCTACATGGTACACCGGCTGAAGCATGCCTGCAACATCCTCTCCTACCGCACCATCTTCAAGTCGGACCGCGAGGCCGTGCCACCCATAGAGATGAATGATGCAGAGCGGCAGCGCCTGCTGGCAGACCCGCTGGCCGCCATGCTGTATCACAACTATCTCTGCCTGCGCGAGCCTAATAACGAGGACTACTTTGCTGCGCTGAAAAAACTGCTGCTCACTACCTCTGCGCGCATAGACCCGCGTGAGCTGCGCGATGCCTTTACCCTGGCTATCAACTACTGTATCCGCCGCCTCAATACCGGCGGGCAGAAATATTATGTAGAGGTATTTGAACTCTATGAGGCAGGGCTGAGCCGCCAGGTCTTTGAGGAGAATAATTACCTCTCGGCCTTTACCTACAAGAATATCGCGGCGATAGCCATCGGCCTGAAGAAATACGACTGGGTGGCCGCCTTTCTCGAAGAATATAAAAGCCGGCTGGCGCCGGATATCCGCGAGGGTTTCTACGCCTACTGCATGGCACGGTATTATTTTGCGCGGGGGCGGTATGCAGATGTGAGCGCCCTGCTACAGCAGGTAGATATCAGAGAGCAGTTCACCGATCTGGATGCGCGCGTACTGCTGATCAAGACCTACTACGAGCAGGACGAGTACAACCTGATGGACTATACCATCAGCAATATGAAGCAGCAGCTCAAGCGCAAGGACCTGCAGACCTACCACCAGACCATCTATGGCAATTTCCTCCGCTCTGCCGGTCGGCTCATGCACCTGCGCCCTTATGACAAAAAGGCAAAAGCCGCCCTACACGCCAAGATAGCTGCCACTACCGCCATTGCAGAGAAAGAATGGCTGCTGAGTAAGGTGTGATACTGGCTCAGTGTATTCTTGAGCCGTGCATAAAGTTCATGATGAGGATGGCATCACCGGTTACTTTGAATGGAATAACGTATTTGCCATCAAACACTGCACAATGATAAGCCCTGGCGCGCCAACTCTCCCGCTCGCATAGGCGGTAGATATGATGATACTTTGAAAGATCATAAATAAAAGCTTCTATCTTCTCCAGGTAAGTTTCGGCGTTTTCGGGGTAGCCTATTGAGATCAGATAGTCTATCAGGCTTGTGATACCTTGACTAGCTCGCCTTTTTAGGATTATGGTCATTGTACTTAGCGTGCAGCGTTTCGCGTATATTTTTAAAGGCATCCTCTACCGGAGCCTCCGGATCTGACTCCATCAGGAGCGTCAGAGACTCGAGCTCCGTATCATCCAATCTGCGGCCCGGATAGATCAGGTCTGCCTCCGCGCCGGACTGACTGATATCGGTAGCGCAGCTGCTATCAAAATCCAGCATCGTATGGATCATTGAGATCAGAATCTTACCATTGGGAGTGGCATCATTGATCTTAAAGTATCTTTCCATGACTCTAAAATTAATAAGAAGATAGCGGAACCCATAATCCCACCGGAATGACCTATTATAATTCTATGGCCCTTTCCTAGTTGGTCTGCGTCAGGTTTAGGCTGAGGTAGGTGGTATCGCCACCGCCGGCCACGGTGATGCCCGCACCGCGCAGGGTGAGGCGGTTGTTGTTCTTACTATCGGGGGTAGACTGCACACCATCTGTGCCGGAGCCGCCTAGGGAGTGATAGACCACCTCGCTGCCCGGCGTGCCGGTGGTCACGCGGATCATCAGTTCGGCGCGGCCCGGCGTATTGACACCATCATCGGTGATCACGCTATAGGTACCGTCAGCGGGTGTACCGCTGGTATTGCTATAGCAGACCACTATGCGGCCCGGCTGGCCCGAGGCAGTAGCCTGAGCCGTGATACCATAGTGCCCGGCAAAGGGTGTATCCGTCAGTTTATCAAAGGTGCAGGCAGCGGTACTGTACTTCACCCCGTTTAGTATCCAGTAGCTGGATTTGTCCTTTTTGCAGGCGCATAGTGTGAGGAGCAGTAGTATAAAAGGTAGAGTCTGACGCACGAGTATTGTTTCACCTAAATATAAGAAAATACGTCAGGTCGGTCGCATTGGTTACTAAACAACGGCAAAATATGCAATTCTGCATTTTTCATTTATTGAAAAATTATTTCCAAAAATGAAAAATCATTATTTTTGTTTCGTATTTCCATGGGTATGGTAGTCATAAGTTATAGGACCTTAAGAGAATTTGCTGATAAATATCCTCAGAGTGAAGATGCTCTGAATAACTGGTATATGGTTATGGACAAGGCCGACTTTGCCAACTTTAATGAGCTACGCAAAACTTTTGGCTCTGCAGATGCTATAGGACATGACCTGTATGTATTTAATATAAAGGGTAATCACTACCGCCTCATCGTCAGGATCATTTTTAAAGTCCGGACAGTGTACATCAAGTTTATCGGCACTCATAGTGATTATGACAAAGTAGATATTAGAGAATTGTAACTAAGACGCGCCACAGTCTCTAAACCGAGCGAAAAAAAATGAAGACTCAAAAAGAATACGATGTAGCCATGAAGCGCATAGATGCGCTCATGAAAAAAGGAGAAGACAATATCACCTCTGCGGAAGCCCGTGAACTACGCAAACTGGCTGTAGCTGCGCAGCAATACGAAAAAAGTATTTATACTATTTCTGCGCCTACCACTATAGAAGGAATGGTAGAACTACGTATGTACGAGCTCAAACTCAATCAGTCCAGACTCGCAAAAATCCTGGGTGTCACTGACGCGAAACTATCTCAAATACTCAATGGCAAGAGAAGCCCTGATGTAGCCTTCCTGCAGGCACTACACCGGGAGCTTAATATAGATGCCGACTTCCTGCTGACTCATGCATGATATCACTGACCTTCGCTGCGAGATGCAGAAAGGACCAGGCCAGTATACTATAATTTGCAGTATTGGCAAAAAAGACAAATGTTGTCCCAGGAGACAAAATCTATAGACTATTTACCGAAAAGTTCATTTTTTACAACTAAAATGTTGTCTATACAGAAAGGATAATGCACGATGTCCGTACTATACTACTACATTTGGATGCCCTCGCACCAAACCTGTGATCACCACACCCTGAAACACTAAAAACACCACGCCTATGCCCACCCGACCGCTGCGTATCCTGCTGGTAGATGATGACCCGGAGGATGCCACTCTTTTTTCCATTGCGCTGCAGAGTGTAGACAGCACTGCGGCCTTCACACACGCACCTAACGGAGAGGCAGCCCTCTCGCTGCTCTTTGCCACACAGGAGATACCGGACTTTATTTTTCTGGATATCAATATGCCCGGCATGAATGGCAAAGAATGCCTGCACGAGATCAAGAAACTCCCCCTGCTCAGTCAGGTACCGGTAGTCATGCACTCTACATCAAACCACTACCAGGATATAGAAGACACCCGTGCCCTGGGCGCGGCCTGCTACATGGTGAAGCCGATGATGTACACAGACCTGGAGGATATGATCCGCTTTATACTCTGTGAGCAGCACCCTGCAGGCGTCTATATGCACGAGGCGGTGGAGGTATTCTGAGCGCTATTGTTTCTGACGGCGCGGATTGCGCTCCCAGTAGATCATAGCCCCTACGATCAGTATCGCCACTACCATAAAGATGGCAGCCTCTGTCCAGAAGCCGCCGGGCATGTGGCGCGAAAATCTGTGCCCTGCATTGTCAGTGCTCTGTGCGTAGATGGCTGCAGAGGAGAGCCACATCACCATACTGAGCAGTATTTGTTGTATCCTTTTCATATCAGGTGATTTTGATGTATCAGTGCAATGATCAGGCCACTCGCGCGCCTACGGCTACCGTGCTGACTAGCACAGCGCTACGGCCCGGAGGCCGGCGCCGCCTGCGTGCAGTGTGGGTACTACTATGCCCATACTGATCACCCGTATGCTGTCTGATACCTGTACTTTTATCTTTTGTATCTTAGCCCGCATGACGGCCTACACCATCCTCACCATACTGATCTGCCTCTCTGCAGGTTTTGCCTATATCAACCATCGCTTCATCCGGTTGCCGTTTGTGATAGGGCTCTTCCTGCTGTCTACCATTCTCTCCCTGCTGGTACTCACTGCCCGTGTATGGCTGCCGCTGCCCTATGAGCAGCTGCGAAACTTCGTAGAGCAGACAGACATCAGCCGCGCTATACTGGATGTGCTGCTGGGCTTCCTGCTCTTCGCCGGTGCCCTGCATACCTCCTGGGGCGATATGCGCCGGCAGCTGGCGCCTGTAGGCCTGCTGGCTATAGGCGGCGTGCTGGTCTCTACAGCCATCATCGGCAGCCTGCTCTATGGCCTCACCTGTCTGGTAGGTGTGCAGGTCAGCCTGGTGTACTGCCTGCTCTTTGGCGCTATCATCTCTCCTACCGATCCCATAGCCGTGATCGGTATACTCACCCAGGTCGGCGTACCCAAAAAGATCGAGACCCTGATCGTAGCTGAGTCCCTCTTCAACGATGGCGTAGGTGTCGTCACCTTTATCTCTCTGCTGGCCGTAGCCAAAACGGGCGGTTTTGACATCGGTCATTTCTCCATGCTCTTCGTACAGGAGGCCGTGGGTGGCGTCCTGTTTGGCCTCGTACTCGGCATCGTGCTGCACTACCTGATGCGGAGCATAGACAGCTATGATGCCGAGGTACTGCTCACTATCGCCTTTGTGATGGCGGGCTACAGCACGGCCAACTCGCTGCACATCTCCGGCGCGCTGGCCATGGTGGTGATGGGCCTGCTCGTAGGCAACTATAAGCATGACGAAGTGATGAGCGATACCTCTCACGAGTACGTACAGAAATTCTGGACGGTGATAGATGCCGTGCTGAATGCGATCCTCTTCATCCTCGTAGCCATGGTGCTCGTGGTCATAGAGTTTCGCGCCATCTATGCGCTCATAGGTGTGATAGCTGTGGTCATCGTGCTGTTTTCGCGCGCTGTGGTGGTATACATACCGCACTGGCTGCTACCGCGCATAGCCTACTACAATAGGAAAGAAGCGCGCGTGATAGTATGGGGCGGCCTCCGCGGCGGCCTCTCTATGGCTATGGCGCTCTCGCTACCCGAGAGCGAGCACCGCCACATGATACTGATCGCCACCTACTGCTGCGTACTCTTCAGCATCGTGGTGCAGGGCCTCACCGTAGGCCGCCTGGCCAAAACGATCTGCACTGTGCCGCCGTCTACCAGGTGATCGGGTCTCCCGCCCTGCCAGACGGAACATACATCCTGTGCCTCAGTACATCGCAGGGGATCTGCCATATCAAAGTGAATAAGTGAAAACCAGGTCCCGGTGCAGGCCTCCAGTCTCCGCTATATAAAAACTAAGGCAGCCACCGGTGTAGATAGGGAGTTTTCTTTTTATCCAGGTAAATGACGCCCGCAGCGATAGTGCCCACAGTCAATACAGCAGCGCTGATCATGGCGGCAGCCCTTATGTGACTTTTCTTTTGCAGTGATACAGGAGTCACTTCATCTTTTGCAGCATTGCGAATGCGCCCGGAGGGTGGCTGTCCATGAGGCCGCAGGTCAGGCCCGGCAGATGCGATAACGGCTATGAGGAAAAATGCACTTTTCATGATCGGAATAATTTATCGGTCTGTGTCTGCCCCGCCAGCGATATAATAAAAGCGGTCAACCAATACGGCTGACCGCTTTTTTATTGCTTCAGAGGTCTATACTTATGCAGCTTCGCCCTGCATTTCTTCTTCTTCGCCGGCCTCATGTTCGGCCATATCCATATCTGCTCCCAGTGTCCTGGCGGCTATACCGGCAGCAGCAGCTACGATGATACCGCCCAGGAGGCCACCCCTGCGCAGCCCAAAGAGACCGATAATAGCAAGCGAGGCTATCTTGGTCGCCTTTTCATAATCTTCATCAGAGGCTTTGCCAGTCACGAGATCTTTTACTCTGCCCATCCAGCCGGCCTCCTGCTCCTCACCTTCCCGGCTTTCATCAGTAGCCTCCTCATCCTGATCCGCTTCATCTGTTTCTTCGGTGTCATTTGTTGCTTCCAGCCGGTCGCTGTAGCTGCGCTCACCGCCACGGCGCTCACCGCCATATGACTGGCGCTGGCCGCCGTCCTCACGCTCCCGGCGTGTGTCATCCTGGTAGTCGCCGCGTTCATCACCTTCATAGTTGGCATCTTCCTGCTGCTCGCGCTGATCATTTCGCTCATATCCGTTCTGAGGCCTTTGGTCATACTGATCGTTGTGCTGGCCTACATGTACCCTGCGTGGCTCTTCGTTTCGCCTTTCCCTTTTCATGTTTTTGCTTTTAGTTTATTTTAAAAAAATGATAGACCATTCGGTGCCGGCCGGCTATATCACAGGCCGGCACCGGACGCAGCGGTAAGCATGCAACAGGCATACCATTACCCAACCCGATCAGCAAACCATTGAAAACCACAACAGAGGATAAAAGGATGTATATGTATCATCTCTATCTGGGCGATACCCGGTCCAGGTAGTGGCAGAAAATTACCCGTATGTGGTAGAGAAGTGTGGATCAATCAACCTTCCATCCCACTGGAGATGGGCGGAGGTCTGGCCGGTACTACACCCGGCTATCCGGAGTGCCTTTGCCTGTATCTATTAGCTTTTGCAGGCTGCCGCCCAGATAGCCGCCCCAGGCATCACAGCATATCTCGTAGCACTCCAGCGGGCTCGTGAGGCCCTCATGTGTGAATACGATCTTTGTCTTTTCATTCTTCTCATTGCTGATGTCAAAGATGATGCGCGTGCCCACCCACTCCTTCTTGTTTTTGAGAAAGTGCTTGAAGCAGTCTGTGACGAGCCATATGATCTTATAGTTCTGCACCAGCTCCTCCACCCTGAGCTTGATCCACGTTTCACCGAAGGTGACGGTAAAGTCATCTCCCACCTTCTTAGAGGCGCCTTCAAAATTCTCTGTCCACCAACCGGGTACATTGCAGATGGCAGCCGAGGCCTCATTGGCTGTGCGGGTGGTCTCCAGTGTGGTAGTGTAGTCTGTTTGTGTCATGTCATATTGATTTTATATGGCAAAGGTAACCGGGATAGCTGTCGTTGCAGTTTGCCAATCAGACATTATAGAGGGGCATTTTAGACAAGCATATTATTTACCTTTGCGTGAAACACATTTCACGTGAAACATCTCAGCATCCTGGTGCCCGATAGCCAGACCACACCCGGCACCATAGCCTGCATAGCAGGTGCCTACGAACTCTTCACTGAGGCGGAGGCGCTATGGCAGCAGAGCGGCCAGCCCGCGCAGTACCGCATAGAGCTGGTCAGCGCTACGCGCAAACCGCAGCAGCGGGACAGCCTTTTCACCGTGAGAACGCACACGGCGATAGAGGATATCAGCCGGACAGACCTGATCATCATACCCTCCTCTCTCGTGCGCAGCTACGATACTGCCACCCGCAGCAATCAGGCACTGATAGACTGGATGACCATACAGCATGCGCATGGCGCAGAGCTGGCCAGCATGTGCACGGGCACCTTTATGCTCGCGGCTACGGGCCTGCTGGAGGGCATGACCTGCTCTACGCACTGGGCCGTGTCAGAGCGCTTTGCGGCGCTGTATCCCGAGGTGCAGCTACAGACCGAGAAGCTGATCACAGACGAGAGCGGTATCTATACCAATGGCGGCGCGTATTCCTTTCTCCACCTGCTGCTCTACCTGATAGAGAAGCACTACGACCGCCGCATAGCGGTGCGCTGTGCCAAGATATTTCAGATAGATATGGACCGCAGCCTGCAGGCCGAGTTTTCGATCTTCACGGGGCAGCGGCAGCATGACGACGAGCTGATACTAAAGGCGCAGGCACATATAGAGCGCCACTACCGCCAGCCGCTGTCTATAGGCCATCTGAGTGACAAACTACACGTAGGCCGTCGCAATTTTGACAGGAGGTTCATCAAGGCCACAGGTCTCACACCACTCGACTATCTGCAGCGCGTCAGGACTGAAGCAGCCAAGCGCGCCTTTGAGACGACGCGCAGGACGGTGCAAGAGGTGATGTCTGGTGTAGGGTACTCTGATGCCAAGGCCTTCCGCGAGGTCTTTCAGCGCATCACAGGATTATCTCCGGCTGACTACAAGGCCAGGTATAACAGGCAGGCGGCTTAAATCAGACAGGAGCAATACAGCCAGTCACCTTTGCTGGCAGTACAAAAGACAATAAACATCATTCACTCATGATGATAGTAAGACCGCTCATCCAGGTCTATGGATAGCGGCGGTGAGTCCGGCGCAAAGATCATAGCTGAAGATTTATAATGTGCCTGTGCGTATGCGTGATGACGGTAGTAGAGGCAGCGGCTATACTGGTATTTATACAAAGTGATCGCTATGTGATATGTTTGGCCGGGTGGCAAAATAATGCATGGACGGATAGCATGCCAGGTCCACTCTGTGAACTCCTCCGGGTGGGCTGCAGTATCCAGCAGATCAAAACAGCCATTGGTACTAACCATCTGATACTGCCTGAAAATACTTTTGCCATAGGCACGCCTGTGATGCCTCGTACCGGGGCAGATGATGGTATCTGTCGAAACATTATGAATAGAAAGATGAAGTACGTTATCCTTCTTGCCTAAGGTCATGCGCGCCTCTATGTGCAGCGTGCTATCTGATACATATTGCACCTGTGCCGAAACAGCAGATGCTGCCAACAGCAGAAACGCGAAAAGGATATACAGGCAACACCTCATACATGGCAAATATAAAGGCCTTAATCTTTGCGGAGCAAAAGCTGTGTTAGCAGGTCCAGAAATGCTACCTGTGCCGCAATGATCTTTTGCCGGGCAGTATCCAGATCAAACCACTCCGCGCGGTCTATCTCCGGTATATCCATCATCCTGCCGCTGCGCGGCGGGCTCTCTATATGGCCATGGCCCTCTCCCTGCCCGATAGCGAGCCACGCCACATGCTCCTTATAGCCACGTACTGCTGCGTACTCTTCAGCATTGTGGTACAGGGACTGACTATAGGCAGGCTGGCGCGGACGATATGCCACACAAACGACAGCAAGATTTAGCTTAACTTAGGCTTACAAAAAACAATAACATGCGGCACCTCTGCTACATAGCTTTATTCTTGATGATCTTTGTGGCCGGGAGATCACAGTCTTTGTATTTCCCGCCGGTATCGGGAACTGCATGGGACACCACAGCACCCTCGCAGTTGGGCTGGTGCCAGGAGCGTATAGACTCCCTGTACAGCTACCTCGGAGATCATGGCACGAGTGGCTTTATCATACTGAAGGATGGCCGCATAGTGCTGGAGAAGTACTTTGGCACTTTCACCCGAGACTCTATACATGTATGGGCATCTGCCGGCAAAAGCCTCACCTCTACACTGACGGGTATAGCGCAGCAGGAGGGACTGCTGCATCTGAGTGACACCGTGAGTGATATACTCGGGCAGGGCTGGACCAGTGCAGATACACAGCAGGAGCGCCAGATCACCATACGCCACCTGATCTCTATGACATCCGGCCTGGACGACAACCCCACGGGTGTAGCCTGCAGCAATATCAGTACTACACCTGCCTGCCTCCAGTACCTCGCGCCGCCCGGTACCCGGTGGGCCTATCATACCGGTGCCTACCGCAAGATGGAAGACGTGCTGGCCACCGTCTCCGGTCAGACTTTTAATAGCTTCTCCGCCTCGCGGCTGGGCACCCGCGTCGGTATGCACGGCCTCTGGGTAGGCTATGAATATTATAGTGTGGTGCGCGATGCGGCACGCTTCGGTTTGCTGGCACTGAATAAGGGGGTATGGAGTACCGACACCATCCTGCGGGATACGGCATACTATCATGCCATGACCACCTCCTCTCAGGCATTCAACCCCTCGTACGGCTACCTCTGGTGGCTGAACGGCCAGTCATCTTATATGGCACCCGGCCTGCAGCTGGTATACAATGGGCCACTGATCAGCAGTGCACCTGCTGATATGTATGCCGCACTGGGCAAGAACGATCAGAAAATATATGTAGTACCCAGCCAGCAGATGGTAGTAGTGCGCATGGGCGAATCTGCATATGGCGTGGCGGCAGCCTTCTCACCATTCGATAGTGTACTGTGGGATCATATCAATATGCTATCCTGCACTAACACAGGCATGAATGACATGAGGCAGTCTGACTATACGCTGAAGCTATCTCCCAATCCTGCTACTGGCCGTATCACCGTAGAGAGCGAGCTGCCTATCAGCAGCCTGTCTGTACAAAATATAATGGGCGAAACCATCCTCACATCTGAGTACTCCGGAGAAATAGACCTAAGCACTTTACCTCCCGGCGTCTATATGGTGACGGTGGCCACCACGCGCGGCAGGATCGTGCACAGAGTGGTAAAAGAATGAGACATCACACCCTGCTATCCCCCCTCTGTTTAGCTACATCCAGGGCGCTGACAGACTGTGATCAAAACCTTTTCGTTTATTGTCTATTCCTTCCACCTCATCCAAAAAGGCTGCCTGCGCCGCAATGATCTTATCCCGTGCAGTATCCAGATCAAACCACTCCGCGCGGTCTATCTCCGGTATATCTATCATCCTGCCACTCCGCGATGGCCACTCTATGGCTATGATATTGCTTTTCACCTGTGTCACGTCTACATCCATATCTATGGCCCATGCATGCACTGTCTTGCCGTTCTTTTGCCTGACGGCTGTGAGCGGTATCATCTCCCCCACGGGATCGATTCCGGTCTCTTCTTGGAATTCTCTTTTGGCGGCTGCCAGTGGCTCTTCATTATCACCCAGTTCTCCTTTTACGATAGACCAGGCACCGAGGTCCTTCTTTCGCCAGAATGGGCCACCGGGATGCACGAGCATGACCTCTATGCGTCCTCCCCTTTTGCGATAGGGCAATAATCCTGCGCTTTGCTTTGCCATAGCTACAAAGATAATCACGGCGCAGGAGACTGCGCAGAAGGCGTATCGTGACCGGCCTTTTGATCGCCGGCACTCTCCTCTATCAGTTTCAGTACCTGCTCAAAGTCCTCTTGCACAGACAGGCCATGCTCCAGCCCATTCACTATGATCACAGTATGTTTGGTGCCTGTATCCTGTTTATAGAAGTAGCAGATATTTTGCACGTTTACGATGGTGGGTGCATCCTGATAGACATTGGTCAGTTTGATGAATCCTTTCATGGCAGCCTGTTTTGCGTCCTCATCTACATCATATATTGTACCAAGAGAGTATTGAGCCCGCCTGACGGTAGGCAGGTAGTGGGATAACGCAGGTATCTAGGAATCAGTATTTAGTAATCAGTATTTAGTATTAAGATGAATGCAGTTTGCACTGTACCTATAGCGCCCCAAGTGTGGTCGGCGGGGCATCGGCAACGAACTGGAAACCACATCCGCCATCCAGTAACCAGCATCAAGTATCAAGTATCAAGTAACCACTATCAAACATCCGGCCACCCGCCAGCCATCACCCGCCACCTAAAAACAAAACCCCACCTGTCATGACAAGCGGGGCTCTATTGGGTTTTGGGAAATGGGTCTCTTAAAACTTCTTGGATACAGTCTTGTAGACATCTTTAGCGAGCTTTTCATAGCTCTCAGAGAGGCGCAGGCCGGTATCAAAGTCGCCGGTAAAAGTCTGGCCCGGTACCTTATCAGCCTGTACTACTGCCAGCGTCTTGCCGCTCGCATCCTGAAAGGTCAGCGTAGCGTAGATATTGGCAGGCTCGTGGGCCACACCTACATTGAAGCCGGGCTCCATAGAGGTGGTCTTGATGATGAGCTTATTCTCTCCTGCATCTTTGCTCACCTTCGTGCCGCTCTTCTCGCCCAGCTCGTTCCACTTGGTGATAAATGCCGGCTCGAAGCGGTTAGCGCGGTCAGCCTTCCAGGCTACGGCCCACTTGTCGCCACGTCCGGGTTCTTTTTCATTGTACTCGGCCTTCTTCTTGGCTATATACTCGTCCTCAGAGGCAAACTTGCCTACACTGATATTGTCATAAGTAAATTCCACTTTGAAGGTCTTACCCTTCAGCTTAGACACGTCTCCGCTCTCTACGGAGATCTTAGATTTGGCAGGGGTCATACCCATACCGAGGCCTACCTGTGCGGTAGCGCCCATACTCATGCTACCCAGCAGCACGAGTGCAGTGATGATTCTTTTCATGGATGATTTGATTTAAGTGTGATTTAATACCGTAAAGGTACGGTCCACACTATCCATCACTATCCGTGCTACAGGGTATTTTGTATCAGTACTGGCACTGATATACCTCAGCGCAATTTTTTGATCAGCGCACCGAGCAGGCCCTGCGTACCATGCGGCAGCTCGAGCTCCAGCAGCCGGTGGCCATAGTCATGCTGCAGGTCTTCGTGCAGGGTGGGGAGTATCTTGGCTACCTTCTTGAGCTGGCTCTCGTAGACATTGGTCAGTATCTGGCTCTTCTGTATCTGTATGCCCGAGTGGCGCAGCCGGTAGAGATAGTGCAGCAGGAGCTCTACCTCAGTGGTCTTGATGCCCGAGTAGCGGCAGTATTTATTGACCGTGCGCAGTATCTTGCGCAGCGTCTTCTTGGCGTAGTAGAGATTGTAGTCTGCGGGTATGGCGCTTATCTCCTCGTCTATGTAGCCCTTTACACTATTGATATAGCCGCGCTCGTCATGCACATCTGAGAGCAGGTAGGTGATCAGCTCTTTGTTTTCCTTTTTGTAGCGCGCCAGCCGGGTGATGATCTCCACAAGCTCCTTCTGGCTCAGGTGCGCGAGTTCTTTTTTCAGTTCATTGAGCGTCGAGGCTTGCATCTTTCAGATTTACCGGTGTCTAAGTTGTGGCATCCCTGCGGGAAATGCAAATGGCAGGCCACAACTATCATGCTAATGAGATGCACCAAAGCCCGCCGCTATACTCAAAAAATAAATTTTCACTACGCAAGTCCATTGCGCAGTGGCCGGTTATCCTTGTAGTCCACCCACCCCTCACACCATGTGGTTTCGCCTTCGTCAGCAGACTCAGTGAGGGGTAGGGTGTCTATGAGTATGGATACATCGTATATAGCACAGCAGCGCATCCTGCCCCAGTCTGCAGATATGGAGCGGGCGGTGCTCGGCGCGCTCCTGCTGGAGGGGCAGGCCATGATGCACGTAGGCGCACTGCTCACCGAGGAGGACTTCTACACGGAGGCACACCGGGTGATCTATGCCGCCATCAGGCAGCTGTACCAGCAGCACGCACCGATAGATGTGATGACGGTCTATGAGAAGATCTCAAAGGGCGATGCCGCCCTGCCGCATGGCATCACTGCCATAGAGGGCGTGGGCGGTATGCTCTACCTCATGCAGCTGACCAATGACGTGACCGGCGCAGCACACATACAGCAGCACGCACAGGTGGTCAAAGAGAAAGCTGTGCTGCGCGCCATGATACGCCTCTCGCAGGCTACTATGGACCTCTGCTACAGGGGCACCGACTTCATAGAGGTGCTCGGCGCAGCCATGAGCGGCCTGGACGGTATCAATAGCACGATAGCCAAACTCGCCGAGCGCGACTACCCGCAGATAGTATATGATACGGTAGAGAGCCTGCACCGTGCCGCTGACGCAGCGCACTATACTGGTGTGCGCCTGTACCTGCGCGACTTTGATACACACACGCTGGGCCTACAGCGCACAGACCTGATCGTGCTGGCGGCGCGGCCTGCTATGGGCAAGACGGCCTTTGCCGTACAGGCGGCGCGGCGGCAGGCAGAGAATGGCGCGCGTGTAGGCATCTTTTCTCTGGAGATGAGCGCCACGCAGCTGGTAGAGCGTATCCTGGCCAATGAACTGCGCATAGATATCAATGCGCTGAAGCGCGGTGCGCTGCACCAGGCGCAGTGGCAGGCGCTGGACGACCGCACGCAGCACGTGGCCGGCCTGCCTATCTGGCTCTGCGATAGTGCCTGCCTGACTATCTCTGAGATCTGCTCTATAGCCAAAAAGTGGAAGCTGAAGCACCACATAGATATACTCTACATAGATTATTTACAATTGATCACTGTAGACGCCGCAGCGATGCGCGGCATGAACCGTGAGCAGCAGGTGGCCTCTATCAGCCGCCGGCTGAAGCAGCTAGCCAAAGAACTCGATATACCCGTCGTAGCACTCTCGCAGCTGAGCCGCGCCGTAGAGAGCCGCGGCAGCAAGCGGCCCATGCTGTCTGACCTGCGCGAGAGCGGAGCCATAGAGCAGGATGCAGATATGGTGCTCTTCCTGCACCGGCCCGCCTACTATGGTGAGCTGTCCGGCCCGAATGGCGAGGACCTGCGCACGCGCTGCGAGATACTGATATCAAAATACAGGAACGGTGAGATAGGTGTGATAGACACGGAGTTTCACCCCGAGCACTTTTATTTTTCTAATAAGATGTGAGAATGAGACTTGAGATAAGAGATATGAGACTTGAGACAAATACAGAATGCATCCGTAATAGATATATCTATTCACTGCATTATCTCATGTCTCACGTCTCAATACTCATGTCTTGATACTAATACTGACTACTAAATACTAAAACTATGTTCAGAGAAAGCACCCACCACGAGACCACCGCACAGTATATCGTTTATCCGGGCCTGTCTACTACCCGGGCGCGTACCATCCAGTATCCCGACTGCCTCAGTCCTGATGAGCGGCTGGAGTTTATCCTGCTCATCGTGCGCGAGGAGTTCGGGCGGAGGTTTGATTTTGACATCGAGCAGATGTACAGCCGGAGCAGGGCCATGCCCTATGCACTGGCCCGTATGGCCTTCTACTACTATGGCCGTATGCACTGTCCTACGCTCACGCTCAAGGAACTGGGCCAGTTTCTGCCGGGTCATAATCAGCACCACACCACCGTGCTCCACGCGCTCATAGCCGTACAAAATATCATAGACACCAAAGACGAGCTCTACTACCCTGTCATGGCCGCGATCAATGAGAGGCTGCAATAAGGAGAGACCGGAGATGTGAGACCGGAGACGAGGGACAATACATCAAATATAGAGGTGGGTAGGGACAGGTCACGATCTGTCCCTACTGCACATGCAGATCAGGGGCCGCATCGTGTATCCTGCTTTGTCCCTTGAATATTGGTTCTTGATTCCTACCCCTTTTTTCTTGCACAGCTATATACAATGCTGTAAGTTTGCCACGCAGTGAAAAAGTTTGTCGCATCTATCCTCGTGATACTGATCATCAGCCAGACGCTGGTGAATGTCGGCATACTCATGTACTATACCATCAATAAGGCCTACATAGCCAGACAACTCTGCGTAAACCGCAATAATCCCAATATGCACTGCGAGGGCCACTGCTACCTGAGCAAGCAACTGAAGAAAGCAGAAGAAGGCGAACAAAAACAAGCCTCTGCACTGAGCAAAGAAAGAGACGAGATACCCTGCCAGAAAAAGACAGAACTCGATCAGCCTGTCATAGTATACCATGTACTGGCAGAGGCACGCACAGCAGAGGAGGCCGCACCTCTCACAGGCACCACTCGCGCCCTCGTCAAGCCACCCGCTGCTTAGGCTTTCCCTTTACCACCGGCGCTATGGAGTGCGCCTTTCTGACCTCACATTTTTTTGCGATGGCATCGCTATGCCATACGTGTATCTCATTTTATATATCAAAAAACAACATGAAAAAATATAATCTCTATATCCTCGCCCTCGTAGCTATCATAGCCACTACTGCCTCCTCGTGCAAGAAGAACAGCACGCCTGATGGCACCGGTTCTGTCACTGTACACTTTGACAATCGCTACGCCAGCACTGACCTCGCACTGGGTACTGCCTATACTACATCAAACGGTGAGACACTCACACCGACTACGTTCAATTACTTTGTGAGCAACTTTGTACTGGTCAAATCTGACGGCACTAAATATACTGTACCAAAGGACCAGTGCTATCATCTCGTACGCGAGGGTGTAGACAGCTCTGCAGACCTGACCATACAGAATGTACCTGCCGGCGACTATACCGGTGTGCAGTTTATCATAGGTGTAGACAGCGCCAAGAATACCGCACCGGTGAGCGAGCGCACGGGAGACCTGGACGTAGCCGGCGCAGCCAGCGACATGTACTGGACCTGGAACAGTGGCTATATTTTCTACAAACTGGAAGGCATGAGCCCGCAGGCACCGTATGACTCTATGATGGGCATGGCCATGATGTACTATCATGTGGGCGGCTACGGCGGCATGTCATCTGCTACGATCAATAATATCCGCACCGTATCGCTGACCTCAGGTACTGCGGCCCAGGTCAGGAGCGGCCACCACTCTACAGTGTACCTCTATGCAGATGTAGATGCCGTATTCAATGCTCCTGTGCAGATCACTATCGCTGCCAATCCTGGCCACATGTTTGACCAGTATAGCACGACCATCTCGGCCAACTATGCAGATATGTTTAGCATCAATCGTGTGACCAATGACTAGATATAAAGCGGGTATCCCGGTCATGGCCGGGATACTCCTTTTGCTATCAGTGGTGGCACCTTCGTGCAAGAAGAAAGGTTCCGACCAGGACGTAAAGTTTGTGGCACCTGCCTCCTTTCCCCAGCCGGTATATAATATGGCTGCCAATCCGCTCACACAGTCAGGTTTTGTGCTGGGGCGCAAGCTCTTCTACGATTCGCGCCTCTCGCGTGACAATACGATAGCCTGCGGCAATTGCCATCAGCAGTTTGCCTCCTTTGTACATGCGGGCCACACGGTCAGCCACGGCATAGACAATAAGCTGGGCCACCGCAATACGCCTGCACTGGTGAACCTGGCCTGGAGCTACGACTTCTTTTGGGATGGGGGTGTGCATGACCTGGACCTCGTACCGCCCAATCCTATCAAGAACCCTGTAGAAATGGATGCGCAGCTACCAGACGTGCTGGCCAAACTGCGCAATGACAGCAAGTATCCGGGCATGTTCAAAGCTGCCTTTGGTACAGACGAAATCAATACTACACGCTTCCTGCAGGCATTGAGCCAGTTTATGTACGCCCTGGTGAGTGCCAATAGCCGGTATGACCGGTACGTGCGGGGCGAAACCAAACTGAGCAGTGATGAGCTGGCCGGGCTGGCACTCTTTCAGCAGCGGTGCTCCACCTGCCACGCCACAGATCTTTTCACCGATCGCAGCTATCACAATAACGGTATACAAACCGGCATCTCAGACAGCGGCAGGTACAATGTGACACTCGACCCGGCCGATATAGGCCGCTTCAAGACGCCTACCCTGCGCAATATTGAGAAGACCTCTCCCTATATGCACAATGGCAGCCTGCATTCGCTGGAAGATGTGCTGGACTTTTACGGTGCCAGCGTGCACTACTCTCCTACTCTGGATACAGTACTGCAGCGCGGCGGCACTACGGGCATCACCCTCAGCGCAGACGACAAGGTAAAGATCATCGCCTTTCTGAAGACACTGACGGACGATGACTTTCTGAAAGACCCGCGATTCTCAGAGCAGTGACCTTCAGAATTAAGAATCAAGAACCAGGAATCAAGACTACAGCCATTTCCCCACGTGGCTTTTGTCTTGATTCTTGCCTCTTGATTCTTGCCTCTTGATTCTTGGTTCTTGGTTCTTGGTTCTTGTTTCTTGTTTCTTGTTTCTTGTTTCTCTACTCCCCGGGCCCTTTTGTGGGGTCAAAAAACCACAGGCTGCGTAGCCTGAGATGGTACGATATTTGGGAATTATACGTTGCAGAAATATATCGTTACCTCATATCAAATAAAGAAATCATGAACAGCAAGATCATCAAAGGCACAGTCAGAGTAGGACTGAGCAAGGCAGTAAAAAAATGGGCAAGTATAACGGGTAATAGGACCTTATACGTAGAGGCACTCGCAGGAGAACTGATGGGCCGCGGGCAGCGTCAATATGGCCGCATACTCGATACGAGGGATGACCTCATGTCTACAGGCCGCAAGCAGCTCAAAAAGACAAACAAGGCGCTGATGAAGCAGGTGAAAAAGGTGCGCAAAAGCGACACTGTGAAAAGCCTGAACAAGGTGCTCTCTCAGGGAGCAGAAAAGCTGCACATACCCGCCCCGGTCCTCGCCACCGCAGCCGTAGCCGTTGTCGCACTATTAGTGTAAAC
Source organism: Bacteroidota bacterium (assembly GCA_018267365.1). Lineage (GTDB taxonomy): Bacteria > Bacteroidota > Bacteroidia > Chitinophagales > LD1 > UBA1941. The sequence continues at coordinate 63,126 of JAFDYQ010000011.1, read as the reverse complement.
CTACATACACTCCAAACTTACAAGCCGGGCACGTGACCAACACACGATTCACCCGGCTTTTTTGTGCCTGTCAGTGGCTGTCAGAGATGGTGAAAGTAATGCCGCCGATATCTTCTGCGAGCATACCTGCGTAAGATGCTATGACGTGATCGATGATAACTTTGTCACCTTTACGCAGATGTGCTAATAGTGCCTGCATTTCGTTGGTGAAAAGAGGCCCGGGTGCGGTAAGGACAATGCTCTTGCGGTGTCCTTTTCTGAGATATTTCAGCTGAAAGCTGTAAATATCGCAGCGATAGGGAAGGTCTGTCGTACCGATAGCTACGAGGCCAGGCATAGCACGTATCACACTGGCATGGCAAGTGCCACCGCGCAGACGGCCACCCAGTGTGATATAGGGCGCCTGTATATCTTTCACAATAAAGGTGGTAGTGTCGTGGTATGTGATGACGCTCTTTTGATCTGTATAAGACGCTATCAGGTCTATACAGCCGTATATGCATGTACGTACGACGTACTCGCAGCCGGTGCCATGCACAGTGATGGAGTCAGAGAGACTGCGTGATCGCACTATCAGTTTTATCTGATCACAGTCATAGCCTGATTTGGCCATAGATATGTGGTTGTCAAAGTTGCGGTACAGTACTTTGAGCTGGGCATTAGCTATGAGTGTCTGCTGCGCACAGGCGTCGGTCCCAAGTAAAAGCAGTATTGAGATGAACAGGCTGGCTTTCACCATGCAAATATAACGGATGAATCACATAGAAGTCACCTGAGGTCTGCAGTGCGGCAGCTTTTTATTCCGGCCTTTCTGAAAATATGTGAAGTATGCGGTTTTTTACTTACAGAAAACATCTCGCATTTCATGTGCCGTATAGCGGCACAAGGTGCACCGCGGCGCATTGTTTCTTTGCCTGTAGATATGATCCTTTATCCAGGCCTTTTATATTTTTTTCCGCAGGTGCGGATGGTGTGTGTATGACATGTATGTGTCTGCGCCCGTAGTGCGCAGCGCAGCTTTGTACGAGCAGCCTCAGCACCGGTGGTCAATACAGACTTTGGCTCCGGTCCTCGCCACCGCAGCCGTAGCTGTGGTAGCACTGCTGGTGTAGATATATATACACTCAAAACTTACAAGCCGGGCACGTGACCAACACACGATTCACCCGGCTTTTCATTATATTTATGCTACAATCTTGAGATATGCTTATAGAATCTGCCACGGTAGAGAAACTTACCTCCTATATCCGAGAGCTATCGGCTGCGGAGCAAAAAGAGCTACTTAAGGCTTTTGAATATAGGAAAGCCCTGCAAGAGGCCGAACGCCTTAGTAATGGTGTCAAAAAAAATAAAGTTTCATTGGCATCTATCACAGAGGCTGTAAATAAAGTGAGGAGTGAAAGGAAACGTAGGGCTTGATAAAATAGTCCTTGATACGAATAACATAATCTCTCTTTTACTCAAAGGGAGATTGTCATATCTCGCAGATCTCAAATATAAACTCGACATAGAGATATGTACTTGCCAGACTCAGTTAGAGGAGTTGCAGATGGTGCTGTCCCGACCTGAAAGCAATTTTGACAAATACCTTAAGTACCCTGTTTCCGACTTCGTAGCTTTTTTCATATCGCTTTCTACTATTTACGATGTTGACCATTCGTATGACAGGCTGGGTGATCCCAAGGACAACTATCTTATAGATCTGGCCTACACAGCCAAATCCTTTTATATAGTGACAGGAGATCGTAAAGTTTTGGCTCAAAAGCATGTGGGCCGCATACAGATCATCAGCATGACGCGGCTGGGGCAGTTGCTCCAGATCTGATAAAAGCGAACGCTCCACAATATCCATATTGTTTCACTGATGTGCATATCTCGTTAATTATTAAGGTATTTTGATTCCCTTTGTTTTGAATTTTTATTTGATTTGTACACTCATGACATCGGACCATATACTTGAGATGCTCACTACCAATAGGGAGTTTCTGCGCCGCAAAAGCGACACAGCCCTCTCCAATCTGGCCATGCTGCACAGCAGCCTGGACGAGCTGACCGAGGAGCCCGTAGTGATCAGCCTCGCGCTGAATGATGCTATAGCGGCTATGGTATTCCGCGCAGACTATATAGGCGCTATCCGTATCTCACAGGCTATCGTAGACCGCTATCGCGACTCAGAGCACCTGCTCCACATAGCGCAGCACCATGCGCTCATAGGCCGCTGCTACGCGCTGCTCATGGAGTACCAGCGCGCCTGGGAGCACCTCACTATGGCAGAGACCATCGCCTTTGATATGCTGGAGGCCAGTGATAATGTGTGCCGCCTGCGTGCTGATATCCTGCATGATGTGGGTATGGCCATGGTGCAGTCAGGACGCGATATGGATGAGGCTACCCGCTGCTTTGACAAGGCGCTCCGTATACTGGGTCATGAGGGCCACACCCGCCGCAGGGCAGTCTGCCTGATGGCTATAGGCAATGTGCGTTTCTTTCAGAAAAGATATGAAGACGCGCAGAACTACTACATGCGCTCGGAGACACTGCTGGAAAACACCGACGACTACTACAATCTCTCTACCGTCCTGGCCAATCTCGGCTCCTGCCACATGTGCATGGGCGGATATGACATGGCCGAGACATACCACCTGCGCGCGCTGGAGCTGCGCAAACGCTCCGGCAGCTATGGGGATGTAGCGGGCAGCTACTTTAACCTCGCGATCCTCTACGAGCGCCGCGGGGAGATGCAGCGCGCCTACGACACGATGGTCATAGCACGTGACTATGCCCGCCTGAGCCAGGCGCGCGAGCTGCAGATACGTATCATACGTGAGCTGGAGGTGCTCAGCCTCTCTCTGGGCGATGCCGATGCTGCCGTGCGCCACCGCCGCGATCTGGTGGCTATGGAGGCTGCGTAGGGCTCCTGACGCCACAGCGGGCAGGTGATTGCTCCCGCTCTTGCCCTAGAGGATGTCGAGGTCCCTGGCTACATAGTAGCTCGGTACCAGTGGCCGGAAACCCGTCATGGTGCGCAGCTTGGTCGTATCCATGATACCCTCAAAGGGATAAACCAGCGGAGCGTCTTCCGCATCAAAGGTTTCCGCAGCCTTGCCAAAGGAATCGGCCAGCTCATAGAGGCTGATGGGCGCATCATCTACCACATTGAATATCTCTCCATCCAGTCCGTCTGTATGCAGCAGCAGCGTCACTGCCTGCGCCACATCCAGATGGTGCACCATGTGCATGCGGTAGCCGGAGGGGCGCTTCCATTTTTTCAGCACGGGCAGTATCTCCTCTATATGCGGATCGCCATCGCCATATACAAATCCGAGCCTCAGCACACGCACATCCAGGCCTTTCTCTTTATGCAGTGCCAGCAGTTCCTTCTCCGCAGCTATTTTGCTGGAGGAGTAGGCACGCGGATCATTGGCATCCAGCACATCGTCCTCGCGCCCGGGCCGGCGTGCTGTAGTAGGGTACACATTGCCGGTGCTGATAAATATAAACCTGCCTGCTCCGGCTGCCATAGCGGCCTGAGCCAGCGCCACCGTACCGGAGTGATTGGTCCGTATCACCTCCTCAAAGTCTGTGAAGGTGCGGAAAAATGCTGCCATGTGTATCACGGCATCTATCCCTGCTACGGCTGCGGGCAGGGAGGCCGCATCGTGCAGGTCGCCTACGGTGACCTCTGCACCGAGGGCAGCCAGAGCCTCAGCCTTTGCAGCATCGCGCACCAGTATGCGCACGTCGTATCCCTTTGCCAGCATCCGTTTGGCGTACCTGCTGCCTACCTTGCCGGTAGCGCCGGTGATCAGTATCTTCATGTTTTAGCGTTTTGATTTGTGAGATGCAAAGATGCAGCATGCCCGCAGGCGGGAGATAACGATATTCAATCCAAAAAGTATAAAAATCAAACCTGCTGCCGGCGCAGGGAGAGCGGCGTGGTGCCGGTCATCTTCTTATAGTAGTTATTGAAATAAGTAGGATACTCAAAACCCAGCGCATACGCAATATCAGCTACGCTCCAGTCTGTGTAGAGCAGCAGCGCTTTGGCCTCTGCCAGTATACGCTCTGCTATGTGGGCAGAGGTGGGCTTGCCGGTCGCTTCTTTTACTGCGCGGTTCAGGTAGTTGACATGCACGGACAGGCCTTCGGCAAAATCCTGCGGCGTACGCAGTCTGAGGGGATGCCCCGGATGGTCTATGGGAAACTGCCCCTCCAGCAGCTCGTGAAAGAGATGGCTGATACGTGTAGCGCCGCTGCGCTGTGCGGTGCCTGTAGGCGGCTGCAGGCTACGGGCCTCGTGCAGCAGCAGCTCCAGGCAGCTGCGCAGCACATCGCCCTTGTGCGCGTAGCTCCCCTGCTGCGTGGCCATCATTTTGCGGAAAATGTTTTCTACAAATGCCGTGTGATGAGGATCCAATGAAATGGCCGGTGGCATCGCAGTATTGGTCAGCGGCGAGTTTTGCAGTATATCAGTCCGCTCCCTGCCCGCTATAAATGCCTCCGTGAAAAGGCAGGCATACCCGCTTATCTTTCGGGAGCGCCTGACCACCGTATGCGGCACGTGAGGATTGACAAAGAAAAGCGTGCTGCCTGTCAGCTCTACCGGCTTATCGCCATACAGCATCGTCATATCTCCGGTGACCAGGCCCATCTTGTAGAAATCACGCCTGCCCCGTACTACCGTAGGCGCGATATGCCGGGGAATGGCGTGCACTTTGAAACCGTGCAGCCGCAGCTCTGCAAAATCCGGTAGCCGCGCTATAGCGTCCGTCTGCTTTTTGGCCATGCTGCAAAAGTAAGATATTCAAACTAAATACATCTGGCCGGGTAGTCCGGCATCTGCGGGGCGTGCCGCCTACCGCCCGAAGCCGCCCGTTAAAAACACGGCGCCCCTCATCTTTCGGGCAGTGTTTGCCCTAAAAAATTTAAGTTTTTACCGTCAAAACCTGACAGAACGCGACTTGTTACAAAGTGTATTTTGTCTAGGACGGTATATGTGCATAGGTGGCAAAACCTCACGGGATGTATTGCGTATATTCGATGTATTGCATAACATTTAATTAATCTCAGCGCCATGGATCGTTTGCAGGTACTAGATATGATCAGTGCTAACCGGCAATATATCAAACTGCGCAGCAATATAGCTGTACAGAATCTCGCCATGCTGCACAAAAGCTTTGGCCATATGGAGGATGAGGAGTGCGTCCTGGCCCTCGCGCTGAATAGCAGCGAGGCCGCCATGCTCTTCAACTCGGACTATGCACGTGGTATAGCCATCTCTGAGCAGATGATCAGCCGCTACAGCCATACGCCCTACCAGCAGCTGCTGGCCGCCCACAGGTCACTGGCGGGCCGCTGCTATACCTATATGATGCGCTATGATGATGCACTGGAGCAGCTGCGGGCGGCAGAGCATATCGCCTTTGGCGAAAACGGAGAATCAAATGACGACCTGATGGGACTGCGCATAGACATCCTGCAAAACCTGGCCATGCTCAACTACTACTCCGACGGAGATGACGAGCAGACCATGACCTATCTGCACCGCGCCCTGGAGCTGCTGCCCGAGGGCGTGCAGGTCAACCGCCGCGGCGTGTGCCTCATGGGCATGGCCAATGTGCTGGGCCGCCGGGGCGACCTGGCCGCTGCGCTCGACCATCACCAGCAGGCGCTGGCACTCTTTGAGGAGGTAGACAACCGCTGCAATATCGCTACCGTGCTCTGCAATATGGGCTCCTGCTATGGCCGCATGGGCCTTTTTGACCAGGCGCAGGACTGCCTGGACCGCGCACTGGATATGCGCACCCGCCTCGGCACCTACTGGGAGATATCCAATACGTACTACAACCTGGGCAAGCTATACCAGGCACGCGGTGAGCACCGGCGCGCCTACGACACTATGATCATAGGCCGTGACTATGCGCTCGTGAGCCAGCACCGCGGCCTGCAGACCCTCATACTGGAGGAGCTGAAGAGCATGGCCGCCGCCCTGGGAGACCAGGCTGCCGCCGCGGGCCATCATGCCTCCTTTATGGAGATCAAAGCAGATATCGCTGCCTGATACCTCTTTTTTTCACTACCTTGTGCCCTCTATCACACCCATACCGGCACACCATGGATCACGGCCATATACAGCGGCTCATAGCGGCCAATAGGGAGCAGGTCAGGCTCAAGACTGCCACTGCCCTGCAGAATCTCGCCATGCTCCATGCCTCCTTCCATGACGTAGAGGACGCCGATACCCGGCTGGGCCTCCTGCTCAGTGACAGCTGGGCAGCCATGGTTTTCCAGACAGACTACACGCGCAGTATACAGCTATCTCAGGATGCTATACGCCGCTATGGGGCCGATGGCTCGCCGGTGCAGGTAGCAGGCCATGAGGCCATCATAGGCCGCTGCTATACGCTGCAGATGCGCTACGCACACGGGCGTGAGTACCTGCTGCGCGCCGAGCAGCGGTGCCTGCGGGCAGAGGCTACAGAAGAGATGCGCGCACTGCTCTCAGACATCCTGCACGACCTGGCTATGAATCACCAGCAGTCCGGCGGCAGTGCCGAGGGTACACTGCTCTATCTGGAGCGCGCACTGGAGGCGCTGGCCCCTACACAGTGGCATACCCGCAAGGGTGTCTGCCTGATGGGCTGTGGCAATGCTTACTTTGGCCAGGGCAAAGTGGAGCCAGCACTCGCACACTACCAGCAGGCAGAGGCGCTGCTGGCAGATGAGACGGGCATCACTAACCGTGCCGCTGTACTGAGCAATATAGGCCTCTGCTATACCAACATGGGAGAATATGAGATAGCGGAGACCTATCTGCGCTCGGCACTGGATATGCGCCTGCGCCTGGGCAGCTATCCCGATATAGCCAATAGCTACTACAACCTCTTTGCCCACTATGAGCGCCAGGGCGCACACATCCGCGCCTATGAGAACCTGCTGGCCAGCCGTGACTATGCCTTTATCAGCCATACGCGCAGCCTGCAGCTCGTGATCCTCTCAGACCTCGAGCGCCTGGCTACGACACTGGGCGATAAAGAGGCAGCCGCCAAACATCGCAGGCAGTATGAGCAGATGGCCGAGGGCTGAGACAGCAGACACCAGGTGTAAGGTAATACGAGTGTAACCTTATTTCAAAGATTCTATAAGTCCATGTTATCTGCCGTACATTGGTTTTGCGCGCAGCGCAAAGCGCCGTACAGTCTATCGTCTGATGTCTCTTATCTGTATTACCCCACCACTATCTTCTTTCCAAGGAACTTTGGCTCCTGGCCTATGATATAATCTACAAAGACCTTGACGCGCGCAAAACGCTCACGCAGCTGTGTGCGGATGCCGGCGCGCACCGATATGTCACGTGCACAGTAGCCTATGGCATCGATACCCTCGCGCTGCGCGATGTAGAGCGCCCGCTCATCATGAAAGAGCTGCGAGATGACTGTGACAGAATCCTGGCCGAATACCTCCCGCGCGCGCCGCATCGAGTCAAAGGTGCGGAAGCCGGCATAGTCCAGGTAGATATGTGTAGAGTCTGCGCCACGCGCTATGAGGTCCGCGCGCATATCAGAGGGCTCGTCATAGTCCTTGCGGCTATTGTCCCCGCTGATGATCAGGTAGCTGATCTTGCCACTTTTCAGCAGTGCGGCAGCAGCTTCTATGCGATAGTAGTAGTAGGGATTGAGGTGCGTACCGTTTATGTATTTGGCTGTGCCCAGCAGCAGGCCGCTGCGGCGGTAGGGCAGGCTGGCAGTATCCGTATACAAGCGGCCTTTTGCCGCAGTCTTCACTGCGTGGTCGCACCAGGTCAGCACTGCTACTATCAGTACAACCAGGATCGCGATGGCGGCCAGGATACGTTTCATTTGCATGGGAGGGGTGGTAGATATGGTGTATGGCAAAGTTGCGGCTTTTCCAAATAGTAAACCGCGCAGCATACGGGATTTTTTTTGAGCTGATGCTGGTCGTAGGTGGCAATATGTTTTACGCAGATAGGATGCACTGATGTCAAATTCCTATTCTTTCCTATATTTGCAAAAAACCACCTATAGACACATGAGCATCCGCGACAGATATATCAAAGCTATGGAAGAGATAGTAGGCCGTGACAAAAAGTTTCGCAACCTCGTGGCATATGTCAATGCCACCGGCGATAACTATAGCACGCTCTCTAAGGTGATGAATCCCGAGACCTACAAAGACCTGCAGCCTACCCTCGTGATGTGTGAAAACATATGCCTGCACTCTGATGTCAATGGCCACTGGCTGCTCACAGGCACTATGCCAAAGGCAGGCAGCAAGGGCATGCCCACCTCTACCAAAGAGGAGAAGCGACTCACCGCCCTGGAGCTGCGCCTGGAGCGCATAGAGAAGGCGCTGAACAAAAAGCTCATCGGAGCTGCGGCGCGGAAGAAATAATTTTCGTAGATCAGTAAAGGACCGCTTGTGATCTGAAACACCCGTTTCAGGCTGGATAAGCATGCTCACGTCTCCCCCGCCGTCGTTGGCCGCTGACCAACGACGCGACATAAGGGCGCCACTTTTGCTGATAGGGTCCCTCACGCCTGCAAATGAGATTCGCATATCCGCGCCAGGAGTTTGTTGCAGGTCAGGCGACCAGCAATGGCTGGGAATGACGCGCTAATTATGATTTATTTAAAAATCCCCTTTGCGTTCTCTGCGTTCTTTGCGGTTCCTCGTCATTGTTCCATGTATCACATCTCACGTCTGGATATTTCCCTATCTTGTACCTGCACTAAACCAAAACACCCATGCACCTCATAGCAAAGATCATGGTAGGTATCGTAGCTGTAGAGCACATCTACATCCTGTGGCTGGAGATGTTTGCCTGGACCACACGCGGGCCCAAGACTTTCCGCTCGCTAAAACCGGAACTCTTCCCTCCTACCAAAGCCCTCGCCGCCAATCAGGGCCTGTACAATGGTTTCCTGTCTGCAGGCCTCATCTGGTCACTGCTCATAGGTGATCCGGCGTGGTCAGTGTATGTGGGAGAGTTCTTTCTCGGCTGTGTGGCTGTGGCGGGCATCTACGGCGCTATTACGGCGCAGCGCAGCATCTTTTACATACAGGCGCTACCCGCACTGATAGGGCTGGCATTGGTATTGTTTTTGAAATAATTCATCATCAGCTGTCAACGGGACGCAGCAACTAGTCCTCGTTTCGTGGACTGTCGACCGTAGACAGTGGACCAGGCATTATCTCACTACTCAATATACACTACTCACTACCGCATACGCATTTGTCTAAATACTTAATACTATCTCATGACCATCGACTGGAAAAAATACCGCATCAAAGACGGCAAAGGTTTCAAACTGGACAGGTACCGCACCGGCGCACCTATGGATCGCCCCAAAGACGATGTGCTGCTGGAGCGCGAGATGAAGTACAAGAAAAAGATCGCCGACCTGCAGTACAAGCTCTACGCCGAGAACCGGCAGTCTATGCTCATCATCCTGCAGGGTATGGACAGCGCGGGCAAGGACAGCCTCGTGCGCCATATCATGAATGGGGTAAACCCGCAGGGGCTACAGGTATACAGCTTCAAGCATCCCACCAGCCTGGAGCTGGAGCACAGCTACCTCTGGCGCCACTACCTGAAGCTGCCCGAGCATGGACAGATAGTGATCTTCAACAGGTCTCACTACGAGAATGTGCTGATCTCAAAGGTGCACCCCGAGATCGTACTGGCAGAGCATGTGCCGGGGATAGACAGCGTGAAGAAAGTAGACAAGAAATTCTGGAGCCAGCGCTACCAGCAGATCAATAACTTTGAAGACGTGATCGTACAAAACGGTACGCGCGTGATCAAATTCTTTCTGCACCTGAGCCGCGATGAGCAGCGCAAGCGCTTTCTGGAGCGGCTGGACAATAAGGACAAACACTGGAAGTTTAGCTCTGCTGATATCAAGGAGCGTGAATACTGGGACGACTACCAGCGCGCCTATCAGGATGCCATACGCCACTGCAGCCGCGCCGATGCACCGTGGTATGTGATACCGGCAGACGACAAATGGTACACCCACCTGCTGTGCGGCGAGATCATCAGCCACGAGCTGGAGCAGATGGACCTCCACTTCCCCACTGTAGATACCACAGAGCTGGAGATGATGAAAGAAGCCCGCCGCCAGCTACAGCAGGAGCGGTAGTGTGCCGGAGCATCTCAGGCGCATTCATTTTGCGCAAGAGGTGTTAATCTTTTGCGGCCTCGCCACCGTTGATTTACCTTTGGCAGAAACCGCACGGCTTATGAAAAAACTACTTTTCTCTTCAGCATTCATTCTGGGTTTCTATTGTATCCATGCGCAAGATACACTGCGCTACGACTATGCGCTGCTCGATATCGACGCTAGTTTCTGGGGCACATATGCTATGATGATGGTCATGGAGGCATGACGCGAGATACAGTGCCCGCGCGCAGGGGATCCTACCTACAGCTGGCTAAGTTTCACTGCTTCCACTACCTCAATGACAAGGGCTATGACATGGTGCTCCAAAATGGATCGGAGTATGTCTTTCGCCGCAGGCGGCCATAAAAAAAGCGGGAGCAGCATGACCGCTCCCGCCCCATCTGGCTAACTAACTTTTTTAGTCTTCCTCCTCCTCTTCTTCTTCTTGCTCCTCGGCAGCCTCCAGGTTGATAGCAGCCTCTGCCACATCGGTCAGCTTTTCGTCCGCACCTTTCTCCTCGTCGAGTGTCTCCTCCAGCAGCGGCACCGCATCCTGCAGGTCCAGTATCTGTGCAAAGGTCAGGAGTGTACCGTACGTAGCTATCTCATAGTGCTCTACCTTCTGGCCGGCAGCTATGATACCCGCATCGCGCATGGCACCTTCATCGTTTTCCTCCATGATCTCTTCGGCCTCTTTGATCAGGCCCTCCATGGCGAGGCACTTCTTGGCAGTGGCCTTTTTGCCCAGCTGCTCGAATATCTGCTCCAGGCGCTCTACCTGGCCCTTGGTCTCCTCCAGGTGGTCGCTGAGGCCCTGCTTCAGATCCTCATGAGTGGCGTTTTTGATCATCTTGGGTATCGCCTTGAGCAGCGCCTTCTCTGCCCAGTAGATATCCTTCAGCATATCTTCAAATAGTTTGTGCAGCTTGCTCGCTGTGTTGTTTTGCTTGGCTATCGTCGTAGCCGGTTTTGTGCCTTTCATGTGTTTAGGTTTTTTATGATGATAAATGAGATGCCTGCATCTCGCGGCATACTCCTGTACTAATGCTGTGCCTCGTTACCTTTCCCATAGCCTTATAAAAATTGTCATACTAAAAAGCCATTAGCCTCAATATGTTACCTCAGTCACCTGTATACCTCATCTGTACGCAGTATGGCCGGTTTGAGGAGCTATTTGCTTGAATGAGGAAATGCTAACACAGCTCAGCCTCCTACTATCTCACCGCCATTAGGATGCAGTACCTGGCCGGTCATGTAGCTGGAGTCCTCACATGCCAGAAAGACATAGCAGGGTGCCACCTCTGAGGGTTGCCCCGGCCTCTTCATGGGCTGGTCTTTTCCAAATTTCTTTACCTCCTCCGGCGGGAAAGTACTGGGGATAAAGGGTGTCCATATCGGCCCCGGTGCTACGCCATTCACACGGATCTTTTTGTCTACCAGATTGGCGCTGAGAGACCGGGTGAAGGCCAGGATCGCCCCCTTGCTGGCAGCATAGTCTATGATATGGTCACTGCCGCGATAGGCCGTCACAGAGGTCGTATTGACTATGGCGCCACCCGCCGGCAGGTGTGGCAGTACCTGCTGGGTCAGGGCGATCATGGCTATGATATTGGTGTCAAAAGTCTTAGTGAGCTGCCTGTGTGTGATCTTCTCAAAATCTTCCTGATAGCGCTGCTCGCCCGCATTATTGACCAGCACATCTATACGGCCAAATTCCTTCAGCGTCCGGCTCACCACCTTGCGGCAAAAGGCAAGGTCGGTCAGGTCGCCCTCTATCAGCAGGCAGCGGCGGCCACAGTCCTGCACCAGCCTTTGCGTCTCGCGGGCGTCCTTGTGCTCGCTCAGATAGGCTATGGCCACATCGCAGCCCTCCTTGGCAAAGTGTACAGCCACTGCCCGCCCTATACCGCTATCCCCGCCTGTGATGATAGCGGTGTGGCCCATTAGCTTGCCGCTACCTACATAGCTGCGCCGTATGTATATGGGTTCCGGTGTCATGGCCGCTTCATGGCCGGGCTGTACGTCCTGATGCTGCGCAGGTACGCCTTTGGGTTTCTTGCTGTTCATTATTATTTTTTATCTGATTGTTTTTTGATAAAGCTGATGTGGCCGGAGCGCTCCAGGTAGATATCCTGTACGCCCTCTATATCCTCGCGCTGCAGGTGGGTGTGCAGCGCTTCATCTATGTCTTCATTGGTCACCAGCGTGCGGGCCATATTGCGCTCATCCATCCGTCCGTGCCGCATCAGCGGTATGGGCCGGCCCTTGAATATTTTGCCTACGGCCTTGCTGCGATACATGAGCCACGACATGATACGCTGCAGCAGCGTGATGAGCAGCGACGCCGCCAGGCAGCCAAAGAAATTCTGACCGGATATCACAGACCGGCCCAGTATAGAGCCTATGATGAGGAGCGTGAGCTGGTCAAAGGCAGTGACACGCCCCAGTGTACGCACCCCCGCGAAACGTATCAATACCCAGCCGGCAAAAAATACCACCAGTGCCCGCGCCAGCATCTGCTCCGTGGTGAGCTGCTCCGCCCCGATGCCAAAAATGAGATCTACAGCACTCATGATAATTTTAGCCTCACAAAATGCTTGCCGTAGCTTCGTTAGCTCAAAAAACAACACAAAAGATCCCGCTGAAAATAAATTTTGCCTTTTCTCTCAAAGCCGTACCTTAGAGCCACTAGCCTCTCTGCCCTTATCTTTTTTTTACCTTAAACCCAATCACATGAATAAAATCTACTGTGCTGCCTTCTTATGTCTGAGTATCCTCACCATAGCCGGATGCAAAAAAGACAACAACAACAATAATAACAACAACAACGGCGCGCATGCCACAGGCTACAATGCTGCCAATGACAATGTGAACCAGACACCGAAAGCCATTAATACGCGAAATTTTGCGGGTAGCAATGCCAGCAGTCTGCCTTCATCCTACTTTCTCTATAACTATCTGCCACCCGTAGGCGATCAGGGCCAGTATGGCACCTGCATAGGCTGGTCTACTGCCTACTATACCAAGACTGCCCTCGAGGCCGCCGCGCGAAACCTGACCTCTGCGCAGCTCTCCCAGACCGCCTACCAGATGAGCGCCAAGGACCTCTTCACCGCTATAGCAGACAATCAGAAGGGTGCCAACTGTGACGGTACCAACTATGACGCCGCCCTCACGCTCATACAGACGCGCGGCGTAGCTACGCTGGGTAGTGTACCCTACAGCAGTCTGGGCAACTGCTCCCAATCCAGCTCATCCAATAATACAGATGCCTCCTTTCACAAAATATCTACCTATCGCGCCATACAGCATAACAATGTGAGCGACTATATCGCAGATATCAAGCAGAGCCTCGTGAGCAATACGCCCGTCATGGTGGGCTGCGGCGTAGGCACCGGATTTCAGAGCTGGAGCGGCAGCGGGGTGATGAGTGCAGGCTTTGACCCCTGCGGCGGCGGGCAGCCCTGCGGCGGCCACGCACAGACCATCGTAGGCTATGATGATAGCAAGGGTGCCGGCGGTGCCTTTCGCCTGATCAACTCGTGGAATACTACCTGGGGAGACAATGGCTACTACTGGGTAGACTACAACTTCCTCTTCAACACCCTGGCCATGAAAGACGGCAGCAACAACTATCCTATCTACGTAGCCTCAAACTCTACAGACACCACTACGCCTCCCTCACCATCGCCCAATCAAAGCAGTGGCGTAGACCTGGCTACATGGGTAGAGGACGACTATGCCACCGGCTCCTCCACACCTACGCGCCAGGCCATATACAATATCTATAATATCGGTACCGGTACCGCACCGGCTGCCGCTGACTGGGGCCTCTACTACGTGTACTACAATGCGTATAATGCCAACGACTATGGAGTGATATTCTACGATGAGTTTAATACCTCTATACAGCAAAATACCTATCAGTGCAATACCAGTGGCAATCAGTGCGTGGTCAATGTCGACCTGCCCGCCAACACTGACTTTGCCACCCTGGGGTTTGGTACCTCTACCCTATATCAGAACTATACCATGCCATCCATCACCGGCTACTACTATCTCATACTCGTGGCAGATGCCGGGCAGAAGCTGGGGGACGTAGATTACTCTAACAATCTCTTCTACGTACAGGACTATCCTGTCTATTTCACTGCTGGCTTTGGCAAAAATGGCACCGGTGCCACCGCGCAGCTGCCTGCATTCAAAAACACCCTGCACCGCGACTACAATACACTAAAGAAAAACCGCTACAACAGTGCCGTAAATGCAGAGCACCGCAATGCCTATACGCCACGTGAGATACTCACCTTTATCAAAGCCAAAAAGGCCAGTGGTGAGCTGGACGCCAAGGCCCGCACAGCCAACCCGCAGTATAATGGCGGCATGGGCGCCCATCAGTAGTACGATCACCTATCTGTATCCTGTATCCCCTCTCTGCCATACGGAGAGGGGATATGATTTCAGCAAAATCTATAGCATCTATGCCTGCGGCCAAAAAACATTTCCCCGCTATCAAAACCATCCTTATGCACACACGCCTGATCTGTATCTTTGCACTCTGTATGGTCTGCTACTCCTGCTCCTCGCGAGGAGGGGACAGCCAGGTCAATGCTGCCGACCTGCACGGCCCCATAGCCCGTGGTGAGAATCTGGTCAGCACCGGCAGCACCATATCCGGAGACCTGGTACTGGCAGATAGCACAGACGCCATCAGCGCCTCTCCGGTGCAGCATATCAGCTATGTGCACGGGGCACTCGTCTTTCATGATTGTACTTTTAGAGGCCGGGTGGCCGGCAGCCTGCACGCAGGGCAGGCTATCTATAGCGCCACACTGGAGCGCAGCGTCTTTTTTGACAATTGTGTCTTTGAAGAGGAGGTGAACTTCACCGGTGCTACCATACAGGGCGCCTGCACTTTCACTAAATGTACATTCAAAAAGCCCGCGCTTTTCAATCAGGTCCGCTTCGGCGGTGAGGTATCCTTTGCCGGCTGTACCTTTCTGGAGAGTGCCGGCTTTCAGCAGAGCACCTTTATGAGCAGTGCCTTTTTCAATGAGGTTCACTTTGAGCGCGAGAGCAGCTTTATGGGCACTTACTTCTATCGCGATGCTACTTTCAATCTGGCCAGCTTTGACGGCTATGCAGACTTTACCCAAGCCAGCTTCTACTCTCATATGCTGGCCAACTATACACACTCCAAAAAGAATATGGTCCTCTCCGAGTGTACCTTTCGCGGCAGGGCAGAGTTTCTCACTGCAGACTGGGTGCGCGCTGAGATAGAGAATAGCACCTTCTATGGCCGTACGCTTTTTGACAAGGCTACCATCTCTCAGAGCTTCTCACTGCATGGCAGCAGATTTATCGTGCAGAAACCATCTGCCACCGGCTACAAAGCCGGCAAACTGGATATCAGCGATGCGCAGGTGATGGGCAGCCAGCTGGAAGGGCTATAGCGCTCGCACCATTCTACCGCCGCTCTATAGCACGTACCAGTGCCGGTTTTATCTTTTCATAGTTGCTCAGGCCATCATCCACCTGGCCTCCGTGCATGATATATGCCACGCGGCCATCGCGGCCTATGATCATATTGGTAGGGTAGATAGACATCCTGAAGACATCGGTGATGAGTGTATCCGCAGCCGGTATGATGCGAAAGTCCAGGGGATGTATGCTCAGCACGCTATCCATCTGAGCGCGCCTGCCCGACACAAAGGACAGAAACATGACCTGACCACCGTACTCCTGAGCCAGTTTATTGAGCGAGTTAAATTCACGGATACATGGCTTGCAGCCCGGCCACCAGAAGTTGAGAAAAAGGATGCGCCCCTGATAGTCGTATGGTTGTATTTCTCTGCCCTGTCTGTCCACGGCCTGCCATGAGGGCATAGTACACCCTACCAGTGACTGCGTATAGATATCAGCATACTTCATGATGGTGTCGTAGCCTTTCACCATATAGTCTGCCGGGTCAAAGACTTTCTGCCCGAAGCAGTCCCGCTGCGCATGACAGAGGCCACTCAGCATCAACAGGGCCGGGAGGAGGATGTTTTTCATAGTATCTTTTATGTGATACTAAGATACACCTTCCGGAAGAAAAAAGGAGACTTTTATGCGCTGTATCGAGGCCTGTCATAGGATGTAAACCTGCGGCGTATCCTGTCTACCCAGCGCTCTACCGCACGTACTGCACGGCGCGCTGGTGTCATGCGCACATTCTCATATACAAAGTCTTCATTGCCCAGCTCGTCCTTATAGTCGCTGATGTGCATGTCTAGCTGTTGTTTCACTTCTCTGGTTAGCATGGCTTTCACGTTTTATGCGTGGGGTAGTTCTAAAACCTTGCCAAAAGAATACGTTGATCAATGAGACAACTATCACTATACCCTGGCGATCAAACTTTTCCCCATTCAGCCTTTAGCAAGGCGATGGAGGAGGACGCCGAGATAGAGAAGGGTAACGCAATACACAAATGCTCTACCGGCCTGATCGCCTGGCACTGCCGCAATGCGAAATCACGCCCGCCGGGATCACTCACCATCCACCTTGCCCGCAGGGCCCAGGTACATGTCAAAGTATACCGCAGCGATGCTGCCCAGTGTGGGCGCTATGGCGTAGATCCACCACTTGCCCATGTGCATAGAGACCAGTGCAGGCCCGAGGCTGCGGGCGGGATTCATAGAGGCACCGCTCACCGGCCCGGCCATGAGCGCCTCCAGGCACACGATGCTGCTGATGGCGAGACCTGCAAATAGCCCCTGCTCCTTGCTGCCAAAGGCCACACGCATGATCACCGCCATGAGCACAAAGGTGAGGATAAACTCCAGTACAAAACTCTGCAGGTCACTGCCGGCAGGCATGGTGCCGCCCAGCATCTCATTGGCCGGGAAGAGCAGCTTTAGCGCCGCACTACCGGCTATCGCCCCGATACACTGGCTGATAATATAGGGTATGACCTCCCTCCACTCAAACTTGCGCGCGATAGCAAAGCCGATGGACACGGCAGGATTGAAGTGGGCACCACTCACCGTGCCCAGCGCATAGATCATAGACATCACTATCAGCCCCCACACGATGCAGATGCCTGTGTGGCCTACTACACCATGTGTCTCCTGATTGACTATCACCACACCGGTACCGAAAAAAACGATCGCAAACGTGCCGAAGACCTCAGAGATATAATTTCTCATCTGTTGGGTTTTGCCTAAAGGTAAAATTTCGTTGCGGATTCCCCGCCACTTACCGTTGGATTCTTGCCTCTTGATTCTTGTCTCTTTATTCTTGCCTCTTGACTCTCGCCTCTTGATTCTTGATTCTTGGTTCTTGACTCTTGATTCTTGCCTCTCGCCTCTTGTCTCTTGGTTCTTGGTTCTTGCCTCTAGGCTCTCGCCCCCGCCTCACACTCTACTGTCCATCCACATGCGCCACCTCGCGCGGTACGGCGGTATAGACCATCACCTCCATAGGCTGCTGTGTCAGCCGATCGTACTCCGTCACAAAGTTATCATACACGCGGCTGAGATGGCCTGCTATATCCCCCTGTAGCGCAGAGTGGTGCTGCTGTATGTACTCTATACGATCCATATGATGTACCGCCTCCCCTGCCTTGCGGTAGTGATAGTACACGCGCCCATGGGCGAGATAGTACGTATCATCCGTATAGGTATCTGCCGCCTGGTCATCACCTTCTGTATCGCCCGCGTATAGATGGCGCTCATGCACGTGTACCAGATGCCCGCGATCAAAGCACAGATCATACTCCGCCCGCTCATGCTCATCGGGCGTCTGCTCTGAGTGAAAGGTGAGCAGGTGGCCGTCTCCGGTATAGGTGGCCGTAGTATAGCGATGTATAGAGTCCTGCACCAGCACCCGGGTGATCAGCGCACCGAGCGCGGTGGCAGAGTCAGCCAGGGCCTGCTCCAGCCTTTTGTGCCAGCGGTCATGCGCACGCACAGCCTGGGCTATGGAGTCACCGGGCTGTGGTACCTGTGCCGCGCCCCCGGGTGCCACCACACCGCTGCCTGTGGCAGGCTCCGGACCGGTCAGGCTCTCATGTACCTGCTCCATATCAGTCAGGTGCGACTCCTCGGCTATAGCGCGTGCGCGGCGCAGAGAGTCTGCAGTAGTCAGGTGCCGGTGCCCGCGGCCCTGCTGGCCGCATGCAGAGGCCAGTAGTACGATAGCCGCTATGATCAGCAGGGGTATATGCCTCATAGAGATAGATATGCGTGCAAATATGAAAAATCTGAGCAACGTTAGGAAAATGCAAACCGTACTACAGCATGAGTGCACAATGAGAAAACCCGACCGTTCATCCATCTTGTGGATAGTTTATACCAACCGCCACTGATATTTCACTACATTTATAGCTTTACTAAAACAACCAAACTATACGCATGAAGAAACTTTTCCTATCTATCGTAGCGGGTGTGATCATGGCAGCGGGAGCTCAGGCGCAGCACTGTGCAGCAGCCAGCAATAGCGTGACACCAAACACATACGCACAGCCGGGCCTCTATCCATCAGCAGATAGCCTCCCATGTACGGTGATCGGTGTGGCCGTATCAGATACCTTCTATTTCCAGAATTTCTCTTCTTACAACTATCCCGGCTTTGGCACAGTGACTATCAATAGTGTGAAGATCGACTCTATCACAAACCTGCCTCCGGGCCTTTGCTGGACGAGCAACTCTAGCAACAATACCTTTGCCGGTGGTGATGCCGGTGCCATCGTAGTATCAGGCACACCTGCGGGTCCTGTAGGTCAGTACAAATTGCACATAGTAGTAGACGTAGCCACCAGTATCCTGACGCTGACCAATAGGAATGCTGAAGACTTTGGCCTCCGGTACTGGCTGCGCACCAAGTGCTCATCTGTGGCCTGCACACCGCTCGATACTACCAAGCATGGCAATAGCTACCCGGACTACATAGCCTACACCGCCTGCGCAGGCCCTCCAGTAGCATCTATCTCTCCGGCAGGTCCTGTCACCATCTGTGCAGGTGCCAGCCAGACGCTCACTGCATCTGCCGGCACAGGCTATACCTACAAGTGGTCTACCGGTGCTACTACACAGGCTATCACTGTCAGCTCGGCAGCATCTTATGTAGTGACGGTATACAACGCTGCTATGGATAGCGCAGTATCTGCACCTGTAGCAGTCAATGTAGCTGCCCTCCCTACCGTCACGCTCAATACCGCCGGCCCGGACAGCATCTGCCCTACGGGCGATACAGCTACGATAGCTGCCACAGCTACCGGCGTGTCATACCTCTGGAGCAATACTGCTACTACATCCAGTATCCATGTGACCCAGGCGGGCAACTATACTGTGACCGTGACCGACGGCAATCAGTGTACTGCTACTGCCGGCCCTGTGACTGTAGCCTTCAGGCCGGTGCCTACAGCTACTATCACCCGTAGCGGATTCACCCTCACTGCAGGCGCGGCCAGCACCTATCAGTGGTATCAGGATGGCAACCTCATAGCAGGCGCCAACGCTCAGACATACGATGTGACCATCAATGGCAACTATACCGTAGAGGTGACCAACGCAGGCGGCTGCTCTGCTACCTCTGCCGCCGTAGCAGTGGTGAATGTAGGCGTGCATGATATCACAGGTACTGAGGCGCTGGGCGTATACCCTAACCCTACCGGCGGTACCTTTACCCTCGTGACCAGCGGCCGCACAGGTGACAGCTATGAGATCTATGACATCCTGGGCCGTCCGGTACAGCATGGCACCATCTCTACAGACCGCCAGCACATAGACCTCGGCGCGCAGCAGTCAGGCATCTACACCATCACCGTGAGCAACGGCACTCAGCGCGAGGCCATCCGCTTCACCGTGGTGTCTAAATAATAACCAACCCAATCCTAAACCGGAGCCCTGTACCATACCTGGTACGGGGCTTTTTTTATGCTATGTAAAAGGCTGATAGAGAAATAGCCTCTCAGTCGGAAAACTTGGTGGATAAGGAATGTACACTGAGGTCTGAGCTACTATGCTCCTCATCGGAAAAACTTGGCACCCGGATCGGTCACCACAGCGTCAAAAAGCCATGAGCCTGGTAGGCAGCGGAGACACCTGCCATAGTAAGGGACCACTGGCAAAAATGAATACAGACAGGGGTATATTCCTCGTCCTCCGTCCTCCGCCACTCGTCCCTTCGCCCCTACTTGCCTAGGTTCTTGAGCGTGGCCTTGTGATGGTGGCCCACATGATAGATGGTAAAGTGGAGCATCTCCCTCAGGGTTATTTTGCCCAGCAGGGGGTGCGGCAGCAGGATGGCGTCCAGCTTGTCTTCGTCCATCTTTTCCACTCTTTTGGCCAGGGTTTCTACGGTATCTGTCAGCTTGATGATCTGACGGTTGCGGCTGCTCACGCTCACAGGCCTCGGGCGGTAGCGGCCCACGGCCTGGCCGCCGGCAGAGAGGCGCTCCTTGTACCGGGCCACCACCTCCTCATAGCTTTGCGAGGGCGCTTTGGCCCTGCCAAACAGCACACGGGGCACAAAGCCCGGTAGCTGCATAGCAGTACGCAGCGGCACTACAGAGCGGTAGATATGGTCCAGCTGGTGACCGGCAGTCCACTTGCCATCGGCAGCGCGTACGAAATCCTCGTCCGTCTGCGATGACAGCATCACTGCAAATCGCTTGTGGTCTTCTCTCAGGCGGGTCGCTATCTCGGATCGGGTCATTCCGGGAGGTTCTTCGGGTTTGGTTTGGGATAGTCAAGATACGACAAAACCGCACAAAACCAAATAATCTGCCCACTATCCGCCACTTATTCATGCGTGGCACCACTATATGTTGCTGTAAACAACAAAACTAAATGTGTAAAACAACTCCTCATATGGCGAACATTTAAAAAGCCGGTACGTATCACTAGTGATCGCGGCCGATCCCTGCCCCAAAAAAAGCTAACCGGCAGCCACCGCGAGAGGTACTCAGCCCGGACCCCCACGGCAGAGAACCAAACACCAGCACATATATGATAGAAGAAGAAGACATCATCATCACTACTGCAGACATCAGCCCGCTCATACCTGAGGGTACGCGTGGGCAGGTACACCAGGTGTACGTCACGCACCCGAGGTCATACCTCATAGAGTTTCTGGACGAGGAGGATACTCCCATAGACACGCTGGAGGTATCAGAGGCATACATAGAGCTGGCCACCAAGGCCGGCAGTCTGGCCCTCCGCATAGGCCGCCGCGCGTGAAAAAGATGAAGCCCCGTCATTCCAATGGCGGGGCTTCATCTTTTTAGTACAGGCTCCGGCGTGCGCCGTTTATCATTATATATTCTGTGTCACATTCAGTGTGAACGGACCCGAGTCTGTAGTGCTCGTGCTCACTATGCTAAAGGTGGCGCCGGCTACAGAGATCGTCACCTTATTGTCACTGCTCACAGATACGGTAGCTGCGCTGGAGGTGCTGCTATTGTCCAGGGTATATACCTTGGTGCCTATATTCATCACTATGTATACCACATTGGACCCTGAGGTGAGGGCACCCTGTGTATTCACTATCGTATAGGTACCGGATGTAGGCGGCCATGAGTAGAAGTAGCACTCTACGTTATCCACTTCACCCGTATTGCCATAGGTAGCTACGAGAGATTTGGCAGTAGCCGTGCCTATGGCAGAGTAGGCGCTGTAGCTGGTACCCTTATAGGTCCATGTACCTGCTGAGAAAGGATTGTTATTGCTGCTGCAGGATGCGAGCGTGAGCAGGCAGCCGGCCACGACCGCCACGATGAGTTGCTTCATGTATGTATAGTTTTGCTGCGAATGTAGGTATTTTGGCTTTTTCACCAACTTTACATCTTTGTTTTAACTATCTGACTTCTTGCGCTTTCTGACGGCTGTGGGCTACATTTGCTGCACATCCAGAGGAGTATCAGATAGATAAATTTCAGATAAAGGTACTATACGTTTATATTTGGTTTCAACCAAACAACCATACTCATGGGCAAAATACTCAAGATCATAGGCGCTATCGTGCTGATAGTAGCAGTGGCGGTAGTGCTGGGCGGCCTGCTGGGACCGAAAAGCTTCAAGACAGAGCGCAGCGTAGTGATACAGGCACCGCGCCACCTCATCTTCACGCAGATAGCAGACTATCGCAACTGGCCGAAATGGTCGCCGTGGTACGATCTGGATACCAACTGCCGGTATGACTACTTTGGTACGCAGGGACAGGCTGATGCCGGCTATCGCTGGCAGGGAAACGATAAGGCCGGGCAGGGAGAGATGCTCACCATAGAGATAGCAGAGGATATGCGCCTCGTATCGCGCATCCACTTTGTCAAGCCTTTTGAGTCTGTGGCGCATGCCACCTTTAGCCTGGATAGTGCAGCAGATGGCGCCACAAAGGTGACCTGGGGCTTTGCCAATGACATCCCGTTTCTGATGCGCCCTATGATGCTCTTTGTGAATATGGAAAAGATGATAGGCGCAGACTATGAGAAAGGCCTGGCCCGGCTCAAAAAAGTATGCGAAGCGGCCCCTGGCAATACAGAGGCGGCAGTCATGACCGTAGAGCTACCGGCCCGGACCTACATAGCCTACCGCACTGAGACCTCTACCGACTCGGCAGGTGCGCTATTCCCACGGTGGATGCCCAAGGTGTATAGCTACCTGCAGGCGCACAAACTGGAGATGGACGGGCCGCCGGCAGGTCTCTACTACACATGGGATACAGCGCATAAAAAGACCGATATGGCCGTAGCTATACCTGTGAAGAAAGCAGATAAGGGCCAGGGAGACTATCAGGTGGTGACCATACCCGCCACCCGCGCAGTGATGGCAAAATACTATGGCCCCTACAATGAGAAGATGGCAGAGACACACAGCATGCTCAATGCCTATATCACTGACCAGAAGATGAAGAAGAAAGGACTGGCCATAGAGTCATATGTGACCGACCCCGCCACGGAGAAGGACCCTGCCAAGGTAGAGACCGACATCTACTACCCGATAGAGTGATACTGACAGGAGGTAGAAAAACGCTATACGGAGACCCGGTAGCAGGCCGCAGGCAGCTGTGTGAGGCATGCAGTGCAGCCCGGCCAGAAGGCCAACTATAAATACCCTGACATTTATTGTCGTGTAAGACAATATTTTTATAATCGAAATTATAAACTTATTATTTATATAAATATATCAGCACTCGTTTCATTTTCAGCACTATATAAATCTACAAACCTATTTTTTAGGTCTATTCACTGATTTTGCTTCGCAAACCCGCAAAAAAGCAGCAACTTTAAGGCGATATGAAGTAATGTGAGCAGTCCACTGATGACCACGGACGGCGATCAATACAGTGTTTTTATTGTACAAGGATTTTGTTGAGCGTATTGCTCCTTGATAATCAGTCCTGTAGTCTTTTCTTGCTTGACAGAGGAGACTTTTCAGATTATTATCTCGTATGAACATGAAAGCGGGTTTACGCTCCGGCGTACTCTTTATTTAATTATTGGTTTATAAATAAATACACGCAGCCCTAACGATGAAAAAGTCTTTTACACAAGCCTGTAGCCATCTGACTCACTCCCTCGCCGTCAGCTATCGCAGTAGTAAATTCCTTCTGGCCCTGGTGGTACTGATGGGACTGGTGCTCACCGCCGATGCGCAGTGTACCTGGAACGGTAGCCATAGTTTCGGCACCATACCTACACCTACTTCTTGCAATACATTTGGCTCAAACCTGAGCGTAGCATCTACGGGATATGGTACCTTCAACTGTATAAACGGTGTGGAATACGTAGTCTCTACCTGCGACGGGAGCTGGGACAGCCAGATCACCGGTTACAATAGCAGTAACACTGCTACCTCCGTATTTTATGATGATGACAACGGTCCTGATTGTACCGGCACCAATGCGTCTGTAGACTGGACGGCCACTTTTACCGGTACGGTGAATGTACTCGTAGAGCGCTATAACTGCGGTAGTGTCTGGGAGAGCACCAGTGCCCTGCTAAAGTACAAGCAGGTATCATCTGTGACCAATACTACGAGCAATACTACCGTCTGCGTAGGCGCCACCAAGGCCCTGACCTATACCGTATCGTCGGGGTCAGGCGTGCCTACCTGGTCTGTAGTGGGTGGTACCGCCAGTATATCAGGCACTACCCTCACAGCTACTACAGCGGGTACTGTCACCGTGCGTGCCTCACTCGGAGTTTGTAGTTCTGATGTGACATTTACAGTCAACTCTAAATCTACGGCGCCTACCAGCGCAGCGGCCTCTCCTGCCACTATCTGCAGCGGCGGCTCCAGCACGCTGACCTATAGCGGCGGCTCCCTGGGTACCGGCGCTACTGCGCGGTGGTACACCGGATCCTGCGGTGGTACACTGGTGGGCTCGGGCAATAGCCTCTCTGTCTCTCCTACCTCTACTACTACATACTATGTGCGATATGAAGACCCATCGCCGTGCAGTACCAATACCGCCTGCGTGTCTACTACCGTCACTGTCAATACGCCATCTACAGCTCCTACCGGCATATCAGGTACTACGCCTGTATGCCAGGGTACAGGCATCACCCTGACCGAGACCGGCGGCGCTCTGGGCAGCGGTGCCAGCTATCAGTGGGGTACCGGTACGGTGGGTACCAATGTATTCCAGACATCTACCTCTACTACTGCAAACGTGACTCCATCATCCACTACTACCTATTGGGTGTCGGTCACAGGCAGTTCATCTCCGTGCAGCAATCCATCCGGCAGCGCGACCAAGACCATCACAGTCAATAATCCATCTACTGCTCCTACCTCTATCAGCGGCGGCGGCGGCACGATCTGCCAGGGCTCATCTGTGACACTCACTGCCAGTGGCGGTGCCCTGGGTACAGGTGCCAGCTACCAGTGGGGTACGGGCAGCGTAGGTACCAATGTCTTCCAGACATCTACCTCTACTACTGCCAGTGTGACACCATCCTCTACTACCAGCTACTGGGTATCTGTGACCGGCACTACTGCTCCATGCAGCAATCCGGTAGGATCGGCTACTACCACCGTCAATGTCAATACACCATCGAGCGCCGTGACAGGCATCAGTGGCGGCGGCGGTACGGTCTGCCAGGGTAGCGGTGTGACGCTCACAGCTACAGGTGCCTCACTAGGCACAGGGGCCACCTATCAGTGGGGTACGGGCTCTGTGATAGGTACTAACCCTATCGGTGGCGCTACAGCAGCATCTTATGCGGTCACGCCATCCTCTACTACTACCTACTGGGTATCTGTGACCGGCCCGTCTCCATGCAATGGCGCAGGCGGTGTGACCACCACGGTCAATGTCAATACGCCATCTACCGCACCGACAGGTATCAGCGGTGGTGGTGGTACGGTCTGCCAGGGCAGCGGTGTCACGCTCACAGCTACAGGCGGCTCTCTCGGCACAGGGGCCAGCTATCAGTGGGGTACGGGCTCTGTGATAGGTACGAACCCTATCGCGGGCGCTACATCGGTATCTTATGCGGTCACACCTTCCTCTACTACTACCTACTGGGTATCTGTGACCGGGCCGTCTCCATGCAATGGTGCGGGCGGTGTGACCACTACTATCAATGTCAATACACCATCCAGCGCTGTGACGGGTATCAGTGGCGGCGGCGGTACGATCTGCCAGGGCAGTGGTGTCACGCTCACAGCCACAGGTGCCTCTCTCGGCACAGGGGCCAGCTATCAGTGGGGTACAGGATCTGTGATAGGTACGAACCCTATCGCCGGTGCTACATCGGCATCTTATGCGGTCACACCTGCATCTACTACTACCTACTGGGTATCGGTATCGGGCCCGTCGCCATGCAATGGTGCAGGCGGTGTGACCACTACGGTCAATGTCAATACACCATCTACCGCTCCTACAGGTATCAGCGGTACGACCAATCTGTGCAGTGGCAATGGTACCACACTGACTGCCACCGGAGGCTCGCTGGGCACGGGTGCAAACTATCAGTGGGGTACAGGCACCGTAGTAGGTACGAACCCTATAGGTGGGGCTACCTCTGCATCTTACGCTGTCACTCCGGCATCTACCACCTCCTACTGGGTGTCTGTCACAGGTCCTTCGCCATGCAACGGGGCAGGTGGGGTCTCGACTACTGTCAATGTTACTAATGGCCCTTCGTCGGCCTCTATAGCTGATGTGATAGATCCGTGCAACGGCGGCCATACCGCTACGGTGACCGTCACAGGCGGCACATCGCCATACAACTTCACTGTCTGCGGTACAGCATATACCAATCAGACCTCACCGTTTGTGATACCTGCGGGTGCCAATAGCTCCTGCTCACTCACCGGCGTGACGGATGCCAGCGGCTGTGCTGCGGCGTCTATCACCGGCAGCCCGGTATCTTATTCTACGCCGGTACTGACATCGGGCGATACCTATGCCTGTACCGTGACCACCGGTGCTACCAAGGTATTCTATGACAATAGCGGCAACCTGATGGTGAAGATCACCGACGGGGGCAATACACTGGGCAATACCAATGTGGAGGTGACGGTAGATGGCTCTGTACAGCAGTTTGGCCCTACCAGCCCTCAGAGCTACCTGCAGCGCCACTTCAAGATCTCTCCGACCAATACATCGGGCAATGCATCTGTATGCCTCTACATGAGCGATGCCGAGGTAGCGGCGCTCAATACAGCATCCAATAATAATGACAACCACAGTGCGCCGGCATACTACCCTACCTTTGCCACTAACCTCAGCAATGCGGTAGTGACGAAGTTTCACGGCGGTGCTGAGACACCTGCCAGCAATACATCCCGCATCGTGCTCACGCCTACCTCCAAAACGCACAACCCTACCGTGAATGGCGTGACCTTTAATAACGTGTGGGAAGTATGTATGAATGTATCGAGCTGGTCAGGCTTCTACATCCATGGTCAGAATAATAATAATACACCGCTGCCTGTCACGCTGCTCTACCTCACGGCTGATGCCATAGATAATAAGTACATAGACCTGGACTGGGCTACTGCCTCTGAGATCAATAACAAGGGCTTTGCCATAGAGCGCAGCACTGATGGCAGGGAGTTCACCCAGATAGGATGGGTAGATGGACACGGCAATAGCAATACACAGCTCTCCTACTCCTACTCTGACCGTACCGTACAGCCGGGCGCTGTCTACTACTACCGCCTCAGGCAGGTAGACTTTGACGGACAGTTTGTATACTCTGAGATCGTATCCGCATCACTGATCGGAGAGAAGGGCTTCAGCTTTGAAGACATGATCCCTAACCCTGCCGTGAACGCGGTGCAGCTCGGCATCCTGACCACCACAGGCCAGAAGGCTACTGTGACCATCACAGACATGGTAGGCCGTGTAGTGCTCACACAGCCATGGCAGCTGGCAGAGGGATACAATATCTCTACCTTTGATGTATCGGGCCTGGCACAGGGCACCTACTCTGTATCTGTCTATGCAGGCAATAGCTTTACCACCAAGAAACTCGTGGTGACCAGATAACCGCAACCTCAGAATATCAGAAAGGCACTCTTACCGGGTGCCTTTTTTTGTGGCTATACCCAATACCGAACATATACACCTGCTACAAACACCGGTCACAAAAAAAAAAAAAAAATAGCACCCCGTGAGGAGTGCTACCGCATATAGGAGAAACCGCTTTGTACGTGTTAGTTCTCTCATGCCTTGGCCGGACTGGACAGCATATATTCCATCCGTGAGATCGCAGTACTGAGATTATTGCATACGCTGCGCATCAGCATCGCCTCCCTATCACTCAGGAGCCCGGACGATAGCTGTGCCCGCACATTGGTCAGCAGCTTCTGCATATCAGTATGTACCTGACGCAGCTGCTGTTCTTTATATAAGTAGTTCATTTTTTATTTTTTTCAGGGTGGATAAAACAGACGACAAGGCCCATGCAAGAGCAAGGCATAAACCCGCTCTGCATGGGAGTAAATGTCAGTATATGACTCTATCACCGGGGGCCTGAACTGCCGCTCATACCCGAGCTGCCTGTATAGCCGCTGGTACCCGTAGCTCCACGCGTACCACGGCCTCTGCCTGTGGCACCGGTGCTGCCCGTGGCACCTGATGAGCCGCCATGACGACCGCTGCTACCCATAGAGCCGGAGCTGCCGGTATAGCCACTGCTGCCGGTATGCCCGGAGGAGCCGGTAGCACCATGGGTGCCGTGATTGCCTGATGAGTTTTGTGATGGTGTACTATTGCCACTGCCGCTCTGTGTGCCGGTGGCCTGGGCAGACACTGCGGCTGCGGTACAGACCATCGCTGCGAGTGTTAGGATCCTGATGTGCTTCATTGTGTGTTTGGTTTTGCTGCTCTGTACCAAAGGCTATGCCATCACATAGCAGGATATATGATGTGTTGTTCTATGAGGCAACTCTCTTTATCCTATCTGAGTTCATTGGCCTGACAGCTAGCACTCTATTATTTTTTATTGCTTCATTTTATTTTGAGCCGGTATGCTGTGACTGCAGTGCCCCGCGTCGCACTCTGGCAAAGCATTCCCCTCTTGAGGCGCAAAATCTTATGCTGCCTGACGCGGCACACTCCCACTGATCAGCTAATTCTTTAGCGGACTGAGGTTTAAGTAAATTCCCCAACCTACGGTAGATATTTTGCTTGGTATCCCACCGGCATCAAGCCGAATTTTTTCTCTAACCAAAAACAAAATACTATGCAAAGGTCATCAGGCAGGAGCCATAGCAGCTCCAATGGTTCTCACAGCTCTCGCAGCGGCAGCTCATCACGTAGCAGCAGCTCACGCGGCGGTTCTTCATCACGTGATAGCCACAATCACAATCCCGAAGGGCACAATCAATATACCTCCGGTCGTGGCAGCTCAGGCCGCTCATCCGGCAGCTCTTCGTCCGGCAGGTCTTCGGGCGCCTCTTCTTCAGGCCGCTCATCCGGAGGTTCATCATCCGGGCGCTCCTCTTCATCCTCCTCCCGCTCTGGTAGTGGCCACAGCAGCTCATCAGATATGAGGGGCCGGTCGTCATCACGTGGCCAGGAGCGCGATGACCGTGGTCGCTTCACTGAGAGTGACAGCGACTACCGCTCATCATCCTCATCATCCCGCAGAGGCAGCGCTGGCCGCAGCGGCAGCCACAACAATAACCCCGAGGGTCACAATCAGTACACCTCAGGCCGCGGTGGCTCCTCGCGCTATGATATGGACTATGATACGGACCGCCGCTCCTCGCGCAGCAGCGGCCAGGGACGCGGTGGGTCCAATAACAACCCCGAAGGATACAACCAATACTCCTCAGGTCGTGGCGGCTCATCACGCTCCTCATCTGACTATGATCAGGACTATGGCCGCGGCTCATCATCCCGTGGGGGGCAGTCCGGCCGCACCGGACACAGTAATAACCCCGAGGGTCACAATCAATACACCTCAGGCCGTGGCGGGTCATCGCGCTACTCAGATAGCGATAGCTACGAGTCTGGCCGCGGCGGACGCAGCCAGTATGACCAGAACGACTATGAAGATAACTATGATGAAGATGACAACTACGAAGGCGGCAGCAGCCGTGGCAGCTATGGCCGCTATGATGACGACTATGGCAGCAGCCGTGGCCAGGGTGGCTACGATCAGGGCCGCAGCGGCTCATCGCGCTATGATGAGGACGACCGCTCCGCTCGCGGTGGCTATGAGGAGTATGACGAAGACGACAACAACTATGATGAAGAAGGATATGACGATGACCAGTACGGTGAGTCTGATGACTATGACTCAGACTATGAGCGTGGTGATCGCCGCTCCCGCTAGTCTATAGATATGCTGATCCAAAGAGCAGGCATCTTAGGGTGCCTGCTCTTTTATATTACGATAGATCTGCTTATGCCATCTTCCAGTCATAGTAGTAGAGCTCGCGGTCATTGGACCCGTCATCGTAGAAATTCATAACAGTGTATGCCGGTGCAAACTCCTGATTGCTCCCGCCCCACCAGGCACCGCATACGGCACCATTGCAGTAGTAGGTCGTGCCGAGATAATCCAGCTGATCTATCAGGTGTATGTGGCCCGAGAGGCAGGCTTTGACATTGCCCGCCTTGTAGAATAGCTGCTTGAGTTCCTTAGCATCATCATGCTGATTGGAGCCGGAGATGGTCCAGCGGTTATTGTGATTCTTTGCCCCATCAAAGAGGGTACAAATAGCCAGTATCGGTATGTGCGATACCACGCAGACATATTTATCTTTTGGCGTCGCGGCCAGTGTCTTCTGGAGCCAGTCCATCTGCTCATCATCCAGACGGGCCAGATAGCCCGGTATCACCGGCTTCGGGTGCACACTATCGAGTATGATAAAGCGCCACTGCCCTTTGTCAAAACTATAATACGACCTCGCGATCTGAAACTCCTCACAGGCCCACTTCTTGCTCTCGGCATATGAGGCCCGGCTGCGTGTCACATTGTAGTGATCATGATTGCCCAGCGTATGATAGAGCTGTAGGCTATTCTCATTTTTCATCGTGCTGTGAAAGGTCTGCCACATAGCCTTCACCCGATCCCTGGGCGTAGACATCGCATCCATGATCGAGTCGCCACCGGTGATGATAAAGTCGGGCCGTTCAGCCAGTCCGTTCAGCGTGTGCAGTGCGCGGGCCATGCCATACTCAGGTACAGCACCGGGCTGCACATGTATATCTGTGATATGCGCTACGCGCAAAACCCTGCGGGCCGCCTTGCCAGGGGGTGGAGTAGCAGCCGCTATCAGTGGCGATGCCCCTGCTGCCAGACCTGCCAGGCCTGCCGTACGTAGAAAGGTTCTGCGATCCGTTTTTTGATATGACATGATGCGTGTTTTGTAGCTACAATATCCGCAATGAAGGGATACTTTGCATATATACACCGGTTAAGAATATGTGAAATGTCATGAACGTGCCTGCTGACCGTATGAACTGATATAAAAGGAGAAATTATTGCCAGCAAGATGGAGTGGTATGAAAGTTGCTACATGTCTCAAAAAATAAGCGGATCCTACGGTCAAAAAGATCGTTGTCCAATAATACAACATTAATGTTTAATAAATGATAATCAATGATCTATATTTTATTTTACCGAAAAAACAATCTGTCCGACCCCATTTTTCGTTTATACCCAGTATGTTTGCTTTAGTGTACAAAATGATATGGTGTAATGCATGAATTTTTACCTTATGAACATCAATAACATTTTTCTTTTTGCAGGCTTGGGCGATACGCCTGCCTATATCATAGGAGTGATCGGTTTTATCATATTGCTGGCACTTTTTCTGCGTTTTGTCTTGTTTGATAATACACCTAAAGAGTACAAGCATAATCCTAATGACTAAGGCACCCTCTCACCGGATCAATGTAACTGAGCCTTTGTGCATCTCCGTATTGCCCTCCTCAGTAGTGAGAAATAGGTGGTATACAAAGACACCGGGTTCCAGCGCTTGGCCGCGGTAGCTGCCATCCCATGCGTCGCCTATGTCATACGACTGATAGAGCTGCTCTCCCCACCGGTCAAATATCCTGATCTCAAAAAAACGAAACGGGCACCGGGTGTACACCTTGTATGCATCATTGGTACCATCTCCGTTTGGCGTGAATGCATTGGGCGCATAGATACAGGCGCTATCGCAGTCTGTGAGGCCTATGGCTACTGTCTCTGTGATCGTGCCGCAGAGATTGGTAGCGGTACGGCTGTAGCTGCCCGCAGCGGTCACCGTGATCTGTGCGCTGGTGTCTCCGGTGCTCCACCTGTAGCTGGTGCCTGCCCCGGCAGTACTGCCTATAGGCACCGCCACACCCGTGCAATGCACCTGATCAGTCCCCAGCACAGCCGGTGGTGGTGAGAGGATGGTGACACGGACTCCGGATGGTGCACTCTCACAGCCTAGTACGGTCTGCGTCACGTAGTAAAACTGATGCGCGGGACTATCTGCCGCCACAGGCGCAGCCGGCAAAAGACTACCGGTACCATCCGCATACCAGCGCAGCGAGTCCCCCGTGGCGCTGATAGCTCCATGTACCTCGCTATGGCAAAACGACGTATCTGCTACCTGAGGCGGAGTTGGCAGCGGTACAGATGATAGCCGAAAGGTATCTGCATAGCTGCTACAGCCATCTCTGAGCTGTACGGTATAGATGCCACTGACGGCAGCGGGTATGGCCGCGCTCGTGTCTCCCGTAGACCAGTAGTAAGCGCTATACCCTGGCGGAGCCTGTATAGGTACCGGGAAGGCATCTGCGCAGGCCTGCATATCTGTGTGCGTAATGCCCAGGATCAGTGGCGGCGTAAATGATATGGTGATACTATCCCGCGCATGGCAGTCACCACTCCAGCCATCTATGTAGTAGATACCGGGCGCGGTGATCTGCAGCTGCTGTGTTGTGGACCCATCACTCCACCGCAGAGAGTCATATACGCCTGCTGGTACTGAGAGCAGCATAGACATACCCGTCGTATCGCACACCGTAGTATCTGCCGGCAGTGGATGGAGAAATACATCTGACAAAGGCACTACCGCTACATCATCTACATAGTACATACAGAAATTGCGGGTACCTATACCATCGTAGTATTGTTTTACCTTGATCAGCTGCTGCTGATCATCGAAATTTCCAATGTATATGAGCTGTTCGCCGCCACGCGCGTGATACAGGCCAGATATCCTGACCCAATTTGTTTTATCAGTAAAATACGTACCTGTAGGAGTAACGATCTGCGGCGACAATGGTAGTGGAACACCTGTCAGTGCAATCAAAGTATCAGAAAAATAAACTCCCAATCGCTGACCGGCCAGGACGCTTGTATCACTGAGAGAAATGTAAAAGCTAACACATAAATCCTCTCCCTGCATGAGCGGTCTGCTCAGAGTCCCCAAGAGGTACAACCGGTTATTTTCTATAAAATCCGTGTCAATAAATTGAGGCCCCACTCCACCGCACCATATAGAACCATAACCGCTGCCTGAACGTGGTACTTGATAACCTGCAAAATTTGTCGGAGTCCGGTACACCGAAGGTTGTTGAGCACACGCGTTAAAGTAATTTGCTAATGATGAATCCCATCCAGTACAATTATTGGTCGTAAAAGTATTTACCAAAAAACAATTGCCCCCACTCTCCAGTCCCGGATTGATCACCAGGTTTTGCGCAGCAGAGATATACAGGCACAGCATCAGAGGGGTAAGGAAAACATTTCGCAGTATCATCAGAGGTTTGATATATGATCGGCAGACTAACGCACTCACTGCGGCTATATTGTGTACCAAACGGCGTCATTTCACAGTGGTGCATACCTTGCTGTATGTGCTTTTGGAAATTCATCTATCTTCCGCGCTCTAATACCATAGCATGATAGATGTGACACAGGCACGGTTTCAGACGCTCAGCATACACTACGCCGGCAATAAGAACAACGGCGACCAGCTGATCCTCTCTACCCAGCCCATAGACCTGACGGACGACTCCCTGCGCGATGACCTCCTGCAGTACTTTCTCATCCACTTTCGCAAGCCGGAGTACTACCGCTTTCACCATACGGAGGATGTCAAGCTGAATACAGTCTATCACCTCTGTGACAAGATATTCTCCGGCGTAGGTGATGTGCATGAAACGACACAAGGCATAGCCCGCTATCTCTATGACAAATCCATACACCCCAATATACGCGGTGGTGAGGTGTACGTGGCCCACTTTCGCAGCCTGATACTGGATGGCGACCTGATGGATGCGATCGGTATTTTCAAAACGGAGTCTAAGAGCAACTTCTTTAAAGTTTATAATGACGATGGTATTTTCTCCGTGGCAGAGGACATAGGCATCAGTGATGAAAAGCTGGATAAGGGCTGCCTGATCTTTAATACGAAAAAAGCCGAAGGCTACCGTGTATCTATCATAGACAATACCAACAAGAGTGAGGAGGCGCGCTACTGGCGCGATGATTTCCTGGGCCTGGCAGTAGCCAATGACGACTACCACAAGACACAGAACATGCTCACCATGACCAAGAATTTTATCAAAGAGCAGATGCCGGAGGAGTTTGCCGTGGAGACCACCGAGCAGATCGCCATGCTCAATAAGTCAGTGGAGTTTTTCAAAAAGCATGAGCAGTTTGACTTTCAGGAGTTTGCCACAGAGGTCATGCAGGCCCCAGCGGTCAAAGAATCCTTTGAGCGGTATAAGCAGACCTACGAGCAGGATACACAGACGCGCGTGCACGACCAGTTTGACATCTCAGATACGGCAGTCAAAAAGCAACAGCGCATCTTCAAAAGCGTATTGAAACTGGACAAGAACTTTCACATCTACATACACGGCGACCGCGAGCTGATAGAGAAAGGCTACGACCCCGAGCGCAATATGAATTTCTACAAGGTGTACTTCCGGGACGAGACCTCCGGGTAGCGCTTCGCTGTCCACCGTTGACCGTTGACCATTCATTTCAGGCACAGATTTTGGCTCATGCAGTGTATGAAAAATACCATCATCACACTGGACAAAGGTCAAAGCACCACCATACAGAGCGGCGATTTCACACAGTTGTATATTTCTCTGAAAGAAGGGGAGCAAGACTATGGCCTGCTCGTGAGCGGCGGCGGTATATCGCAAAAGGTCACTATGGAGAATATTACGCAGCCAGTCAAAGTAGAACCTGACACCGAGCTGACCCTGACACTCACCGATGGCAGCACCAAAATATCTTATGACTTTATAATAGGTTTTGAGTAGGCCTTTCACTTATCGCCAGCGCTCTGTCGTCCGTCGTCCGTCGTCCATCGTTCGCGACAACTACGGCTCCACCAGTAGCTTCCTGAAACTCTCATAGTCAGTTTCAAAAAACTCAGTGCCTAGTTTATCGCTGGTGATGCAGGTCTCCGGCATACGCAGGCGGGCTATATCCCGGCCCTCAAAGACCTGTGTGCGTGCATTGAAACAGTAATATACCAGTGCTGTCTTTTTCTCTACGCTCTCAAAGGCTGCGGCTACAGCCTTCAGCAGGGCTGGCTCATCATAGGCATCGAGTATCTCGCCGGTCACGCGGCTGCGCAGTGTGTGGGCGCCGCCACGTTTGGCCAGTACCTCTCTGCGAAAGGCCACATACTCCGATGAATCAACGACCAGAAAGCGTGTAGCCGTATGCGATATCCATCCTACCTTTGTCTCGGGATGCAGGAAGTGGCCATCCTGCCGGAAGTAATATACCATGTAGTATTTGCGCGCGCCATAGCGCAGAGAGGCAGTCTGCAGCCAGCCGAAGTTTTGCGGTGTGCCGCCTATCAGGGCGCTGTCTGTGCGTTGTATCTCCTTATCGCATATCACGTTGTCATTGGCTATGAGTTTATCCGTGCTGCGGTTTTGTTTCCAGCCGGTGGCGTGTGTCAGTTGTTCTGATTTTTTGATGATAGTCACAGCGCCTTTGTCCTGCGCGTGGCCGGCAGTAGCCAATAACATAAAGACGAGAGCGTAGTACAGTTTTTTCACGACAGAGAGATTGGTTTCGTATGAAATTAGCACATGCGGCGCAGGACTGCAAGGTGGCGCAGCCATCTATCCATAAAAAACTGATCCTCTTTTAGTTTTTTTGATCACATCACAAACCCCATCTTCTTCATCTCATCCCAGAAGCCCGGATAAGACTTTGCCACTACATCGGCATCTTCTATAGTGATAGTACCCAGTAGCGCCAGCGGGGCAAAGGCCATAGCCATGCGGTGATCATTGTAGGTGCGGATGGTCTGATGTGACATGGCAAAGGTACCCTCCAGTACAAATACGCCTGCGCTCTCTTCTATCAGTTTCACATTAAATTTTGCCAGCTCACTCTGCAGTGCTGCTATGCGGTCGGTCTCCTTGATACGCAGGCTGTCCATACCGGTGAAGGTAGCCTTGATATTTTTGGCCGCACAGATCACTATGATAGTCTGCGCCAGGTCAGGATAGTTGGTAAAGTCAAAACTGGCGCTGGTCGCCGCTTCTGTACAGTTTAGCGTGACACCGCTACCTGTCTGCATAGTATTGACACCTATCAGGGCGCCCCACTCCGCCATCTTCTTATCTCCCTGGGCTGCGCCCAGTGTCAGGCCGCGGAGGTTTAGCTCGCAGGCATCAGAGAGTGCTGCCACACCATACCAGTAGCTGGCAGCAGACCAGTCCATAGACGCTATCATAGTGACCGGCGCAAAGCGCTGCCTGCCCACGCGTATGCACTGGCTACCCTCTATGTAGGAGATACCCGCCTTGAGCAGTACGTCCAGCGTGAGGTGTATATACGGCTGAGATACCAGCGGTGTAGTGAAGTAGATAGTGAGCCCATGAGGCAGTACAGGCGCTATCATCAGCAGTGCGGTGATATACTGGCTGCTTACGTTGCCGGCTATATGTACCTCACGTTTGGTCTGGGTGAGCGGCACGGGTATGATCTCCAGTGGCGGGTATCCCTCTTTGCCTTTATATTCTACCTTAAATCCGATCTCGCGCAGCGCGTCTACCAGTATACCGATGGGCCTGTCATGCATACGGTCAGATCCCGATATGATCTTATACTGGCTCGTGGCGCAGTAGTAGGCCGTGAGAAACCGCATAGCCGTACCGGCATCGCCTATATTGATGCTCAGCTCCCTGGAGGCCAGCCCCTCTTTCATCTTGATCGTATCCAGTGAGTCTGACAGGTTGTCCGCATGCAGCTCACCACCGGAGAGGGCCTGCAGTATCAGCAGCCTGTTGCTTTCACTCTTGGAGGTAGGTAGTTTGATCTCGCCGCGCAGCTTGCGGCGGGTGTGACTGATGGTCAGGTTTGGCATTCGTGCGCACGTTTATTTTATGATATACCATTATTGTACCAAATACAGGCTTCGCGTATCTGCTCCTCTCCCACTGCCACATCTGTGACATAGCTGCCTATAGCATCTATCAGCGCCATGCGCCTGGTGGCTCCGGTGTTTTTTTTGTCCTGCGCCGAGAGCGTGACGATAGCAGCTATCTCCTCCATACTTAGTACCGGCAGGTCAAATAATCTGTGCAGCACTGCGAGCACACGGTCTGCATCCGCCTCGGCCAGCAGGTCCATATGCTGTGCTATGAGCGCCTCTACTGCCATACCCATAGCTATCGCCTCGCCATGCAGCAGCGGCACATCTGTGCGCAGCCTGTGGCTCTCTATGGCGTGGCCGATGGTATGGCCGTAGTTGAGCGCCTTGCGTATGTGCTGCTCGTCAGGGTCCGCCTCGGCAAACTGAGACTTGATCTGCACTGCTCTTGCTATCAGTGCCAGATCATAGCTGAGCTTTTCATTTTGCTCCACTCTGCGAAACGCCGCTGCATCTGCTATCAGATAGTGCTTGATCACCTCAGCCAGTCCGGAGCGCAGCTGGCGCTGATCCAGTGTAGTGAGAAAGGCAGGGCAGATCAATACTGCCGCCGCCGGGCGGAAAAGGCCTATCTGGTTTTTGTAATGGTCAAAGTCAATACCTGTTTTGCCGCCTATGCTGGCATCTGCCATAGCCAGCAAAGTAGTGGGCACATGTATGAAATCAATACCCCGCTTGTAGCAGGATGCTGCAAAGCCACCCATATCGCAGATCACCCCTCCGCCCAGATTGATGAGCAGGGCGCGCCGGTCAGCATGGTGGTGTGTGAGCGCAAACCAGATAATATCACAGCTTCCCAGGTTCTTATACTGCTCTCCGCTCCTGACTCTGATGATAAATGCATCGGGCAGTGCATCACGCATCAGAGGCAGGCAGTGCTCCTCCGTATGCTCATCGCAGAGGATGAAGGTGGCAGAGTAGCCTGCTGCGAGCTGCTGTAGCTGCTGCTGTAGGGATTTTATTTCTGAATAAAATTTGACGTTGGACATTGATTGACGTGTTCCTGGTTTCTATGCTCCCCTCTAAAAGAAGCCTTAATACAAAATACAAGTAGCCTCCCGGCAGTCAAAGTCTCCCTTTAGGGAGCCTGCCTGCCGTGAGGCAGGATGTATAGAGGGTGATTGTTTAACGATACCATCTACAAAACTCATAATCCTCTCCCTGACTCGTTCTAGATCACCCTCTACCTCCTGATTCTTCAATCTCAAAACTCTGATCCCATAACCTTCCATATCGCTATCGCGAAATCCATCGAGCGCTCGCTGCTCCTTATCTAAATGATACCCACCGTCAATCTCAATAACCGCTTTCAATGAATGACTATAAAAATCTGCGATGAAAGCTCCGATAGGATGTTGTCTTCTAAATCTAAATTGAGCAAATGGCGGAACCTTTATCAAATCCCAAGTGATTTTCTCTGTCGCAGTGGGATTTTTGCGCATATCCACTGCATATTTAAAAAGCTTAGGGCTCGCTCCATAATGCATCTCTGTACCAGACATATTTTTTCTTTATTTCTACCCTCCAAACCTCCCTAAAGGGAGGCTTAATACAAAATACAAGTAGCCTCCCGGCTGTTAAAGTCTCCCATTAGGGAAATTTAGAGGGCAGCTGTTGGACCAATTGATTCCACCTCTACCCTAAAGAAGCTTTAATACAAGTAGCCTCCCGTCTGTTAAAGTCTCCCTTTAGGGAGATTTAGAGGGCAGGCTATTGGATCAATTGATTCCACCTCTACCCTAAAAGAAGCTTTAATACAAAATACAAGTAGCCTCCCGGCTGTCAAAGTCTCCCTTTAGGGAGCCTGCCTGCCGTGAGGCAGGATGTGTAGGCAGACTGTTCACTTGATATACACTGTCTTTACATTCACGAATTCGCGCAGGCCAAACTCAGACAGCTCGCGGCCAAAGCCACTCCGCTTCACCCCGCCAAAGGGAAGCCGGGCATCTGACTTTACGATATCATTGATAAATACGTTTCCTGCCTCCAGTGCGGGTATCCATCTTTCCGCAGCGGCCGCATCGCCGGTCCAGACAGAGGCGCCGAGTCCATACTGTGACTGATTGGCCAGCACCAGGGCCTCTTCTACAGTATCAGCCTTTACCATAGACCACACAGGGCCAAACACCTCCTCCTCAAAGGCCACCATGCCGGGCCGTACATCATCCAGCACCACAGGCGGTACGAAGCTCTCATTTACTATACCTCCGCCATCATGGCTATGCACCTTTGCGCCCTGCGCTACAGTGTCGGCTATCTGTTTTCGTACTTTATCTGCGAGGTCCGGGCGCGCCAGCGGGCCTATCTGCGTGTCCTCATCCATTGGGTTGCCCACTTTCAGGGCCTTCACTGCTGCTATCAGTCTTTTGCTGAAAACCTCGTAGGCGCTACCCACTGCTATGAAGCGTTTGGCCGCATTGCAGCTCTGGCCGGAGTTGATAGACCGTGATTTGAGCGCCCCTGCCACAGCCATATCCATATCTGCGCCGGGCAGGATGATAAAGGGATCATTGCCACCGAGCTCTATCACTGCTTTCTTGATATGCCGGCCTGCCAGCGAGGCTATGACGCTGCCCGTAGCATCACTGCCTGTGAAGCTCACTCCACGCACGGCAGGATGGGCTATGACTTTAGCGGCATCTTCATTGCTCAGGTAGTACTTCAGCAGTGTACCATACGGCATACCCGCCTCGGCAAATGCCTGCTCTATAGCCTCTGCGCAGCCGGATACGGAGGGTGCATGCTTCAGAATGGTGACATTGCCGGCCATGAGTGATGGCACTGCGAAGCGGAATACCTGCCAGAAGGGAAAATTCCACGGCATGACAGAAAAGATGATGCCCAGCGGCTCAAAGGTGATATAGCTCTTAGCAGCATTGGTAGCGACTATCTCCGGTGCCAGCATCTGCTCCGCACCCGCTATATAGTAGTCAAATGCTGTCAGCACCTTATTGATCTCATACAGAGATTCCTTATAGGGCTTGCCCATCTCCTGTGTGATGAGCCGGGCGTAAGGCTCCTTATTTTGATCCAGTACTGCGGCCAGGCGGCGCATATATACGCCTCTCTCAGCTATGCTGAGGCGCCGCCATTTCGCAAAAGCATGCTGAGAAACAGCCAGGTCGGGAAAACTATCTAATGCAAAATCTCGGATGACCCGCCCCGTATACGGGTCCATGCTCTGGTACTTCATACCGGCAAAAATACCTAATCCCCGTCGCACTGCCCAACGTGCGGGCGCATCAGCCTTTTTCGATATGACTGAAATCAGCTGTGCAAACCACTATTGATTTTCAACCAACAATTCATGCACAATGCAACGAAAGGGGAGATTTTAAGGTCAAATAATTGTTCAGATATCTCTAAGTATTTGTTAGATTTGAACGTAACCCTTTTCACATCAATAATCATCCGGTAAGATGAAGAAACTTTTACTGCTACTCACAGTTACTCTATGCCTTTCATTTTTCACCCGACTATATGCCAGCCACGTGATGGGCGCCGATCTGGAGTTTTCCTGTATCGGGCCCAATCAGTACCGTGTGACCCTGACCGGCTACCGTGACTGTACGGGTATAGATATGTCCGGGCCGCAGACTATCAGCGTCAGCTCGGCGCAGTGTGGTGTCACTACCACGCTCACGCTGCAGCAGGTAGGCCCGGCGGTAGATATCACCCCTATCTGCTACAGCCAGACCTCTGCCTGCCACGGTGGCTCGGGCGTAGGTGTGGAGAAATACACATTTCAGGGCATACTAAACCTCCCGGCAGGCTGCGGTAATGACTGGGTCCTGAGCTGGAATATGTGCTGCCGCAATGCTGCTATCACCACCCTGAGCAATCCTAGCAGTGAGAATTTCTATATAGAAGCACACCTGGACAATACGGTGACCACTTGTGACAATTCACCGGTATTCTCCAATGACCCCGTAGCGGTTTATTGCAATAACTATCCGCAGTTCTTTAACCACGGCGCTACGGATGCTGATGGTGACTCGTTGTACTTTTACCTGATGAACTCGCTGAATGGTCAGGGCAGCACAGTGGGCTACTCAGGCGGCCATAGCGGTACCAATCCTATGACCACATCCTCCGGTACCAATATCAACAGCGCCACAGGCCAGCTCTCCTTCACCCCTAGCCAGACGCAGATAGCCGTGCTGAAAGTCGGCGTGGATGAGTTTCGCAATGGTGTGAAGATAGGCCACATAGAGCGCGATATGCAGATCATCGTGACCAACTGTAACAACAGCCCTCCGGTAGCAGGTGGTATCAACGGCGCTCCATCTAATAACCCCGCGTCATATGTCTACAATACGACGGCATGCTCCAACTTCTGCTTTACCATACAGACCTCTGACCCCAATGCCGCCGACAGTACCTACTACCGCTTTCTGGCCAATGACCTGCCGGGTGCTACCTGTACCTCGTCCGGCGGCCTGCATCCTACACTCACGGTCTGCTGGGCGCCTACACAGGCTGACGTAGGCAGCCACTCCTTTGTGATCGCGCTGCATGACAATGCCTGCCCGTATAATGCTACCGCCTCGCAGGCCTTCACCGTCAATGTAGCTGCAGCCAATAATCCCCCGGTAGATGCGGGACCGGATACTACGCTATGTCCCGGCCAGACCACTACACTACATGCCAGTACCACAGGCTCAGTGACCAGCTACGTATGGAGTGACGGCACCACCACACACACAGGGCAAAACTGGTCAGTAAACCCTGCTGTGACTACGATCTATACCGTCACTGCCAACTATACCAATGGCTGCCAGCTCACAGACCAGGTGGTAGTGACACGGGACAACCCTCCCGCCGTGAGCGCCTTCCCGGTCAATAGTACGATCTGCTCCAATGCGGATAGTATACAGCTCACAGCTTTTGCCAGTGGCAATGTGACCTATACCTGGTCACCGGTGGCTGGCTTGTCATGCTCTGCATGTCCTAACCCCAAGGCATCGCCGCCGGCCACGACTACCTACACCGTGGTGGCTGTAGACGCGGCACACTGCCCCAGCGCACCATTCACCGTCACGGTCAATCTCGCTCCACCGCCGCCGGTGCAGAGCTGCTCTGTGATCTATGCCACCACTACAGGTACCGGCAATGGCTCTCAGGCCAGCCCGGCCAGCCTGGCAGGGGCTATAGCTCTGGCGCAGTGCAATAATGCCCTCATCAAACTCGGCACAGGTACCTACAATATCGACAATCCGATATCTACTATCAGCAGCTATACTACGATAGAGGGAGGTTTTGATCCGGTCACGTGGGTCAAGACCAGTACAGCCGGCGCTACTACTATCCATCGCAGCGCGCTGAATATGGAAGGGACTACACAGGACAAGCGTCTCGTAGCGATATATATGAATGGCAATAGCTATTTCAGGTTTCAGGATGTGACGATAGAGACAGAAGACTGCCCTGCACTCGCTGCGGGCGATAATAGCGGCTATAGCAACTATGCCGTGCACATGACCAACTGTGCTCACTATGACTTTGTACGCTGCCAGATCAAACCCGGCGCAGCGACCAACGGGCGCAACGGCGTGACACCGGGCACATATAATGGTACCGGAGGTACGGGTGGCGCAGGTGGCGCAGGTGCCGGTACCGGCTGCAATCGGAACGGTACGGCCGGTAGCGCCGGCGGTGCTGCCTCTACCGGAGCCGCAGGCGGTGCAGGCGGTGCGCGCGGCAGCGGCAGCGGGTGCAATACTGTAGGCTGTGGTGTAAATGCCACCTCAGGATCGGCTGGCGGTGCAGGCACCAGTGGCGTAGCAGGTACCAATGCCCCCTCTACTGCTCCACCGGCCCCGGCTACTACTACTACATTCTTCCTCTCCGGCGCACAGGCGGCCAGTGGTACAGATGGTACCAGTGGCGGCGGCGGCGGCGGCGGCGGCGGCGGCCAGATGGGTACCGACTGTACCTGCTCTATCAGTGGCAATAATACTGGCGGTGCAGGAGGGGCAGGAGGCCAGGGTGGCAAAGGCGGAACAGGTGGCTACGGCGGCGGCGGCAGTTTCGGTGTCTACCTGGTAGGCAACGGCACCGGAGGCAACTTTACTGACTGCGATATCATAGTCAATATAGCGGGTACCGGGGGTACAGCCGGTACGGGTACTCTGGCCACGGCAGGAGCACTGGGCGCTCCGGGAGGCTCTACCAGCGGTAGCTGTAGCCCGCAGAGTAGTGGTGGAGCGGGGGGCCGCGGCGGCAATGGTGGCAATGGTGGCAATGGTCAGCCGGGCGCTCCGGGTGTGGCTGCCGGTATCGTGAGCAACGGTACAGTCCCTACGTATACTTCTCACGGTGCCGCTACAGCTATCAGCACAGGTATCAATACGCCTGCGATATTCAACCTGCCCGCTCAGGCTGCTATCACCTGCCAGAATATCTCCT
Source organism: Bacteroidota bacterium (assembly GCA_018267365.1). Classification (GTDB taxonomy): domain Bacteria; phylum Bacteroidota; class Bacteroidia; order Chitinophagales; family LD1; genus UBA1941. The sequence continues at coordinate 19,682 of JAFDYQ010000011.1, read as the reverse complement.
GTACCAACCGCGATGACCAGCTCACGGCTGCCGCATCTGCTACATGGAATACCGGCTCGGGTGCTACAGTACCTACAGGCACAGGCACTACTATCACTACACAATACACTACTGTAGGCCGCAAGGATATAGTATACAATAGCAGTACCTACACCGGATTTGTATTCATACAGCTGGACCAGTCTACATTTATCCCGGTCATACAGTCCTCAGCGCCGGTACTGCATACTGATACCTTCTGGGTGTGCAAGGGCTCCACGGCCAACTTCAACATCCAGATCGCCTCGGCTGATACCTTCCAATGGAATTTTGGCGGAGCCACTACTCCTAATACGTACTATGGTGCCAATGTGCAAAACCTGACGGGCCTGACCTTTAATACGGCCGGGACATTTATGGTCACGGCGCGCATCAAGACGAGCTGCTGCGGCTGGTCGCCATGGGATACGGCCTACATACTCGTAGAGCCTAATGCTACTATAGGCTATACCGGCCCTACCAGCTTCTGCGCCGGAGACAGCGTGCACATCATCCTGAGCGGTACAGCCAGCTCCTACTCCTGGGCTCCGACCCAGGGTGTGAGCGATCCCACCGGCGCTGACGTATACATAGCGCCGCAGGTCACTACTACCTATCTGGCCACAGCCTACAGCCCGCGCGGCCTGTGCAATGCCGATACAGCTATCACCATTACCAAGCAGCTACCTCCTACGCTGACCTTCACCACTACTCCGGCAGCATGCGGCGCTACAGGTAGCGCTACTGTTTTCCCGAGTCCATCAGGACCTTATACTTATGCCTGGAATACCACTCCTGTAGTCAATACTGCTACGATCAGCAATAAACCTGCGGGCACCTATACTGTCACGGTGACGCCACAGGGTACTACCTGCTCTGTATCTGCCTCTACCTCTATCAGTGCCAACGGCGCAGTACAGGCCTACTTTGTCAAAACGGTCATGCCGTCTTGCTACGGCCAGTGCAATGGCGCTATCAAAGTGAAAGCTATAGGCGGCACCGGTCCTTTCTCATACCACTGGGCACATAGCGCCGCCAATATTGATAGCTTCAATAACCTCTGTATAGGCAACTACTCCGTGACTATCACAGATGCCAATAACTGCACATCGTCTGCTACTGTGACACTCACACAGCCTGCGCAGCTCATAGCCGTCATACTGGATAGCGTGAGCCCGCGCTGCCCGGGCCAGTGCACCGGCTATGCGCGCGGCGACGGCCAGGGTGGTACAGGCTCATATACCTTTCTGTGGAGCAATGGATATACCGGCACGCGCGACAGCCTGCTGTGCCCCGGTACGTATAGCTTCAGCGTGGTAGATGCCAATGGCTGTACCGCTACTGCCAGCACCAATATCCAGAACTCGCTACCGATGTCTATCGCATTTACTACTATCAATGATAGTTGCTTCAACAAGTGTGACGGCCGCCTCACTGCTACTGTGACCAACGGGCACTCCCCATTCCTGTACCAGTGGAGCAATGCACACACCGGCCCGCTGGATAGCAACCTGTGCGTAGGTATGTACCGCGTCACTGTCACTGACTCACTGGGCTGTACCAAGACAGACAGCAGTGCCATCACTCAGCCCACGCAGCTCACTACCTCTATAGCCAGTCAGATCAATGATAGCTGCTATGGCCAGTGCAATGGTGTGCTGACGGCTACAGCATCCGGAGGTACATCAGGCTACAGCTATATCTGGAGCAATGCGGGCACCACCGGCCCTACAGATGCGGGCCTCTGCATAGGTACCTACAGTGTCACTACTACAGATGCGCTGGGCTGTACGGCCACAGTCTCTGCCACTATCACACAGCCTACGGTGCTGACGGTGCGCTTCACGGCTGCGCATAACGATAGCTGCAGCGGCCAGTGCAATGGGGATGCGACTGCCTTAGGATTTGGTGGTACAGCTCCGTATACGTACACATGGAGTACCGGCTCCGGCGGGGCTACCGCTACCGGACTGTGCGCAGGCCTGGTCTCTGTGACGGTACATGATGCTAATGGCTGTACCGCTACTGACGATACGACCATCACTGAGCCTACGCCACTGGTGCTCTCTCTGGTCAGCACACAAAATATATCCTGCTATGGCGGCAATGACGGCCAGATAGTCGTGTCAGCGTCAGGTGGTACAGGCCCATACGTCTATGGCATAGATATACCTGTGCCGCAGCCTGCAGGCACCTTCAATAACCTCACGGCGGGCGTGCACATACTAGGTGTATATGACGCTCACGGATGCTATGACACACTGCATATCACACTGACCCAGCCGCCGCTTTTTGCCGCAGATACGATCTCTACCACGCAGGTCACCTGCTATGGCAATACTGACGGACAGATCGTACTCGGCGTGATAGGAGGCACCTATCCTTATACATATACCTGGCCCGGTGTGACACCTGCCAATACTGACAGCATAGCAGATAATCTGCCGGCCGCCACCTACACGGCATATGTGACAGACGCTACCGGCTGTCGCGATACCGTAGTGGCAGTGATCACACAGCCTGCACAGCTCACAGCTACTGCCACCACAGATAGTATCTCCTGCCATGGCGGCACAGATGGCAAAGTATTTATCAATACTACAGGCGGTACCGCCGCGTATGTCTATCAGCTGGATGGTGCCGGCCCTACGCAGGCAGCAGACAGCTTCCTCAATCTGGCTGCCGGCCCTCATAGTGTGACCGTGTATGATGCCTATCAGTGCTCGTATACTGTCAATTTCACCATCGTAGAGCCGCCTCTGCTCATTGCTACCCTGGATACTGCGCGCGATGCGAGCTGCCACGGTCTCTGTGATGGTATGATACGCATCGTGGCCAGCGGTGGTACGCCTGACTACTCCTACTCTATAGACGGCTTAGTATACTATCAGCCGGACTCCTTCAGCTCACTCTGCGCGGGCAGCTACAATGTGAACGTACTGGACCGCAAAGGCTGCACTGTAAATGTACCTGCCACGATCAATGAACCTACACTACTGGTGCTCGCACCGGTAGATTCATTGGCACCGCGCTGCTACAATGGCAATGACGGCACATTCACTGTGACCGCCTCGGGCGGTACACCGGGTGCAGGCTACCAGTACTCTGCAGATGGCGGTACTACATGGCAGGCCGGCGGGCATTTCACAGGCCAGTATCCGGGTCCGGTCACAGTGACCGTGAAAGACGCCAACGGCTGTACTAGCACTTATATCATCACAGTACCAAACGCCCCACCAAATGACCGCTACACTACTGTCATCACCAATGTGACCTGCAACGGCGGCAGCGATGGATCGATCGTAGCGCACATAGTAGGCGGCGGACAGTTTGGTCCGTTTACCTATGCATGGTCATTCAATCATACAGCTAATGGTGTGACAGATAGCTTTATGAATAATATCCCTGCAGGTGTTTATACAGTGTATATCCTCGATGGCAATGGCTGTCAGGTTTTCGGCCCGGCTGACAGCGTGGTGGCACAGCCCCAGCCGATCACTGCTACGTACACCGTGACACCTACTAAATGTACCGGCAGCAGCGATGGCTGTATCAATGTGACACCGGCAGGCGGCACAGGACCATATACCCACAGCTGGTCCAATGGTGACAATACTGCCAATCCGTGCAACTTCGCTGCGGGCACCTATGCCGATACTATCCGCGATGCCAATGGCTGCATACACGTAGAGGCCAATATCGTGATGACCGAGCCCACACCTGTCACTGAGGTACTCACTCCGGTGTCTATATCATGTCCGGGAGATAGTGATGGCTCTATCACGGTGGTGCCATCAGGCGGTACACCGGGCTACACCTATCAGTGGGCAGCGCCGCTATCGTCCAGTGCTGCTACTGTATCGGGCCTCGCAGCGGGCAGCTATACTGTGACCGTGACAGATGCCAATAGCTGCAGCTCATCTGCCTCTGCCATAGTAGCACCTGCCAATCCGATGGTCATGACTCCTAAGGTGAGAAATGTGCTCTGCAAACCGCTGCAGAACGGATACATATTCGTACCTGTGACCGGAGGTACGCCGGCATACGACTATATCTGGGATAATGGTAATACGACCAACTATATCTCGGGTCTGGCAGAGGGTAGCTACAGCCTCACCATCACTGACGCGCGCGGCTGCCAGATAGACAGTACTTTCCGCGTGCTTACAGATTCGTCGTTTATCGTGCGTATCTCTCCTGACACTGTCACTATAGAGCAGGGCGAGACCGTGGTATTGAATGTCGACTTTATAGGCAGCGGTACGCTGGCCCACCTCACGTGGGATCCTGACAGCTATCTCAGCTGCTCAGACTGCACCACACCTACAGCCAGCCCCATACATACCACGGAGTATACTGTACATGCCGTCAGTGATAGCGGCTGCGTATCAGATGCCACGGCTGTCATCACCGTACACTCAGAGCACCTGCTCTACGTGCCCAATGCCTTCACGCCAAACAATGACGGCAATAATGATGGCTGGGAAATATATGGCAATAAAAAAGCCTGGCGCTTTGTAGAGGTCAATGTATTTGACAGATGGGGTGAGCTCGTCTTCCAGTCCAATGACATCAACTTCAGCTGGGATGGCACCTTCAAGGGTACACTGATGGAGCCTAACGTATATGTCTATGTGCTCAAGGTATCATATGTAGATGGCTACACTGCTAATAATAAAGGTACAGTGACCTTGATCAGATAAGCTGTATCTTTGCAGTCTATGCTTACTATAGACTTCAGCACAGCGCAGGATATAGATTCGATTATCAAAGACCGGGACCACTCTCTTTGGGAGGTTCCGGTTTTTGATTTTATACAGCAGTGGTATGCAGACCAGCAGCAGTTTGAGGTGCGTACCTCCGGCTCTACAGGCGCACCCAAATCCATCTGGCACTCCCGCACCGCCATGACCGCCAGCGCGGAGCGCACCTGTGATTTCTTTGACCTCCAGAGAGGAGATACAGCGCTCGTAGCCATGCCCGCACAGTACATAGGCGGCAAGATGATGGTACTGCGTAGTATCATACGCGGCCTGCGGCTGATCTGCGTGGAGCCTGCCTCTGACCCGCTGCAGATGCTGGACCCTATGCTCCCCATAGACTTTACAGCTTTCACGCCTATGCAGATGAGTACTATACTGAGCCACTCCGCCTCCGCGTCAAAGCTGGCGCACATCCGTCAGATCATACTCGGCGGCGGCGAGGTACCCGAGGTACTCTGCGAGCAGCTACAAAACCTCACCTCAGAGGTATACGAGAGCTATGGCATGACAGAGACCATCACACACATCGCTATCAAAAAACTCAATGGCCCTGACCGCTCTGAATACTTCACCGCCATGCGGGATGTCTCCCTGCGTCTCGATGAGCGGGGCTGCCTGGTCATACTCGCCCCCCACCTGAACGAGGGCGAGCTGGTGACCAATGATATCGTGGAGCTTCACAGCCCTACACAGTTTCGCTGGCTGGGCAGGTATGACAATGTGATCAATACCGGTGGCATCAAAGTCTACGCAGAAGAAATAGCACGCAAGCTTCAGCCCTTTATCAGCGCGCCATTCTTTATCACCGGTACGGCAGATGATCTACTGGGCCGGACCGTGACCCTGGTGGTAGAGGGTAGCAGCACTATAAACGAAAGCGAACTGAACGAACACCTATCCCGCTATGAGAAGGTGCGCAAAGTGATACACCGCGACAAATTCGCCTACACCACTACAGGCAAGATCAACAAGCGGGAAACGCTGCGCTGATTATTAAGATTATGGGCCGTGTTTATGCCCTCCTTGTCCTTCTGAGTTTACTGAGATAGCAGCTCATTATTATTGCCCTTGTCTCGCAGCCGGCGTGCTACAAAGGTATAATACACCCCCACCACAAAGAGCCCCAGTGCAAAGAATACCATCGCATAGGGCCGTAGCGAATCATTAAAGAAGAACTCGCCCGTCATCCATGTGGCATTGGCACAGATCCAGAAGGTGATGGCTATATTGTGATACAGGTCTGTAGTATCATGGCGCGTACGCCAGGTGATATGCAGCGCCACAAAAAGCGTCGGCACGATCATGATCATACCCAGCGGCTTGAATAGCATGCACCAGCAGGCATCTTTTACCAGCCAGAAAGCCACGTGCAGGTTCTCATATTTGCGCAGGTCTTTGATCATTGTCGGCGATTTGTGACGAAAGATAGCTGTTTCTGTATTGACAGAATTCAACTTCTTGCTTACTACCAAGAACGCGGAGAACGCGAAGGTTTTATATAATTCTCTTTGCGTTCTTTGCGTCTTTGAGGTTAAAAATGTATTAGGATTAATCGTCCGCCCTTGCAGCCTCGTCTTTCAGCCGCTTGGCCAGGTCGTGGCCCAGGTAGCGCTCTATGGCTCCGTGTATCAGATAGATCAGCGGTGTGAGCGCAAAGGCCATGATGAATTTGTAGATGTAGTTCACCGTGCCAACTGCTAGTACCAGCGCGAGCGGCCACTGCTGATTGGTACCGCGATAGGCAAAGTAGAACGCATAAAACAGCACCACATAGCTATCTACAAACTGCGATACAAACGTCGAACCCGTACTGCGTAGCCAGATGTACTTCTCCCCTGTCCTCTTCTTCACCCAGTGGAAGATATACACGTCTGTGATCTGCCCGATCATAAAGGCGATAAGGGAACCAACGATGATGTTATTGCCTTGCCCGAAGACTGCGTTATAGGCATGAGAGAAGTCGAAGTCCGGTCCGTACTGTGAAGTATGTATCCACCAGTCGGCAGGTGCCACGTGGATCGCAAGGTTCAGCATCACGTAGGTGTAGGCGATCATCGCCGCCGCTATGAAAGAAAGGAACCGCACCCCGCGCGTACCAAAGTACTCATTGATAATATCTGTAAAGACAAACACAAACGGCCACAGGATTACGCCACAGGTCAGGCTAAAACCCTTGATCTCCTGCCCGAATAGATGAAACGTAAACTTAGACCAGCCAAAGGTATCCTCCAGCGAGAATATCTTGACACCCATAAACTCCGCCACCACTGCATTCGTCAGAAAGAATGCCGCGAGGAAGATGAAGACCCGGTTTTGTTTTTCTTTAATGAATTGCATTTGCCTCCTAATTGTAGAGACGCAATACTTTGCGTCTCGTTTCTATTGGTTCATCATATAGGAAGACGCAAAGTATTGCGTCTCTACAATTCCCTAGATCACCACATTCACTATCCTACCCTTAACAAAGATGAACTTCTTAGGTTCTTTACCCTCTGTCCATTTCAGTACTATCTCATTCGCCAGCACCGCTGCCTTCACATCGGCCTCAGAGAGGTCCAGTGCAAAAGGCAGGTTCGCGCGCACCTTGCCATTGATAGAGATCGGATAGGTGAAGGAGCTCTCGACCAAATACTTCTCCTCTACTTTAGGGAAGACAGCCTTGTGCACGCTATCACTATGCCCCAGTGATGCCCACAGTTCCTCACTGATGAATGGCGCAAACGGTGCCAGCGCGATCACCAGCGGCTCCAGTATGGCGCGCTTGGTACACTTTAGGTCTATCAGCTCATTGGTACAGATCATAAACTGGCTCACGCAGGTATTAAACGCCAGGCGCTCGATATCTTCAGACAGTTTCTTCAGCGTCTTGTGCAGTACTTTGTACTCTGCATCGGTCGCCGCCTCATCGCTTACGCGATAGCCACCCTTATCATCATAGAATAGCCTCCAGAATTTCCTCAGAAATTTCTCCACGCCACCTATACCCTGATCATCCCACGGCTTAGACTGATCCAGCGGCCCGAGAAACATCTCAAACATACGGAAACAGTCTGCGCCATATTTCTCAATTACCACATCGGGATTGACAACGTTATACTTTGACTTTGACATTTTTTCAACTATAGGCTCACAAGTAAATCTGTCATCGTCCAATATGAAAATGCCGTCGTTATATTCCGTTCTCCATTGTTTGAATTGATCTATATTAAGTGTGTCGTTGTCAGTAAAAGAAATATCTGTTTTAACTTTGTCAATCCATATTTCCCCAATAAAACCTAAGTAGTGTTCTTGGGATAAAACAGGTTGAAGCAGAGGCAATAAAAAATTAACCGATTGGAAGTCCAAAATTCCCATTCCTAATGGTGGAAGCTGGATTCTTTTAACTAACGAATATGATATGTAGATAGGCTTACCGTTTTGTGGTATGAGCCTATAAACATATTTACTCACCCCCTGTATCATCCCCTGATTTACTAGCTTCTGAAACGGCTCCTCCGTAGGCACATAGCCCAGGTCATGTAGGAACTTATGCCACATGCGTGAGTACAGCAGGTGGCCCACTGCGTGCTCGCTGCCGCCCAGGTAGAGGTCCACATTCTGCCAGTAGTCTATCTTCTCCTTTGCCGCAAAGGCATCCGGATTCTTCGGGTCCATATAGCGCAGGAAGTACCAGCTGGAGCCTGCATAGCCCGGCATCGTATCCGTCTCGCGCTGGCCTTGTGGTGTCGTAACCCATTCCGTAGCATTAGCCAGTGGTGAGCGGCCATCGCCGGATGGTTTGTAGCTCGTCACATCTGGCAGCACCACCGGCAGCTCGCTCACCGGCAGCGGATAGGGCAGGTCGCCTTTATACACTATAGGAAATGGCTCACCCCAATAGCGCTGGCGGCTGTAGCCCGCGTCGCGCTGACGGTAGTTGACCTGGCGCTTGCCTATGCCGAGCTCTTCTACCTTCTCCAGCATGGCCTTGATCGCATCTTTCACCTCCATCCCGTTCAGGAAGTCACTATTGATCATCTTGCCCACCTTGTCCTCTATGGTCGCGCCGGGGTACATGCTCTTGTCTATCACCTCCACCACCGGCAGCCCAAATTTCTCTGCAAACTTCCTGTCGCGCTCATCATCTGCCGGCACGGCCATGATGGCACCTGTACCGTAGCCCGCCAGCACATACTCCGCCAGGTAGATCGGTATGCGCGCGCCATTAAATGGATTCAGCGCATAGCTGCCCGTGAAGGCACCCGTCACGCGCTTCTCCTGCTGGCGCTCTATGTCGCTGCGGCTTTTCACGTAGGTGATGTAGTCGTCCACTTCCTTCTGCTGTGCAGGAGTGGTGAGTGATGCCACGAGTTCATGCTCCGGTGCGATGACCATAAAGGTCGCACCAAAGATGGTATCGGGGCGGGTGGTAAAAACAGCCACCTCACCCCCCGCCCTCTCCAAAGGAGAGGGAGCTAATGCATCCTCAGATACTTCTTCTGAGATGGTACCGTCATACGATACATCAGGAAGTGAATCAAGCTTTATTTTAATTGCATTGACCACGGCATCTATATCAGCAAACACAGCTTCATTTTTGAAACGAATGACCTCAAAACCATGCTGCTTTAGTTCATCTGTTCTTTCTTGATCAGCTTCTACCTGATCATCGTGTATCGGGCCATCTATTTCGATCACAAGGCGCTTGATAATGCAGACGAAATCCGGGATATACGAGCCGATCAAATGTTGCCTCCTTATTTTATGACCGGTAGCGCTACCCCTCAATCGTTGCCAAACAATTTCCTCAGCCTCAGTAGGATCAAGCCTGTGCTGTTTAGCTTTATCAATGTTCGCATTCCATGATAATGGATCTGTATGATAAAAACCTGGCTTACCAGCATTTGTTGTATTTGTATTTAAGCCCTCTCCTTTGGAGAGGGTTTGGGTGAGGTTGAATTGTATGATAGCCCCCTCTGAGCGCCCTATCCAGTTGCGCTGCATATCCTTCATGGCCTCGCTCCAGTCCAGCGTATCCAGCCCGCGCAGCAGGCGGTCAGAGTACTCCGTGATCCTCAGGAACCACTGACGCATCTTCCTGCGCTCCACCGGGTAGCCGCCGCGCTCAGACTTGCCGTCCTTCACCTCGTCATTGGCCAGTACGGTGCCCAGCGCCTCGCACCAGTTCACCTCGCTATAGCTCTGGTAGGCCAGGCGGTAGTGCATCAGGATGTGCTGCTGCTCCTCTTCAGAAAAGCCTTTCCACTCTGCCGCAGTGAACGGCGCGTGGTCTTCCTTATCAAACTGCGCAAAACCATCCGTGCCACTGTGCGCGAAGCGCGCGATCAGCGTGTCTATGTTCTCTGCTTTATCTTTCTCACGGTTATACCAGCTGCCGAATAATTGTAGGAATATCCACTGCGTCCACTTGTAGTAGCTCGGGTCGCAGGTCTTCACCTCGCGGCTCCAGTCATAGCTGAATCCGATCTTGCCCAGTTGCTCCTTGTAGGTCGCGATGGCTTTATCAGTAGTAACCTGTGGCGGCGTGCCGGTCTCTATGGCATACTGCTCTGCCGGCAGGCCAAAGGCATCAAAGCCCATCGGGTGCAGCACGTTGAAGCCCTTCAGCCGCTTGTAGCGGGCATAGATATCAGACGCCACATAGCCCAGCGGGTGCCCCACATGCAGGCCCGCACCACTCGGATACGGAAACATATCCAGCACATAATACTTTGGCTTCGTCGTGTCCTCTGTCACGCGATAGATGCCATTATCTTCCCACTGCTTGCGCCATTTCTGCTCTATGGCCCTGAAATCGAATTCCATTTATGGTTTATCTTTTATATGTATAGAAAGTATGCGAAAAAGCCACAAGGCTACTGCATAAGGGCATAAATATAACAGAATAGCCGCCTACCCGTATATTATCAGGCGGGGATCGCCAAAAACTCTGAAAATATGCCGGAAACGGTGCATTTTAGGTGACGAAAACCGAAATTTGAGTTAAGTCCACAGGTTTGTTAACTTCGCCTTTTGCCTTTGAGGCAAATGTGCAATTATTCACGTATAAACAGATGTCATTGAAAAAGATCTTGTGTGCCCTGATATTCGGACTGTGCATTTTGCCTACTCATGCGCAGTCTACTATAGATCAGGGTGAGAAATACCGCGAGCTGCTACACCTGCTCGACTCCTACTATACCGATACTGTCAATAAAGAAAAGCTCACCGATGCTGCTATCAATAAGGTACTCGAAGAGCTGGACCCGCACTCCAGCTACATACTGGCCAAGGACCTCAGGAAATCTGACGAACCGCTGGTAGCCAATTTTGAGGGCATCGGCGTAACCTTTCAGCTGCTGCGCGATACGATCATGGTGCTCGAGGTGATCCCTAGCGGTCCATCAGAGAAGGTGGGCATAGAGGCAGGAGACAAGATCGTGACCATCAATGACTCGACCGTAGCCGGCATCAAGATAGATAACGATGGCGTGATCAAGCGCCTGCGCGGCCCCAAGGGTACCAAAGTGAAGGTCGGTATCCGCCGCGCCTCTGCCGGCAATGACCTTCTCACCTTTGTGATACAGCGTGACAAAATACCTATCTACTCGATAGATGCCAGCTATATGGCAGATTCTACCACAGGCTATATCAAACTGCTCCGTTTCTCTGCGTCCACCATGTCTGAGTTTTTTGGTGCGGTAGAGAAGCTGAAGCGCCAGGGCATGAAGGACCTGATCATGGACCTGCAGGGCAATACCGGCGGCTACCTGATGACCGCCATTCAGCTCTGCGATGAGTTTCTGGGTGAGAAAGAGCTGATCGTCTACACCAAAGGCGCCCACGCGCCAAAGGAGGAATACTTCTCTGACAACAAGGGCACGATGAAAGACGGCAAGCTGATCGTGCTGATAGATGAGGGCTCTGCCTCGGCCTCTGAGATCTTCTCCGGCTGTATGCAGGATCTGGACCGTGGCCTGGTGATAGGCCGCCGCAGCTTTGGCAAAGGCCTCGTACAGAAGCCGTATGCTTTCCCTGATGGCTCTGTAGTACGCCTCACTGTAGCGCACTACTATACCCCTAGCGGCCGCTGCATCCAGCGCCCGTACGACAAGGGCAAGAAGGACTACTATGACGAGTACACCAAGCGTATCAAGAGTGGTGAGCTTTTTGGCGCAGATACCAATATGGTATTTCCCGACTCGCTGACCTACTACACCAAGAACCTCCGCAAAGTATATGGCGGCGGCGGTGTGGTGCCTGAGATATTTGTGCCGGTAGATACTTCTCTCAACTCGGGATACTACCAGGGCATCCGTGGCAAGGGTATACTGAATAGCTTCAGCCTGGAGTATGTAGACCGTCACCGCCAGGAGCTGAAGTCACAGTATCCTACAGCAGATGCTTTCATCGCAGGATTTCATGTCACAGATGCGATCCTGGAGGAAATGTATAAGAAGGGTGATCGCGATAGCGTAAAGCGCAACGAGACGGAGATGCAGCGCAGCAAGCCGCTTTTCCTCAATCAGGTCAAGAGCCTCATAGCGCGCGATATGTTTGACAATGTGGCCTTCTGGCGCGTGACAAACGAGATGAACGACTCCTACAAGAAAGCACTGGCAGTGATGCACGACAAGTCAGAATTTGCCGTGCTGAACCCAACCAAGAAAGAACTGCAAAAGCGTGAGAAAGACCTCAAGAAAAAAGACGCGGTCAACTCACCGATCAAAGCAGACGAAAGCAAATCAGACAACAGAAAGTAATAGCCCCGATACATATGACCAAGATAGGACTGTTTTATGGTACAGATACAGGCAACACGGAAACCATAAGCAAGGAGATAAAGAAGAAACTGGAGGCCATGCTCGGCCCGGACTCTGTAGATATGTATGAGATCTACAAAAAGAAGAAAGAAGACATGGCCAAATATGACCTGCTCATCATCGGCATGCCTACCTGGTATGACGGAGAGCTGCAGGGCGACTGGGAGGAGTTTATCCCCGAGATGGAGCAGATAGATTTCACGGGCAAGAAGGTGGCCTTCTTTGGCCTCGGTGACCAGTATGGCTATGCAGCATATTTCTGCGATGCGCTGGGCGTATTTGCAGAGATCGTAGAGAAAGGCCACGGCACCCTCTGCGGCTTCACCTCAGTGAAGGGCTACGAGCACGATGTATCAAAGGCACAGCGCGGCGACCAGTTCGTAGGCCTCTGCCTCGACACCGACAATCAGGACGAGCTGACAAACGGCCGCCTCAATGCCTGGCTACCACAGGTACTCCAGGAGTTTGGCGTGCAGGTGCCGGCGTAAGGATTTTCGGATTTCGGATTTCGGATGTTTGATTTTGGCAGTATAGTTTATACTAGAGAATACATCATTTTTATATACAGTAAAGCCATCCTAAGTGAATGGCTTTACTATTTAATTCCCTTTTTGCGTTTCCGCGTTTTTGGTTAAACAAAATCACTCCAGATAGCTCGGTACCTCCTCATCTTCCCACGGCGCAGGATTGTCCTCCAGATATCTCTGGCACTGGTCAAAATCGTGGAATGCTTTCTCCGTAGCCTCTTCACCTATTTTTTCATGCAGCGGTTTAGCTACTTCAAAGTCCATACGGTTATACAGCTTGCCGTACCTGCCATCACTGACATGCAATAGCGGCTCTTTGGGCGCATTTTCCCGCACAAAAAACTCCGTGTCATCAGCACGGAGTATATATACTCTGACAGCATCACTCATAGCGCACAATCTACAAATAAGTGTGGCTATTGAGCAGCAGGTCGTCATTAGGATTATCATCCTCACCCTTCTCAGCATTTTGGCGGGCGCGCTGGTGCAGGTCTTTCAGGCCTTTTACTGTCTGGCTATCATCCTCATCTTCTGATGGGGCATCTGTAGGGGTGATCCCCTCCGCACCGGACTGATGCCTGCTGATATCAGCAGGGTCATAGATATTATCATGATAAATACCCGGCTGCTGATCGGGCTCCGTATGGATCAGCGGCTTCGCGGCGTGATCTGTACGGTCCTGCTCTTCCACTGGTGGCATAGCCAGCTTATCAGGGTCCGTATTTTGCAGCTGCTGCCCTACATCAGAGAAAACTTCATTCAGCTCCAGGCCCGATGCACCGCTACCCGGCTTTTTCTTTTCAGGTTGCTTTTTCATGGCATTGATTTTTGGTGAGGAATTATTGAGTGAGAATATAGCCTCAAGGCCTGTGCCACCGCCACCGATATAATGTTATTTCTTTGTCATTCCGTTGCTATCTATTGAAAAGCAATCAGATAACTTTTGCACCGGCTTTGATGTAAATTGTGCCCGTGAAAACCCTCCCCACAGACATCAGGCGCATCAGCGTGATAGGCACCAGCGGCAGCGGCAAATCTACCTTTGCCCGGCGCCTGGCGGCAAAGATCGGCGCCCCGCACATAGAGATGGATCAGCTCTTCTGGCTGCCAAACTGGAAGGAAGTAACACCGGAAGTTTTCTTTCAAAAAATAGAGCAAGCCCTCTCCGGTGATAGCTGGGTCATAGACGGCAACTATAAAGCCACTCAGCCTGTCAAGTGGGCCCGTGTGCAACTGGTCATCTGGCTGGACTATTCCCTGCCGTTGACGCTTTACCGCGTCACCACGCGCGCACTGAGCCGCATACTCACACAGCGCGAGCTCTGGCCCGGTACGGGCAACAGGGAAACGTGGAGCAAACTCCTGGGCAAGGACTCTATCGTAAAATGGGCCTACAATACCCATGCCTCCAACATTGTGAAATATGAGCGCACCATGGCTGACCCGCGATATGCACATATCACCTTCGTCAGGCTGCGCTCCCCGCGAGAGGTAGAGCGATTCCTGCGCTGCTGGCCGGGCAGCTGATAATGCCCCCGGACTTTCGTACATTCACGGATATACGCACTATGGCTGTCACACCACAGAGAGACTATCGCTTTCGCAACTGGGCCGGAAATCTGGAGTACACCGCGCCCCACTACTACCAGCCTGAGTCTGAGGCGGAGCTGATAGACATCATCCATGGGCATGAAAAGGTGCGCATGGTAGGCACCGGCCACTCCTGGTCTGCACTCTGCCACACCAGTGAGGCCCTGATCAATCTGGATAAATACAACCGCGTCCTCTCACTGGACCGAGAGCAGAAGCTCCTCACAGTACAGGCAGGTATCAAGCTCTGGCAGCTCAATGACTACCTCGACACACAGGGCCTCGCCCTGATCAATCTCGGCTCTATAGCGCAGCAGTCCCTGGCAGGTGCTATCTCTACTGCTACCCATGGCACCGGTATACAGTATCAGATACTGGCCTCACAGGTGCAGCGCTTCACCCTGATACAGGCAGATGGCCATAGATTGACACTGGACCGCGACACTGATAAAGAAACCTTTGACCTCGCCATCATCAGCCTCGGTGCGCTGGGTGTCGTGTCTGAGATCACTATTCATATCTGCGAGGCTTTTCGACTGCACGACCGCACTTGTTCTATGAATTTTGATGAGATGCTGACGAAGCTGGATGATCTCGTCGCTACCACAGATCACTTCAAGATGTGGTGGTTTCCCCACGTGAATGACATCGTACTATATCAGTACCAGCGCACCTCCGCCCCCGCTAATGACTCCCGCCTGCGCCAGTGGCTGATGGATGAGGTACTCTCTGTGCTGGTGTATCGCTTCCTGGTATGGATAGGAAACTTCCTGCCATCCCTGCGCCCTTTCTTCAATAAGATACTCGTCCTCTCCTTCCGCTCTCCGCTGGATAGGATAGAGAAATCCTACCGTGTCTTCAATGTGGCCGACCCGCCCATCCACCGCGAGGCGGAGTGGGCCTTTGACCTGCGCGATGCACAAGAAGTCCTGAGCGCCTACCGCAAAATGATAGACGAGAGCGAGCATAAGATCAACTTCATACAGGAGATCCGATTTGTGAAAGGAGACGACTATGCCCTCAGCCCCTGCTACCGGCGCGACTCCATCTGGATAGGCTGCTACCTCATAGGCGACCGTGGATGGGACGCCTTGCTGCACGATTTTGAAAAGCTGGCTGTCAGGTACAATGGCCGTCCACACTGGGGCAAAGAGTATCACATAGACCCGCAGTACCTACACGTGCAGTATCCTCAGCTGGACACCTTCTGTGCGCTGCGGAGACATCTGGACCCGCAGGGCAAGTTCTCCAATCCGATGGTAGAGGCCATATGCAGTGAGGCAGGTCTGGCATGAAATAAAAAAACCCGCCACTATATTTTCGTGACGGGTTTCAGTTGGGTGGGGTAAAGAGTTTTCTACAGGTGTGCTTAGTTACCGTTGTACAGATCGTCTAGCATATTGATTGGGTTTACTTGGCAGCAAAGCTACCAGGTGCCATCCCAAAAGCACTTTACAAAGGTTAATTTCGGTGGCCGCTGATCCTTTTTCTGATCCGCGAGAGTGATACAGGTGTGATACCGAGGTAGGAGGCGAGATACTTCAGTGGAGCGCGATCTATCAGCTCCGGCTGCTCGCGCAGGATCCGCTGGTAGCGCTCCTCAGGGCTGCTCTGGGTAAACTCCTCTATGCGCCGGATGGCATGAATCAGTGTCTCCTCCACTATAGTGCTGTATACATGCATCAGGTCCAGGTCTGACAGGGCTTTCTGTTTGAATACTTTGAAATCTGTAGCCAGCAGTATGGTAGGCTCCAGTGCCTCAGATGTCTCCGTGGCAGGCATATCCAGAAAGATAGCAGCGTGTGGCGCTATGGTCTGCATCTCGGTAGCCAGTAGTACGGTCACCTCTTCACCGTTCCTGTCTGTCAGGTAGTTTCGCATCATGCCCTGCAGTATCAGGGCGGCCCTGGTACTGCGCTCCCCACGCCGCACAAATACCTGGCCGGGCTCGAGCATCACCACTTCACCCATACTCAGAGCATCCTCCAGCTTGGCCTCCGGCAGGTAGCTAAATTTGTCGCGAAACTTATGAAGAAGTTCTTCCATATATCCTGAGCATTGTAAATATACAGTCCCGGCAAACTGTAATTGCATTTAGGAGATAAAAAAAGCGGCGTATATAGCTATACACGCCGCTCACACATACCTTGCCACCTTCTGGCAAGCGTACATTTCTTTTTACGCTATTTCTTTGGCTACTACTCCGGCAGCCTTGTCTGCCAGCCACTTGGTCACCGCCGCACTGGCTATGGAGAAGGCCAGTTGCCGGAGCATTTTGACCCGGCCTATGCCATACAGCGCTACCAGGATCAGGGTGACTCTGGCTACTACTTTAGCATAGTTTATGTCTTCCTTGCTGCCGGTTTCCTGACCGGTGATGAGGCTCACTACTTCGTCTTTTATTTTTTCATAGTTGGAGCCCGGCTCCGGTGCTTCCATTTGTTTTCTTTTGCCTGCCATGATGATCAGATTTATGGTTTATAAATATTATCCTTCCATATTTTGTATGCCCGCTGTGAGCTCATCAGTGGTATCAGTTACCTTATCCTTGAGATCTCCCAGATAGTCCTGGCTGTTTTCTATCATATTTTGCAGTTTGAGGTTAAATTGCTCTACCGCCTCAGCCAGTGTGTCCTTCAGGCTAGCTATAGTTTCCTGATCCGAGAGGGCATAACCTACCGCTACTCCCGCTGCCGCACCCGCCAGTACGCCGAGTGCTATTTTTGTCTTTTCTTTCATGATATTTCCCGTTTTATACTTGATCTATCGGAAAAACCATGCCACCACTCCGGCGGGGTGCTGTTTACCCAAAAATACTGAAATAACATCGGATATCTCCTGAGCAGTATCATATGTCTTGGTAAGTTTTTCTACCTATCACGTTGAGTGCTTTATATTTGTCAGTGAATGTTCCGCTCGGCCCTCACCATATTCCGCAAGGATCTCCTTATCGAGTTTCGCAATAGGTATGCGCTCGGTGGCATCGTACTGTATGTACTCTCATCTGTATTGGTTATCTACTTTTCCTTGAATTACAATGACAGTATCCGCGATATGAGCCCCGTGATCTGGAGTATCTTCTTCTGGCTCATCATCCTCTTTAGCAGTATCAATGCCATAGCCAATGGCTTCTTTCGTGAGCCTCCGGGGCGCAGCTATTATTACTACTATATAGCCAGCCCGCAGGCCGTGATCGCGTCCAAGCTGATCTACAATTTTGTCTTTACTGTGTTTCTGATCTTATTGGCTTTTATCGTATTTGCGGTAGTAGTGGGCGATCCGGTGCAGAACCTGCCTCTCTTTCTCACTACGGCCCTCCTGGGTGGCACGGGGTACTCTTTTCTCTTTACACTCATGGGTGCCATAGCCTCCCGCGCGGGCAATAATGCCACGCTCATTGCTGTGCTCGGCTTCCCGATCATTATCCCGATACTGATCTTCGTCACCCGGCTCAGCGCCTCCTGTATGGCTGCCACAGGTGCAGACCCTGATATGATGAAAAACCTCCTGCTGCTGGCAGCTTTCAACGTGATGGAATTGCTGCTGGCCTATATCCTTTTTCCCTATATTTGGCGCGAATAAATCCGAAAGGGTATGGAACTCCTCCATGCTACAAATAGGCAGCCTCCAATGATCAATCTTTTCAAACAGCAATGGTGGAAATATGTGGCAGCGATCATCCTGCTGTATGTACTCATAGGCGGCATGCTGGTGCCGCTGGGGCCGGGGCTCCGCTCCATCGCCCCGGTCAATTTTACCACTGATAGCACGGTAGACTTTGTAGTGACGGGATACAATACCCATTTTCAGGATGCGGGCGATCTGCAGGTGTGGTTCAAGCCGGCTACCGGCGTGGATTTTTACGCTGCTGACTCGATCATACCCATCATCAATAGTACAGCCCGCGTGATCTTTCATGTACCCACCGCTGATCTGGGCGGTGAACCCAATAAGAACTTTGACCTCGTGCTAAATGACAGGCTGGATGGCACACTGGTCATGACCTTCGCTACCGTAGCCAAAGCAGGCAGCCATACAGATAGCACCGCTGCACGGCTGAAGCCGGTGACACCCGAGATCGTGAATGCGCACTCAAAGCAGTTCGTATTCCCGTTTCGTGAGATACTCTTCCAGTCTATCCGCAATACCTTCTTTCACGTGCCGATGTGGTTTACCATGATGTTTCTGGTGATCTTCTCACTGGTATATAGTATCCGCTACCTGCGCACCGGCGATCTGGCAGACGATGTGATGGCCTCTCAGGCTATCTCTGCGGCGCTGCTCTTTGGCGCGCTGGGCCTGTCTACAGGCATGATGTGGGCTACCTACACCTGGGGCTCACCCTGGCCCAATGATCCCAAACTCCACGGCGCTGCAGTAGGCGTGATCATCTACCTGGCCTATATCGTGCTGCGCGGCTCTCTCACAGACGAGATACAGCGCGCGCGTATCAGTGCCGTGTACAATATTTTTGCGATCGTCATCTTCATGCTGTTCATTTTTATCATACCGCGGCTCACAGCCTCACTGCATCCCGGCAATGGCGGCAATCCGGCCTTTAGCAAATATGACCTCGATAGCCACCTGCGCCTCTTCTTCTACCCTGCTGTGATCGGCTGGACCATGCTCGGCTTCTGGATACTCTCAGTACTGGTGCGCATCCGCCTGCTTCAACTCAAAAAATCATCTCAATGAGAAAAATAACTGCCATCGCCATCACGCTCCTCACCACCTTATCCGCCACGGCGCAGGGCGAGCAGCCTATCCATACGCTGATGGAAAGCAATCTGAAGATCTACGTGGTAGTGGGTGTCCTGACTATCATCTTTGTGGGTATCATCATCTTTCTGATGGCGCTGGATAGCAGGCTGAAGAAGCTGGAAAGCAATGCCTGATTAGCTTTCTCGAAAAGGCATTACATTCTATAAAATCAAATACATAAATAATATAATTTTATATACCTTTCCGCGAATATCATTTAC
>JAFDYQ010000010.1 GCA_018267365.1 Bacteroidota bacterium | reverse complement strand
AATATCTCCTAATTTAAGATACTGTCCGATCGCTTGAAGCAAACATAGGATGACGCGGGCTTTTTTAGTCCTGTATTCCATTGCATTCCATTATTCGTTATTCTCTATTCTCTATTCTCTATTCTCTATTCATTATTCTCTATTCCCTTACTTTGCAGCGTCAAAAGAAAGCATGGACATCTCCTACATCCTGAATATCCTCGGCGAAGACCGCGAGGAGTACTACGGCGCCATAGCACCGCCCGTGATACAGTCGAGCAATTTTGCCTTTCCTACCGTGGCCGCCCTGCGCGGGGCCTTTGAGCGGGAGACACAGGCCCACCTGTATACGCGGGGCAATAATCCTACGGTAGAAATACTCCGCAAAAAGCTGGCTGCGCTGGCGGGTGCCGACGACGCACTGGTGCTGGGCAGTGGTGCGGCAGCGATGGCTACTGCGGTGATCGCCTCGGTCAAGGCCGGTGACCACATCATCTGCGTGCGCAAGCCGTATAGCTGGACGGAGAAGCTCTGCCGCATCATCCTGAAGCGGTTTGGCGTAGAGACGACCTTTGTAGATGGTCTCACGGTGGAGAGCTATACAGAGGCTGTAAAGGAGAATACGCGCCTCTTTATCCTGGAGAGCCCCAATACTTTCACCTTTGAGCTGCAAGACTTACGGGCGTTAGCCGCTTTTGCGCGGCAGCGCGGTATCACTACCATAATAGACAATACCTACAGCACGCCCATAGGCCAGCGGTGCATAGAGATGGGCATAGACCTCGAGGTACACAGCGCGAGCAAATACCTCAATGGCCACAGCGATGTGATAGCCGGTGTGATCATAGGTAGCCACGAGCGCATCGGAGCGATATACAGGTCAGAGTTCATGAACCTCGGCGCGATCATCTCCCCTCACGATGCCTGGCTCATGCTGCGCGGCCTGCGCACCCTGCCGATACGGATGCGGCAGACAGGCGAGACGACGGAGGCGGTGGTAGCCTTTCTGAAGGGGCACCCTGCCGTGCGGTCGGTCTTGTATGCCTTTGACCCCGATAGCCCGCAGTTTGATTTAGCGAAGCGGCAAATGACCTGGAATGGCGGCCTCTTCTCCATCCACCTGGCTACAGATGATATCAGCCGGATAGAAAAGTTTTGTGAGGCTTTGCAATTCTTTAAAATGGCCGTGAGCTGGGGTGGTCACGAGAGCCTCATCATGCCCGCTTGTGCTTTCTATCCAGCGAGTTATGACGGGGTGCGTACCTACCCCCCTGACCTGGTGCGACTGTATATAGGATTGGAGACTGCAGAGGTGTTGATATCCGACCTGAAACAAGCCTTGACTTGTATCGTATAGGAGAGTATGAAACTAGCCCGCCCTACCCTCACCGCGCTGCTGTGCTGTATCGGCATGGCCCTCAGCGCCCAGCAATTTACCATACTGGACCTGCACCAGAAAGGGACCTCGCACCTGCCCACTGATCCGCTGGCCTGCCAGCAGGTGGTCATGCTGGACCTCTCTGACGACCAGCTGACCGAGATACCGCCCGCAGTCTACCAGATGACAAACCTGAGGAAGCTGATCCTGCGGGGCAATAAGATACAGCACATACCTGACGAGATACGCGCCCTGACCAGCCTGGAGGAGATCTATGTGAGCCAGGCTTTCAGCGCGCTGCCTATGGATACCGCCACAGAGGCCACTACGGTGAGCCCGGAGCTGTTTAAGCTGCCGCACCTTCGTGTGGCAGACCTGAGCTACTACGGCCTCAGCGAGCTGCCTAAGGGCTTTGCCCAAAGCCGCGTACAGGAGCTATACCTGGCGCACAACAGGATGACGGAGGTGAGCGCAGAGCTATTTGCCGCGCATAGCCTGCGGGTGCTGGATCTCTCTGACAATCTGATAGATGGCCTGCCGGCCAATATCCCCTCCAGCCTGTCTTTGCAGGTTCTGAAACTGAATGGCAACCTACTGACGGAGCTGCCTGCGTCTATCACCCACCTGGGCGAGCTGCGCGAACTGGCCCTGGGGTCTAATATGTTCGTACACGCCGCCGTAGATGTGAAGCGGATCATCCCCATGACCCACATAGCCCGCCTGGACCTGAGCGGCGCCGATATGACGGAGCTGCCCGAGGAGCTGGCCCAGATGAAGAGCCTGCGCGACCTGGACCTGAGCAATAACAAGCTGACCCGCCTGCCGGAGTGCCTGGGCTGCCTCACACAGCTGGAGCGGCTATCCCTGTCGGGAAACCAACTGGCTACACTGCCCGTCTCTGTAGCCGGCCTCATAGCCCTGAGCAAGATAGACCTGAGCCACAACTCCTTCAAAAACATACCGATGGAGCTGGCCTCTATCTCCAGCCTCCGCATGGCCAACCTGAGCCACAACCCGGAGCTGGCCTCCTATCCGGACGACTTCAAATCACTGGCTGCGGTCAAGATGATCAATCTGAAACATACCGGTTTCAATTCCTTCCAGCTGGAGCATATGAATGAGATGCTGGCCGATAGCGAGCTGGTGTACTAGGCTTCTTGTTTTGTTTTAAAAGTTCCCGCCGTCGAGCCTCCGGGCTGATGTGTGGGGCTTTTGGTTTTTGAGCTTGTTGGGTACTTCTGATAGGAGTATGTCAGACCGGCGGCTGTCTTGTGGCCCATCTACCGTGTCGTCCCGCGCGGTCTCCTCCCCCGTTAATCTCTGTTAAGCCCCGATAACGCTCTTGGGCGAAAACGTTAAATTCGCATGCACATGAAGCTCAGTAATATCAACGCCATCCTGATAGGCACCTGCCTCGTACTCATAGGTCTCGTAGGCATACAGGTGGCCTGGGTATGGCAGAGCTACCGGCTGCGGGAGGACCGTTTTGACCAGGGTGTGCTGCAGGCTATGAATCAGGTCTCTCTCAATCTCGAGATGAATGAGGCCGATACCTACTTTCACAATGCCGGCTTCCCTAATATGGGCAAGATGGTAAATAAGATGTACGACACCGTGCAGAGCATGAAGGAGTACAATAACTTTCGCCTCATAGACTCTGTAGGGCAGCATGCGATCAAGTTTGGCTTTAGCGATACATCGGGTGCCTTTGTGTCAAAGTTTATAGGCACCGTCACCTATCTGCAGGAGCACCCCTCGGCTATAGTAGAGGATAAATACGACCTGGCACAGCCCATGTCAAAGGCCGAGCGCGAGCGCAAGCTGATAGAGCAGCAGTTTAAAAAGTACAACACGTTATTCCAGGACCTTGCGGTCAAGTTTATGCTGGATGACAAGTGCCTGCACGACCGGGTAGACTCTGCCCGTGTCAGCTCACTGATAGAGCGCGAGATCACCGAGACGGGTATCAAGACGCCCTACCGGTACGCGGTCTTTGACCACTTCTCTCATGTGCCTATCATCGGCACGCTAAAGGATATGCCCAATGCGGTCAAGATGAACTACTACACCATGCCGCTCTTTGCCAATGACCTATACAAAAACTCCGGCATCCTGGTGCTCTATTTTCCTAATAAGAAAAGCTATCTGCTCCAGTCCATGTGGCTCATGCTGGCTACTACTATCACCTTTGTGCTGATCATCGCGGCGGCATTCGGCACCTCGTTCTATATCATCTTCCGTCAGAAAAAGCTCGACCTGCTCAAGACCGACTTTATCAATAACATGACCCATGAGTTTAAGACACCTGTGGCCTCCATCTCTCTCGCCACGCAGATGATGAAAAACGAAAAGGTACTGGCAGACCCTGACAAGATCAAGCGCTACTCAGGTATCATAGAGGAGGAGAATAAGCGCCTGAGCGGCCATATAGAGAATGTACTGCAGGTGGCCCGCTTTGACAAGGGTGAGTTTAAACTCAATGTGTCAGACATACACATCAATCACCTGCTAAGTGATATCTGCGACTCTCTGGAGCTACGCATCTCCTCTGAGAATGGAGAGCTGACACGCCACCTGGCCGCAGTGAATGACAAGATCCGCGGCGATAAATCTCATCTCAGCAATGTGATCTTCAATATCATAGAAAATGCCATCAAGTACCGCAAGGAAGACATGCTGCATATCAAAGTGTCATCTGCCAGTGATAGCCGCGGCGTGACCATCTCTGTAGAGGATAACGGGATAGGCATCTCTGCGGAGAACCAAAAGATGATCTTCGAGAAGTTTTATCGTGTGCCTACCGGCAATATCCATAATGTAAAAGGATTTGGCCTCGGCCTGAGCTATGTCAAGATCATTATAGACGCTCACGGCGGTACGATCCGTGTCTCCAGTGAGCTGGGCAAGGGTAGTCGCTTTGACATTTTCCTACCTTTTTAGTGCGTTCGCCGATGATTTTCTAAAGTTTTGTTAATTGGTTAATGTTGGTTAAACTGTTAAATTTAACCTTGTCTAACTTGTTAAAAAATAACCCCTACCATGGCAATCAAAAGGCGCATCCTGCTGGTGGAAGATGACAACAACCTCGGCAACCTTCTCCAGGACTCTCTCGAACTCAAAAACTATGATGTGACCCTGAAACGTAACGGCGATGACGGCTGGAATGAATTTAAATCCGGCAAGTTTGATATGTGCATCCTGGACGTGATGATGCCAAAGAAGGATGGGTTCACCCTGGCTAAGGAGATACGCCGTACCAACTCGCAGGTGCCTATCATCTTCCTCACTGCCAAGGTGCTGAAAGAAGATACCATAGAGGGACTGAAGATCGGCGCAGATGACTACCTGACCAAACCCTTCAGCATGGAGGAGCTGACCCTGCGTATGGACAATATCTTCAAGCGTGTGCCCAAGGCTGAGGTCAGCGAGCAGAATGAATTCCAGATAGGCCGCTATGTATTTAATAATGCCAGCCGTACCCTCAGTCTGGATGGTGGTGCTCCGCTCAAGCTCACCACCAAGGAGTCAGAACTGCTCAAGATGCTGGCTGTACACCTGGACCGCCTGCTGGAGCGCGATATAGCCCTCAATACCGTGTGGGGCACGGATAGCTACTTTGCCGGTCGCAGTATGGATGTTTATATAGCCAAGCTGCGCAAATACCTGAAAGAAGACCCTAACGTGGAGATATTGAACGTACACGGCACAGGATTTAAGCTGCTGGTCAAGAAGTAATAGTTCCCTTTATCATATGAAAGCCCTGCATAGAAGCGGGGCTTTCCGTTTTGTATACCTGGCGTCTGTCGCCTGGTTAGATAGCCGCTGTCACGATCATCCGCTCCACCTCCTCCAGCTGCTGCAGGGACATCCGGGCCATTAGTTTATTGATATCCGTTTTCTTCTCCCGCTGGCGTATGCTGTGCAGCGGGTCTTCCCTATTGTCCAGCAGGTTATCAGGAAACCACTCGAAAAGGTCATTGGGTGTACAGTTTAGTGCTACACACAGCCGCTCTATGTGGTCTATTCGTATTTGAGAGACCTTATGATTCTTGTACTTATGTGCTATGAAAGGCACAAAGCCACTCTCTACGAGAAACTTGTAGGGTTGATGGATATTGCGGGCCTTGAATATCCGGCTCAGGTTGAGTGTCAGCATAGCGGCTTATTTTGCCTGCCAAAGTTGCGCAAGACACTTTTCAGTCCCGTAACTGGATATTGACATTTGTGGATAAGGCTTCTCTCTTATCCATGTGTACCTACAGATCTGAAAGGTTACGCCACAATAGTACAACGTCTAGCTACAAGTTTACCATGTCCACCTACAAAAGTGCAAAGTAACCGATCAGTTTCTTGGATAGCTATCCTGCTCCCTCTGTATTTCTTTCAAATAGAATTCAATAAAGAAATTAACTCATCAGGAAGTGTAATTGTCGCCGTTGTTTCTCCTGTGCGGACCATCGGCAAAACAAGCACGGTACCATTGTAGCTCCAATAAAAATTATTAGTAATTTGACCCGGATCCTCATAATAGAACTTCTCTACTGTCGGTAATAGTTCTACTACGACATCAAGTACATTTTTGCTCTCTATAGGGTGAGCAAAAGCTGTTCCTTTGGTAGGTATCGCTATGATAGTACCATAGCTCCCTACGGCAAATGGTGCTCTATTGGGCAAATCGAGCATGAGGGAAGCGGAAAAATCCCCACTCAGGAATAAAAAGAATGGAAATTTGTCAAGAAGGGTGCCCTCCGTTACTGATGTTATTTCCTCAGCAGGCGTGTTGCCTATGGCAATATCGAAGATCTCATCAATTGGCATTTCCCACTCTTGTATATCCTTTGTGGATATATAGCAGAATTGATTTTCAAACTCTATCACGATAAAAGTACGGGTACCGGGAAAATCACATCTCGACAAAAACGTAGAGGATTCTTCTGGCCATTTTATTTGGTCATTTTTAATCAGTACCCTGAGCAGTGGTGACGCATGCTCGAAATCCTTTTGGAAAAATTTGATAGCAGATGAGTTATCTTTAAACTTATCAAAATGAGCATAGATTATCTTCTTCCAATCTCCTTTAGGGGATTGTATGATCCACCTTACCAGGTTGTCCAAGTACCTATGCTGTCTCTGGCCATCGATAGACACATGAATGTCACCATCATCAGAGCTAATGACTGTTATTTGCTTTTCCTTATGATAGCGTAGTGCTATCCCTATTACATCGGCATAGTCTGCTGCACTGATCAGAGACGCATAAGCATCCGGTAGAGGAATTCCCCTTTTCTTTTTGAAAAGATTAAATAATCCCATAAACATTATTTTCTGTCAAGTTTAATCTCAGCATCTCACCGTCTTCTTCTTTTTGCCCAGCGGGCCGCGGGCTTCCATCTTCTTGATGTACTCAGGGATTGAGGGCACCTGGCAGGCAGTACCGCCCTGATCGACATGTATTTTTCCCATAGCTTTGCCCGTTTTGACGGCCAGATCCGTGAGTGAAGTGATATAGGCACCGGCCTGTAGTACAAAGCCATTCATACAATAGCGCACGCGATTAGGAGCAGCATGGATAGTCTTGCCCACCCGCTCTATCAGACCCTTGTAGAGCTGGAGGTCGAGGTCTTTGTCGACTTTCAGCGCGGCGATATGACCGAGCGTACACCAGCCGGCGCAGGCTATGTTTTCCTTTGGTGACTCGATCCACTCCAGCGCCAGTTCCATACCGTAGCGACTCTCCGCAGCCACCCAGGACACGGCATACTCAGTGATCATGGACCAGGTGGCTTTCTCTGCCCAGTGCCGGAGGTCTTTCTTTGTCATCTTATCCTCATCGGCTATCAGCCCGGCCAGATACATGGCATCCGATATACCGGAGTCAAAAAGCTCCAAAGAGAGCTTATAGTCCTTTTTGATCTTCTTCTGTATCGGCTTCATATCGCCCACCTTGACGCCATAGAATGGTTCGGGGGCGCCATGGGCGGTGAGGACTTTCTTGGTAGATGGAGAGCCAAGTGCCTTGAGCTGTTTGAGTATCTCTCCGGATGTAGGTAGTGTGGTGGTAGTAGCTGCCATATAGCTAAGTTAATAATCAGAATATTTCAGTAATGAGAATCGTTTTACCATTGAGAGTGAAACTCTCACCCTTTGCTTTGCCTCTCAGGGCGGCAGATAGCGGTGCCTTCGGCGAAAGCGCCACCACCTTCATCCCTTCAAAGGATAAAACTCCCAGCCCTGTAGCAATAAAGTAGAATAACTCTCCGCTCCACACTACAGCGCCATTATCGGCTTTGTCATAAAGCCTTTCGCAGTCTATTCCGAGAAACTGATTGCGGTCGTCTATAGCCACGCTGAGTTGATAGGCAAAGTTATCCCGCTCTATGTGGCTCATAGCGCGTCCGGTCTCGTACTTATCTCCCGCAGAGCTTTTGTCCTCGCTATTGGCAGACTCCTGCGCCTGGGCCATAGCGGCTGTGGCGGTGTCTATACGCTGCTGTATCAGCGCGAGGCAGTGCGCCCTGAGGCGGCTTTTGAAGGAGAGTTTGTCTGTGGTATGGAGAGCCAAGAAACAAGAATTTAGAACCAAGATAAAAGACTTACGCTATTTGCATCACTCTATCTACCAGCCTTGGTGATTTCATTTTTCGCTCTTGGTTCTTGTCTCTTGATTCTCCCCTTGCTTCTTCTCTCCTATTTGCAGACCTTCGCACCTCGTATGGTCAATCTCGTCCTGATACTCGTCTGCATACTGGCTGG
Source organism: Bacteroidota bacterium (assembly GCA_018267365.1). Classification (GTDB taxonomy): domain Bacteria; phylum Bacteroidota; class Bacteroidia; order Chitinophagales; family LD1; genus UBA1941. Next base: position 127,334 of record JAFDYQ010000010.1, on the reverse strand, counting down.
CTGGCTCCTACGCCGCCTGCGCATACTGCCCGATGAGACTCATCGTGGTATCAATATCTGGGTACTGTACCTCGCTGTCCCTGCTGTAGCGCTCAAGTACGTCCCCACCATCCACTGGGGTCCGGAGCTGATCGTGCCGGCGCTCTCTCCTATTCTGGTGTGGATAGGCTCTTGGCTGCTGTTTATGCTATATAGTCGTATCCGGCCTATGTCGCCGGCTACCCGCACCGCCCTCACACTCGTCTCGGGCCTGGGCAATACATCCTTCCTCGGTTTCCCGCTGGTCTCGGCCTACTATGGTGAGCAGGCGCTACCTATAGCAGTGGTGTGTGACCAGCTCTGCTTTATCATCATGGCTACTATCGCCTCTGTCATGGCTATGAATACGATGCCCGATACAGCCATCGGCACATCTCCTGCGGAGAAACCAAACGCCATAGCCGTCATAAAAAAACTACTGAGCTTCCCTCCCTTCATCGGTTTTCTGGCTGCATTGATACTGCCACTGTTTATAGACCTTTCCCCTGCGGTTCCGCTTTTTGATAAAATATGCGCGACTCTCGCACCGATGGCCCTTTTCTCTGTAGGCATGCAGCTGAGCTTTGAGGGATGGAGAGAAGAACTGCCGCTACTATCTGCGAGTCTTGCGTACAAACTTTTGTTGGCACCACTACTCGTGGCGGCTGTCGTAGCTGGCTTGGCGGCATCCGGCACTACGCGGCAGATCAGCGTTTTTGAGGCGGCCATGGCTCCTATGATCACCGCCGGTGTCATAGCCACACAGTATAACCTCAATCCCCGCCTGGCCAATCTCACGGTCAGCATCGGCATTTTGCTGTCCCTGGTCACCACCGCCCTGTGGTATTACGCTATGACCCATCTGCCTATCTCTCTGACAGACCTCATGCAGTAGGCCGGCTCACACGCAGATAGTTGACAAAAGCCACCAGAGAAGCTGCCGTCCACACACCCTCCAGCAGGATGAATGGCACATAGACGATCATCACCGCCGCAGTGGTAGATAGCGCACCACCTATCAGATTCATCAGTATATAGAACAGGCTATCCTGCGAGCGGATCTTTGCCAGATTGAGGAGGTATGCCGCCAGCATCATGATCACACCGGTCATACCTATGATATCGGAAAGTTTCATGCAGCAAAGGTAGCCAATACAAGCTACCTTATAGCACTCCGCCCATGATCGGATCGGTCATGCTGTCCTGTCCCGATTCTACCTTGCCCGCATAGCGCTGACTGAATTGGCCATTAGCTTTAACCGTCAGTGATACATCATACCAGCCATAAAACTTGGCGGTCTCTATCCTGATGGTAGCAGATGATTGAGCGTCTACCATTTTGCTCTGCGTGGCCCTGCTGTAGTGGTCATATATCTCCATCTGCTGGGCGTTGCCGCTGTTGTTTTGCACAGTGAGCCGGATACTCGCCCCGTCGTAGACACACTCCGTCTCTATCATGCCGCCGGCGTTACCTCTATATAGCCGGTAGAACCCATTAGGCCCGTAGATTTCTATCTGAGGGTCATCTGCGGTGGCCCATGTGTCAGATATCTTATCGCCGGGCAGCACGGCATATGACCGTACGGCTACATCATCTCCTTTCCTGATATACACGTTAAAGGGCACTCCCGCTGACCTGGCGCCAAAAAACTTATTACCGGCGTGCAGCATGATCTCAAAACTTTTCTTGTCGGCAGATAGTCTGCCATCAGCATAGATCTCGTATGGCAGAGCATTGGCAGGTTTGATACCCTTCTCCTGTAGCATGGCAGAGCCGCCTTCTTTATTCACCGCCTCTATCTCTGCAGCTGACAGCTTCTTGAAATCGGATGGCGGCGCTTTAAATTTTGCCTTGTGGATGCTCTCTATAAAAAGCTCTTTATTCAGCGCCTCAGGGAGTGACATCTTCTCGCCTTTGTATGGTCGGAATACAGAAGTCAGGTCACCGCAGATGGTCCTGCGCCACTTGCTGATATTGGTCTCTTCTATTTTTTTGCCTGTCTTATGTGAGAGCCACTTCTCCATAAACTGAAGAGACGAAGTGTGGTCAAATACCTGAGAATTGACATACCCGCCACGGCTCCATGGAGAGGCTATGACCATCGGTACTCTAAATCCTAACCCGATCGGGCTTTCACGCATTGTTTCGGGAGCTTGAGCCCGGTGGGCCTTTTCCTGCGCCATGCTCACATAGTCCACCGCTGTATCTATACCCGGCGAGGTACGGCCCGTATCAGCATTATGCGGATCAGGTGCTACAAATGGTGGCAGGTGGTCATAGTAGCCGTCATTTTCATCATAGGTCAGTACAAAAATGGTTTTCTTCCACACCTCGGGGTCTTTGGTCAGGATATCCATCACTTCTGATACATACCAGGCACCAAACCAGGCCGAGCTCGGGTGATCTGAGAAGGCCTCCGGTGCCACTATCCATGACACGGAGGGCAGCTGGCCATTTTCCACATCTTCACGAAACTGATACAGCACATCTCCTTTAGGCACGGTGATCTCCCGCTCCGTATTGCCATCCTTATATCGCAGCGGCTGCAGATCGTGATAGTGCGGATCCTTTACATTGGTGGTAAAGGCTCTCTCATGGATACTTTTCTGAAAGGCCGATAGTGCATTGTATTTCTCACGGGTGTACAGTGGCTTTTCTTTCATCACCCGCTTATGGAGCGCTTGCAGGTCCTTTAGCTGTTTTTGCAGCGCGTCATACTGTCTGGCTGGTATATCCTTCACGGTCAGTTTGCGCTCCAGCTCTGCTATCTCGCCGGGCAGGGAAGCATCCTTGGCCGCCAGCCAGTCTATATACCGCCGGGAGAGTTTTACATTGTATTGCTTGAAAAATTCGATCGGATTATCTGTGAAATTGTCGAGCCAGTAGTCTTGCTCACCAGTCACCAGACCATCTACGCTGATGTCATTCTGATAGATCTTCCATGATATGCCGTTTTCCTCCAGGCGCTCCGGGAATGTCTTCCAGCCTGCCATCTCCGGGTAGTCTACCTGCTCATTCCAGACATTGGCGCGCGATTTTTCATTTTGCTGTGCGCGTATAGTACCGGTCCAGAAGTGCAGCCTGTTGGGCGTAGTACCGGTCAGAGACGAGCAGAAGTTGTGATCACAGACGGTGAAAGCATCTGCCAGCGCATAGTAGAAAGGCAGGTCCGCCCGCGTATAGTAGCCCATGGTCAGCGGCATATCCTTATACGCTCCGCCGGGCTTTTTGGCCTGTAGCCAATGGTCATATTTGCCGCCATTGCGCGCGTCTACCTGATTGCTCCAGGAGTGTGGCAATGACCCCATCCAGGTGGCCTTTGTATTCTTGATATCCAGTCGAAATGGCGCATAGGTTTCACCTTTCTCATTGGTCTGCAGCCATACCAGGTTCTTATCAGGCAGGCGTATAGCCCGGGGATCGTTATAGCCACGCACACCTCGCAGTGTGCCAAACGTGTGGTCAAAGGACCGGTTCTCCTGCATCAGAAAGACGATATGCTCTGCATCCAGATAGGTGGTGCCTGTGTCCGGGTCTATAGCAAATGCACGCTGTATCGAGCCGGGCAGAAACTGGCTGACGCCGGCTACTACAGAATACATAGCGGCTTTCTTCAGAAATTCTCTTCTGGTATCCATGAGCTATATGAGATGGTATACGGTAAAGCTAAAAAGAAATCAGCTCAGCCATCAGCGTGCATATTATCTTTTCCTTAAATCTCTCAGGCGCGCCTGTAGGTGGCGGTGAGCATAGTCTGGATAATAGCTTCGCGACCCTTTACTGAGTCACTATGGGTAGTACCCGTCATGGCCACGCAGAAATGTTCATCGCCAAAGATCATATAAATGGCCGTATGCGTACGCGTCGTATCACTGAGGCAGATCACAGATGCCGGATAGCCATTGAAGCGAAAGTCTTTGCGGTAGGTCAGCTCTTCAGCCTCGCCGCGGTCATGGCTCGTATAGGCGATATACCGGTCTATCTCTGCCCTCTTACTATCAAATGAGCGGCCACGATACTCTACTACATCTATGGTCGTATCAGCATCGCCGTAGCCATTCATGGCTACCAGCTCTTCGTATCCAGTAGGCGGTACTATGCTGACGCCCGAACCTGCTATCTGTACGTGCAAAGGGCTGGTATGAGACGTGACCTGATCCGGTATATGCAGATCTATGAGCGGCTGCTCATAGTACCAGCTTATTTCCTTCACGGTTGTAGCCGTATGGTGACGCAGGCCATGTACTAGTATCAGGCCGAGTATGGAGAGGAGGAGGAGCGTTCTGCGTTGCATTGTGAGTGGATTTAGGCTAAATGTAATTAGTCATTACCTTATGTATAGGGTGACTCTCATTATTTAACTGATATTTACATTAGTAGAGAGATGCACTTAATTCTGTCAATTCTTGAATTCTAAAAATTCTGATCAAAAATTCTTTGACCAGATATTTGGACAATTCAAAAAGAATCCTACTTTTGCAGTCCGTTTTCTAAAAGTAGAGAAAACGTCACCGTCCTCTTTGAAATGATTTCGCTGCTCTCCACAAGGTGTACCAACGCTTTGCGCACGACTTCATTTTTCTCGGGACACAAAACAAAAGAGATAGAAATGAAAGTCAAGGTACTCAACCAGGAAGGAAAAGAAACAGGCAGGGAAATCGAACTTTCCGATGCAATTTTCGGCGCTGAGCCAAACGATCATGCCATCTGGCTCGCTGTACGCCAGCACCAGGCTGCTCTCCATCAGGGCACTCACAAGGCTAAAGAAAGGTGGGAAATAGCCCGTACTACCAAGAAGGCATTTCGCCAGAAGGGTACAGGTGGTGCCCGCCGTGGTGATATGAAGTCTCCACTCGTACGCGGTGGTGCCCGTGTATTCGGCCCTAAGCCTCACTCCTATGACTTTAAGATCAATAAGAAAGTAAAGGATCTCGCAAAGATCTCCGCCTTCGCTCACAAGGTGAAAGCCGGCAACCTGATAGTAGTGGACAATCTCTCTGTCTCTGAAGCCAAGACCAAGAGCTTCGTAGCTATCCTGAAAAACCTCAACCTGTCTGACGTCAAGTCTCTCGTTCTGGTAAACGACGTAAACAATAACCTCTTCCTCTCCTCCCGCAATATCGCTAAGACGAATGTGATGCCTGCTACACAGGCGGGTATATTTGATGTGATGGATGCCAAGAAGGTAGTCCTCACTGAGAGTGCTATCAAGGCGCTGGAAGCAAATTTCACTAACAACTAATTAATCTGAGGCAATGAGCAATATACTGATCAAACCAATCATCACTGAGAAGTCTACCAAGCTGGGAGAAAAGCTCCACCGCTATGCATTCCGCGTAGATAGGGATGCCAACCGCCTCCAGATCAAGAAGGCAGTAGAAACAGCCTACGGCGTGAAAGTAGAAGACGTAAACACAGCTGTCATACCTGGCAAACTGAAGGTGCGCCAGACCAAGCAGGGTATAGCCCGCGGTATGAAGCCAGCCTACAAGAAGGCCTACGTGACCCTGAAAGAAGGTCAGGAGATAGACTTCTACGGCACTGTTTAATAATTGAAATTGTATTATGTATTATGTATTATCTAAATACTTAATACTGACTACTAAATACTTAGTTAACCAAATATAGCAGAAGCAAAACTGCTGATAAGACAAAGCAAGAATAAAATGGGTATCAGAAAATTCAGACCGACCACACCGAGCCTCCGTCACACGACGCTCGTCAACTTTGAAGAGGTAACCACCAACAAGCCGGAGAAGAGCCTCCTCGCTCCGATGAAAAGCTCAGGTGGCCGTACTTCATCAGGACGCCTTACCATGCGCTATACAGGCGGTGGTCACAAGCGTCGCTATCGTATCATCGACTTCAAGCGCGAAAACTTCGGTATCGAGGGCAAAGTGCTGACCATCGAGTATGATCCAAACCGTACATCATTCATCGCCCTTGTACAATTTGGCAACGGTGAGAAGAGGTATATCATAGCTCCTCAGGGCCTCAAGGTAGGTCAGACAGTAGTATCCGGCAAGGGTGCTGCCCCTGAGATAGGCAATACACTTCCTATGGAGAATATCCCACTGGGTTCTATCATCCACAATATCGAGCTGCATCCTGGCCGCGGCGGTGTGATCGTAAGGTCTGCCGGTGCATCTGCTCAGCTCATGGCAAAGGAAGAAAGGTTCGTAGTAATAAAGTTACCTTCCGGTGAGGTGCGCAAGATACTCAAGCAGTGCCTGGCTACTATCGGTTCTGTATCAAATCCTGACCACAACCTCCAGTCACTCGGTAAGGCGGGTCGTAAGCGCTGGCTGGGTATCCGTCCTCGCACAAGGCCGGTAGCGATGAACCCTGTCGATCACCCGATGGGTGGTGGCGAAGGCCGTGCATCTGGTGGTCACCCACGCTCTCGTGGTGGTATCAAGGCTAAGGGCCAGAAGACACGTACACCACGCAAGGCATCTGACAAGGTGATCGTACAGCGTCGCAAGGGTGCTATAGCAAACCAAAACAATAAATAATCCAGGCAAACCATAATAAAGTAAGACAATGGCAAGATCAATAAAGAAAGGACCGTACATCGCTCATCACCTCCTCGCAAAGGTAGAGACGCTGAACAATAGCAATAAGAAGTCAGTGATCAAGACCTGGTCAAGGTCGTCTATGATCATCCCTGATATGGTAGGCCACACATTTGCAGTGCACAATGGACAGAAGTTCATCCCTGTATATGTGACGGAGAACATGGTAGGCCACAAGCTCGGTGAGTTCAGCCCTACTCGTATCTTCAAGGGTCACTCATCTAAGAAGGTGAAGTAAGTAAACGGTAAAAGCATTAGATAAAAAAATGGTGATGAGAGTCACCGATCAAAAACATAAAATAAAATGGAAGCAGTAGCAAAACTGAGGAACAACCCATCATCTCCGCGCAAGACAAGGCTCGTGGTAGACCTGATCCGTGGCAAAAAGATAGGTGATGCCCTCGCTATACTGAAGTTTCACAAAAAAGAATCTGCCGGCAAGCTGGAGAAACTCCTGCTGTCAGCTATCAATAACTGGGAGCAGAAGAACAACCTCAAGGCTGACGAAGGCCATGAGCTGTATGTCAAGTCTGTGTCTGTAGACCAGGGCGCTACGATGAAGCGCTTCCTGCCTGCACCACAAGGCCGTGCATACCGCCTGCGCAAGAGGAGCAACCACATCACCCTGACTGTAGACAGCAAGGTGCCTGTAGAGTTCCAGTCTGCCGCAGAGACTGAGTCTGCTGACTAATCAGGTACCCGTTATTATAACTTACTACAAAGCCCCGCTATGGGGCTTTTGTATTTGTGCGTAAATAGATCGGGGTATTGCCAGTCTCTAAAAGCACGCCATAAGTTCCTCATATTTTCCGACCTTTGCAGCGTACCACAATAGAGTCCATGTCCCGTCCACTCAAGGTCGTTTTTCTCGGCACACCCGAGTTTGCAGTAGCCATGCTGGATATCCTGCATCACTCACAGCACGAGGTAGCCGCAGTCATCACGGCACCTGATAAACCTGCGGGCCGGGGCATGAACCTGTCCGAATCTGAAGTCAAAAAATACGCCGTAGCTCACGGACTGCGCATCCTCCAGCCTGAGAAACTAAAGAATGAACACTTTATCAAAGAGCTGCGTGAGATACAGGCTGATATCTTTGTAGTCGTAGCCTTCCGCATGCTACCGGAGGTGGTCTGGAATATGCCACCTCTCGGCACCATCAATCTCCACGCCTCTCTCCTGCCTCAGTACCGGGGCGCAGCACCGATCAACTGGGCCATCATCAATGGTGAGAAAGAAACGGGTGTCACTACCTTCCGCCTGCGCCATGAGATAGATACAGGCATGATCATCTACCAGGATAAGGTACAGATACGTGATGACGAGACAGTAGGAGAGCTATACCACGAGCTGATGGATATAGGCAAACATACGCTCCTGCGTACCATAGACGCGATAGCAGATGGCGACTACCCTCAGATACCTCAGGACCATATCATCGATATAAAGCACGCCCCCAAGATCAATAAGGAGACAGGCAGTATAGACTGGAATAAAGACGCCGTATCTATCTACAATCTGATACGCGGCCTCAGCCCCTATCCTGCCGCATGGACCAGTCTATACAGCAAGACCATAAAGATATACAAGGCCAGTAAACACGAGATGGCGCATAGTATGCCGATAGGTGTGCCCGATACTGATGGCAAGACTTTCCTGCGCTACTACTGCACGGATGGCTATCTGGATATACTCGATCTACAGCTCGAGGGCAAAAAAAGAATGGGCATCGGAGAATTTCTGCGCGGCCACGGCAGCTCTATCGTATCTGCTTAGTTCAGCGATATAGCCGGCAGCATCAGCTCCATAGAATTGTGAAACATCAGCGGATAGGTTTTCACCTTTACAAACCTTATGACAGGAAACTTGTGCAGCACCTTGAGCATTTCTACCCGGCTTTTAGCAGCAAACACCACCCACAGCTTAGAGCGGTCCTCTGCCAGTGAGTAGCTGAGTATGCTACCCTTTACCATACACTCATTCACATAGGCGCGCTGCGCCGGTATCAGCTCTACAAACTCCTCCGTAAACTCAGGGAGGCTCATCTCTACCAGATATTGATCCATGATACTAAACTCCTTTGTTTTGAAACTAAGAATAAAACACGACTCTCACACTTAATATATACGTACAAACACCCAAATGCTTACTTTTTAACAGACGAAATGACAAGGGTTTAATTGTAGCCGGTCATCTTCTCCACCGCGCCATCAGATCGAGCAGCGGAGCGGTTATAAATGTGGTAAAAAGCGCCATTAGCACCATCATGGTAAAGATCTCTGGCCTTAGTACGCCCAGGTCCAGGCCGATATTCAGTACGATCAGTTCCATCAGGCCACGTGTATTCATCAGGGCACCGATAGATAGACTCTCCCGCCAGTCAAAACCCGACAGTCGCGCCGCCATCGCACTACCCATTAGCTTACCCATCACAGCCAGTATCAGTATACAGACAAAAACAGACCACAGGCTGGTATCCGCCAGCACATCTATCTTGGTCCGCAGGCCTGTGAGTACAAAGAAGATAGGCAATAGCAAGGACACACTCACACCCTCCAGACGCTTGGTCAGGCCGTGCCGCAGCTCTCTGCCGGCAGGCAGTACAGCACCCGCTATGAAGGCCCCAAAGAGTGCATGTATGCCTATGGTCTCTGATATCAGAGCAGACGTCAGCAGCACAAAGATAGCTACCGCTATAAACTCGATACCTTTCTTAGCGCCTTGAGTCTGCTGCCTCTGGTAGTATCGCTGCAGCGCAGGTTTTACGCCCAGTATCATCACCACGACAAAGGCCAGCGTAAGCAAGATGGTAACTACCACGCCATGCATGCTTTCGGCCTTGGTGATAGCTACTACCACGGGCAGTATGCACCATGCTGTCACGTCATTGATGGCGGCACACATCAGTGCCATCAGGCCGGTAGATTCATTAGCTATCCCGCGTTCCCTCACTATACGCGCCAGTACCGGAAAGGCCGTAATGCTCATCGCTATACCCATAAACAGGGCATAGGCAATAAAGCCAGTGTCCATCACGCCATAATGCTCATACGAGAAGTAAGCAAAGATGACGCCCAGTAGAAAAGGCACCGCAATGCTGGTATGACTGATCACTACTGACTCCCCCATGCGGTCTCTAATGGCATCTATATCCAGCTCCATCCCGACTACAAACATGAATAGCAATAGGCCCAGCTGGCTCAGTATACTCAGATAAACCAGCGATTCTTTTGGGAAAAGGGCGACAAATACGTCCGGCGCGACCCATCCTAGCAGAGAAGGACCGAGTAGGACACCTCCTACTATCTCTCCCATTACCGCCTGCTGCCCGATGCGTGTGAATACCCACCCAAGGCCTTTGGCTACAAAGAGGATCACGATCAGCTGCAGCAGCGCTGTAGACAATGGATCTGCGAAAGCAGTACGGAGAAATGTGGCTAAACTAAAAGTCGTATCTGCAGTGGCTGCTACCTGTGCTGGATAGGCATCGCTGCCACGATAGAGCATAAATGCGGCGAGCGCCAAGATCGGTACGATGATGGCAAAATAAAGACGTATGTGCTTCATAACGGGGGATATTCTATGAGACCACTATAATACAGAGATTATCCTTATCAGCAGGATGATAAATGTTCTCAAAATAAGCTAACGATCGTTAGCCTATTCCCACTCTATGGTAGCGGGTGGCTTAGAGCTGATGTCATAGACCACACGGTTGATGCCACGAACCTGATTGATGATCTCGTTAGACGTCTTCGCCAGAAACTCATACGGCAGGTGAGACCAGTCAGCCGTCATACCATCGGTAGAGTTGACCGCGCGGAGCGCTACTACATTCTCGTATGTGCGCTCATCTCCCATCACACCTACCGCCTTGATAGGTGTCAGTATCACACCGGCTTGCCATACCTTATCGTACAGTTCGTACTTCTTCAGGTTTCCTATGAAGATATGATCCGCCTCTTGCAGGATACGTACTTTCTCGGGCGTGATATCGCCCAGTATGCGTACAGCCAGTCCCGGCCCCGGGAAAGGGTGACGATGCAATATATCAGGATGCAGCCCCAGCTCCTTGCCGGCACGGCGCACCTCATCCTTGAATAGCAGCCTCAATGGCTCTACCAGCTTCAGGTTGAGCCTGTCAGGCAGGCCGCCTACATTGTGGTGGGACTTGATGGTCATAGATGGTCCTTTCACCGATACCGACTCTATCACATCGGGATAGATGGTACCTTGCGCCAGCCACTTCACCTCAGGGTGCTTATTAGCTTCTGCTTCAAACACCTCTATAAACACCCTGCCTATGATCTTGCGTTTTTGCTCTGGGTCCGTCACACCTGCCAGCTCTGACAGAAACTTATCCCCTGCACGCACACCCACCACATTCAGACCCATATCCTTGTACTGCTCCAGCACGCCCTCAAACTCATTCTTCCTTAGCAGGCCATTATCCACAAATATGCAGAGCAGGTTTTTGCCCACAGCCTTTTGCAAAAGCAGTGCTGCTACAGATGAGTCCACACCGCCTGAAAGGCCGAGTAGTACATGCTCCTCCCCTATTTGCTCTTTCAGCCCCGCTACAGTCTCTGCTACAAATGACGCCGGCGTCCACTTATGCGCCAGGCCGCAGACACCAAAGAGGAAGTTATTGAGGATTTTGTGCCCGTCTGTAGAGTGGTACACCTCCGGGTGAAACTGAATGCCATATACCGTGTTGCCAAAAGCTTTATCCTTTGCTAGAAATGCCGCGACAGGTATAGAGTCAGACTTGGCTATGATATCAAACCGATCACCTACAGATGTGATAGAGTCGCCGTGGCTCATCCAGATCTGCGAGTGGTCGGGCACTCCTTCAAAGAGTTTAGTACCGTAGTCCTGTATATCGAGATGCGCACGTCCATACTCACGCTTATCGCTCTTCTCCACCTTACCGCCAAATTTCTGCGCGAGCAGCTGAGCACCATAGCACACACCCAGCAGGGGTACCTGAGCAGTCAGCTTCTCTATGTCTATATCCGGCGCACCTTCATCACGCACGGAGGCCGGCGATCCGGAGAGGATCACGCCTTTGATGTCAGGTGTCAGGGTTGGTATCTTGTTGAAGGGTACTATCTCGCAGTAGACTTCAGACTCCCGTACGCGACGGGCTATGAGCTGGGTATACTGCGAACCGAAGTCTACGATCAGTATTTTTTCTTGCATGGCCGCAAAAGTAAGGTTTAGCTAGGAGACATCCCAGAAAGTTATTGGTCCCGCTGTGGAATGTTATAGCGGCCCTCTCGATTGGATGCAATACATCTCCGAAGCCTTTGGCACCCAGCGCCAGTATCTGGGCGCTAGATCCTTTACAAGGATTGCGGCTGTTAAAGTCTCCCCTATTTTAGGGGAGATTTAGAGGGGTTGATCGGCGAGCCCGTGACCAACATATACATATCAAGACCTACTCAAACCGCAGTGCCCGCACCGGCGTGATCCTGCTCACCAGCCGCGACGGCACGATCAGTAGCACCAGGCAGACTACTACCGTTCCTGCATTTACGGCAGCTATCCAGAGCCAGCTGATATGGATCGGCGCATAGGAGATGTAGTAGGACTCCTGAGGCAGTTTGATCAGGTGCCAGTGCTGCTGTATCAGGCAGATGCCGATGCCCGCTACATTGCCTATCAGCAGTCCCGCACCGATGATCACCAGCGCGTAATAGAGGAAGAGCTTACTCATAGAGGCGTTATCGCTACCCAATGCTTTGAGGAGTCCTATCATATTGGTGCGGTCCAGTATCAGGATCAGCAGGGTGGTCACCATATTGATCACCGCCACCAGTATCATGAGCAGTAGTATGATCAGCTCATTCATAGTCTGCAGGTCCAGCCAGTCAAACAGGCCCGGCTTCAGTTCTTTGATCGAGTTTACCTCCAGGTCGTCGGCATGGATTTCATGGTTCATGCGCGTGGTCAGGTCGTCTATCGGATCGCGGTTCATCTCATCATAGCGCTCCTTATTCAGCAGCCCGCCGAAGACTGACAGATAGTACGCCCGCGCCCGGCTCTTGAATAGCTGACCGTCTTTCAGAAAGACATCAAAGCCACCCACAGAGTCGCGCCCCCATCCATTGATATCCTGTATCACCCGGATATCTACCATCGCTATTTCTTTATCAAACTCCTCTATGCCTGTCTCATAAATACCGCGTACGCGGAACGGCCTCGCCCGCATCTCTTGACCTATGAAGTTCACCACCACCTTATCTCCCGTATCTATCTGTAGCCTGTCTGCTGTAGCTTTGGATATCAGTATCTGACGCATAGACTCGGTACTATCTGTACTGATGATCTGCCCCCGCTTCAGGTATGGGCGCAGCACAGACCAGTCAAAGTCCTCTCCTACTCCGCGTAGCACTATTCCGTCAAAATCATCCTTCGTTTTTAGCAGCCCGCCCTTCATGGCAGATACCTCTATATGCTTTATATAAGGCAGTGTCTCGGGATGTAGATAGAAATCCTGGTACTTGTACACTGCGCCAGACTCATAGGAGTCTGCCATACTGTACGGCTTGATATGCATATGCGCCCAGAAGGCAAATATCTTGCCCCGTATCTCTTTCTGGAAACCATTGATAAAAGATGACGTCACGATCATGACCGCCACACTCAGCGCCACCGCAGCTACAGCGATGCGGATGATAAAAGACGAAAACGACCTCGACCTGCTAAAGGCTATCTTGCGGACGATAAAAAGCTCGGTATTCAAATCAGATGCAGGTTGTACGCTCAAATATAGGCATACTGGTGAAATAGCCCCTCTATGAGTCTGGATTACTTTACCTGATAGTTTGTATTAGGCCCCCAATAGGGAGCACTACCTGCCGCAGGTTCGGCTATACGCTGATAGGGTATCTCAAAATTTATGGGCCACCAGGTTATTACTTTGACAGGGGTGCCAGCTATCGTCGCGGGAGCCATTGGTGGTACCGTTCTCATGACTCGCAGTGCCTCGTCGTTCAATTCTTCGACAGGTTCCATTAAACACACATGCGTCAGGAATTTTACCCTTGCATCAACCCCAGCAGCTGTCCGATCTTACTCTTCAGCTCTTTGCGGTCTATGATAAAGTCGAGGAAGCCATTCTCCAGCTGAAACTCAGATGTCTGAAAACCTTCCGGCAGTTTCTTGCGCGTGGTCTCCTCTATCACCCGGGGTCCGGCAAAGCCTATCAGTGCGCCGGGCTCAGCGATATTAAAATCACCCAGCATGGCAAAGGATGCCGTCACGCCACCAGTAGTAGGATTGGTCATGAGCGAGATATAGGGCAGCTTGGCTTCAGCCAGTTGTGTCAGCTTCGCAGAGGTCTTGGCCATCTGCATCAGGCTGAAGGCCGACTCCTGCATCCGCGCGCCACCGGAGCGCGATATGATCATAAAAGCAGTCTTGTTCTTGATCGCATGGTCTATGCCACGTGCTATCTTCTCTCCCATTACAGAGCCCATCGAGCCGCCTATATAGCGGAAGTCCATAGCCGCTACCGTCAGCCGGTAGCCGCCCGTCTTGCCACTGGCCACACGCATAGACTCACGGAGGCCGGTTTTGTCTTCGGTCTCGGTGATCCGCTTGCTATACGGCTTGGAATCTGTAAACTCAAGGAAATCTACCGGCGTCAGCTCCCGAAAAAGCTCATTGTAGTCTTCTTCATCAAACAGAATGGAGAAATAGGCCTCAGCGTCTACCCGCTCGTGGTAGTTGCAGTGAGGGCATGTGTAGAGGTTTTCCTCCAGTTGGGTCGTTAGGTATACTTTTTTGCAGCCGTTGCACTTGTGCCATACACCATCAGGTGTCTCCAGCTTCTGCTCTGTGTTTGTCTCCACGCCTTTACGCAGGCGCTTCCACCACGGCACTCTTTCCTGACTCATAGCACCTCTCCTCCGGTCCTCTCCAAAGGAGAGGAGGCTAATACGTTAGTAAAATTGAAAAATACTGTCATGTGTCTTCTGATGTGATACTCGCTATCATTGCCATACAGCCATATTTCAGTATAGCAGCGGCAGATTTAAAGATACGAAAGATTATGCGATGGTCACTTCTTTGCTCAGGTACACATCCTGTATCGCATTCAGCAGGGCTACACCCTCTTTCAGCGGACGCTGGAATGCCTTCCGGCCTGAGATCAGGCCCATGCCACCAGCACGCTTATTGATGATAGCTGTGGTCACCGCTTCCGCCAGGTCAGAGTCTCCTGATGAGGCTCCGCCTGAGTTGATCAGGCCTACGCGTCCCATATAGCAGTTGGCCAGCTGGTAGCGGGTCAGGTCTATAGGGTGGTCAGTGGTCAGCTGGCTATATACGCGCTTGTCGGTCTTGCCAAACTTCAGCGCATTGTAGCCTCCATTATTTTCAGGAAGCTTCTGCTTGATGATATCCGCCTGGATGGTCACGCCTATGTGATTGGCCTGGCCCGTCAGGTCTGCAGAGGTATGATAGTCTACACCATCTTTCTTAAAGTTCTCATTCCTCAGGTAGCACCATAGTACCGTGGCCATACCCAGCTCATGCGCATATTCAAAAGCCTTAGACACTTCCACTATCTGCCTCTTGCTCTCAGCAGAGCCAAAGTAAATAGTAGCACCTACGGCCACAGCACCCATATTCCATGCGTCCCTGATAGTGCCAAACATGATCTGGTCGTAGGTATTAGGATAGCTCAGAAATTCGTTGTGGTTGATCTTGACTATGAAAGGTATCCTGTGTGCATACTTGCGCGCTACGGCTCCGAGTACGCCATAGGTCGAGGCTACTGCGTTGCAGCCACCCTCTATCGCCAGCTTTACGATGCCCTCCGGGTCAAAGCACACCGGATTAGCAGCAAAGGAAGCACCGGCAGAGTGCTCTATACCCTGGTCTACCGGCAGGATAGAGACGTAGCCGGTATTCTTGAGGCGGCCATTTCCTGCTATAGTCTGCAGGCTGCGAAGGGTCTGTATATTGCGGTTGCTGTCTTTCCAGTAGCGCTCTACGAAGTCCCTGCGGGGGAGGTAGAGAGAGTCCTTGGCAAAGGTCTTGGATTCATGCGCCAGCAGGTACTCGGCTTTTTCTTCGCCGAGGAGCTTTACTATTTCTTCTTTGGTCATCTGAAATTAAAGTTTGGTATGAGGTGGGCAAAGGTAGGATTTTTGACCACAAAACCGAGATTTACCCCCTAAAACACGCCAAAAACCATCCATATTTAGGCTGGCTCCAAAATATCTTAAGAAACTGTTATAAGGGAACTATGTCTAGGCGGCCATAGCGAATGTGTTTTCGCCACCAGCCAAAAACGAAATTGTATTCTCAGTAATGAACTGCTGAATAAGTCCCTTCAGTGACAAGTCTTCATCCAGCTCTGGCCACTCTATGCCTATACCATTACTTATCAAAATCCACTTTGACAACTGTTCCTCAGTTGCATTTTGTATACGTTTGAAAGAAGACAGTCGAACGCTGATGTGCTTACGATTATTAAGGAATACGATGAGGATGTCTTGCTTTTTAATAGGCAATACATTGCTTACCCTTAAATTCTTCTCGTAGATAGCCACATCTATTATATCCTTTGCAGGCTTGTTTTCAATATTATTTTCCGAAGTACTCATTCCACTTTTTTATAAACAATTCTCTATTCTCCAAAACTATATCCCTAATATCTCTACGCTCTCTTACAGTAAACTCATAAGAATAGTCCTCAACACACTCCGGTATCAGCCAATATTTGGCGTTGCCACTACCTTTTGTCACGTGAATGTGTGGCGGCTCATTGCCTTCATTACTAAAAAATTTAAAGCGATAGCCATTTTCCTCGAGAACTGTGGGCATAGTCAAAATTAGTAAAAGTGCCTCAAGAATGGAAATGAACTAGAAAGGATGCTACCTATTATTCGTCTAGGCATCCGAGGCTACGTATTGTCTCACATCTCATGTCTCAATACTCTAGTCTAAATTCTTACATTTGCTCCGCAATTTTTCTAAAACATAATATATCATGAACAACGAAGTATATATCGTATCCATAGCCCGCACGCCGGTAGGCAGTATGAGCGGCGTCCTCTCTCCTCTCTCTGCGGTCAACCTCGGCACACAAGCCATCAAGGAAGCTATCAAGCGCGCCGGCATCAGCGGTGACCAGGTAGAGGAGGTCATCATGGGCAATGTGATCCAGGCCAATACCGGCCAGGCACCGGCCCGCCAGGCTGCCCTCGCAGCAGGCGTACAGGTAGGCGCTACCTGCACCACGGTCAATAAAGTATGCGCCTCGGGTATGAAGGCTGTGATCTATGGGGCTCAGTCTATCATGCTGGGCGATAAGGATATCGTAGTAGCCGGTGGCATGGAGTCTATGACCAATGCTCCATACCTGCTGGACAATGCCCGCAACGGCTACCGCTATGGCAATGGCACGCTGCAGGACTCTATCGTACGCGACGCACTTCAGGATCCCTACACCGGCCAGATGATGGGCAATAGTGGTGACCGCTGTGCAGCTAAGTATCATTTCTCCCGCGAAGATCAGGACGCCTATGCACTGGAGTCATACCGCCGTGCCGCTGAAGCATACAAGAATGGCTGGTTCAATGACGAGCTGTTTGACGTAGAGATCAAGGGCAAGGAATCGACATTTGTAAAGGAAGATGAAGAATACAAGAAGCTGAAGCCTGAGAAGGTAGCTACGCTGAAGCCAGCCTTTAGCAAAGAAGGTACAGTAACCGCAGTAAACGCCTCTAAGATCAACGACGGTGCTGCAGCGCTCGTGCTCATGAGCGGCGCCAAAGTAAAGGAACTCGGCCTCAAGCCTATCGCAAAGATCACAGGCTACGCTGATGCAGAGCAGACTCCGGATGAGTTTACCACTTCTCCGTCTATCGCTATCCCTAAGGCACTCAAGAAAGCCGGTAAGGACATCAAGGACGTAGACTTCTTTGAGATCAACGAAGCCTTCTCAAACGTGGCCCTCGCCAATATCAAGCTCCTCGGAATAGACCATGCTAAGACCAATGTATTTGGCGGTGCGGTAGCCCTCGGCCACCCGGTAGGCATGAGCGGCGCACGTATCATCTGCACTCTCCTCTCTGTGCTCAATCACAAGGGCGGCAAAGTAGGCGCAGCAGGTATCTGCAATGGCGGTGGCGGTGCCTCTGCTATAGTGATCGAGAAAGTATAATTACATCAGTATAGATATAACTAAACAGCCCATCTCATCAGGATGGGCTGTTTGTATTTCCGTATTGTCATTGCCAGGAGGTACGACGAACCTGTCCGCCGTGGCGGAGCAATCTGAAGTTTGCCATTTAGCCCAACAAGGGCCTCATATTGGTTATAATTCTAAAACTTCTTCAGCTCCTCATACACCCTATTGATAGGCAGCCCCACCACATTAAAGTAGTCCCCATCAAACTTCCGTATCGCCACCGCCCCTATCCATTCCTGGCAGGCATAGGCGCCGGCCTTATCATACGGCTTATAGTTGTCTACGTAAAAAGCGATTTCCTCCTGCGTCAGCGGATTAAAAGTCACATACGTCGTCTCTGAGAAGACGATTTCCTTAAACTTATCAGCGATATACACGCCGGTGACCACCTTGTGCGTATGACCGCACAGCGCCGATATCATGCGGATCGCATCTTCGCGGTCCGTAGGTTTCTCATATACTTTACCATCTAGTATCACGATGGTATCAGCCCCTACCAGCAGTTCATCATCCTGCAGCTCTGGCAATAGCGCAGATGCCTTGAGTTTAGCCAGGTAGGCGGGCACATCCTCAGGCTGTGTATTGGCCGGATGTATCTCCGGCACATCTTTGCTCCGCACCTCAAAGGCAAACCCCGCCATGCGCATCAGCTCACTCCTCCTCGGCGATTTAGACGCCAGTATGATTTTCCTCTTTGTCATTTTAATAGTTTCTGGATACTGGATGGCTTTTAGTCCACCTGATCATCTGTTATAGGTTCTTGGCTCTTGACTCTTGGTTCTTGCCTCACTTGTTACTTCCACACGGTGATAAACAAATAATACACCGGCATGGACAGCAGCCCAAAGAACATCAGCAGCTTCAGCAGCACACTTATGTTGTGATAGTCTTTACTATTCTTAGCCGGGATTACAGTGAACATATTTGTGACCAGCGGAAACTGTAAGAAGAAGATAGAGAACCAGAAGTGCTTCTTCAGTCCATGCTGCCAGAAGAATATCTCCACATATCCTATCACCCCTGCTACTATCAGCATTAGCAGCACCACCACGGTATTCACGGCCCACACAGGCAGGACCACAGGAAGGGTATTCATACTATAAGCAGCATCAGCCCCACGGTCCTCTGCATCTTTGATGATCTCACGCATCAGAGATACCATAAAAGCAAAGAAGCAATACAACTTCAGCTGCACATGGATGCTATGTGCAGCCATCTCCTGATAGTCCGTCTGAAAATACTCTGACACATGCGGCTCAAATAGCACAGGCATCACAAACACGATGGCCGATAGCGCCGCGATCAGTACATTACCTATCAGGAAATACCTCTTCAGCGTCTGCGAATAAAGCCATAGCATAGCCACGGCTGTGATAAAAATATAACCCAACCTAAAGTGATCAAAGCGCCACGCGAGGAAGAAACCGATGAGAACTCCCGTCACATTCAGCCCCAGCTGGAGGTTAAATGCCGCATCCTGCGAGATGTCCTTACCTATGATCACGCGGTCCGGACGGTGCTCCGCATCCTGCTCGTAGTCCAGGTAGTCATTCACCACATTGCCTCCGGCAGCGATCAGTACCACAGCCAGTACCAGTAGTGCAAAATACGGCCCTGACATAGTCAGCGGAACATCTGCAGCATAGAGATATGTGCGTATCACGCAGTATTGGAAGAGCACCATGCTCAGCGCGATGATCACCAGATTGACCCAGCGTGTCAATCTCAGTATGGTGTATATCTGTTTGATCATGTGGTCGGGTAGATATCCTGTATAGAGGATGTCAATAGCGAATATAATTCTTTCAGGTTTTGATGCTTGCTCAAAAGATCGAGGTGCACATCAATAGTAGAATGGTCGCGGCGTATGGCAGGGCCTGTTTGCAGCTGCCCCGGAGATTGCTCCATCACACGCTGCACGTGCGCAGCGATCAGTGGCCGCAGTTCATCAAAAGACAATCCACTCTCCGCGAGTAGCTGCTCCGATACGGTATAGAGATAGTTGGTAAAGTTATTGGCAAAGACCGCCGCGAGATGCAGCGACTGTCGGTCGCGTTCTTCTACTTGCCTTACCCTGTCTGATATGGTTTGAGCTAATGCTGCGAGTGTTTTCAGCGTCTCTTCATTATTGCCCTCCACCATCAGCAGCGCTGTATGAAAGTCCGTCTCCGCATCTCTGGTCATAGATACAAAAGGATAAAAGATGCCATAGCGACCTGACGAGTGCAGCAGGTCCTTTGACTTGATCCCCGAGGTATGCGCGAGTATCTTGCCACTCACCGGTAGTGCCTTGGCGGTCGCCTCTATCGCATCATCTTTCACTGAGAGGATATAGATATCAGCATTGCCATTGATATTTTGCAGGTCTGCTGTAGGAGCGGCATTCAGCTCTTTGGCCAGTTGCGCTGCATGGGCCTCCGAGCGGCTCCACACCTGCACTATCTGATGGCCCGCCTTGTGCAGGGCGCGTCCCAGCGCTGTAGCAGCATTGCCGGATCCTATCAGCGTGATAGCTGCCATGTTATGCCTTGTGCTTATTTTCCCCCATGCGGCGGTACATACTGAGCAGCACACCGAGGAAGGTGATGATACCGCCTATCCACACCAGCTTGATACCCGGGAATACGATCGCCTTCATGATGATAAAGTCTGTGGCGAGTTCTTTCTCATTCACCACAAAGGTGAACTTCTTGGTATCAGGATTGATGCGGCCTATAGAGATGCTCATGCCCAGTTGTTCATTTTCAAATGGCTCCGAGGCGGTTGTGTTATCAGCCATATTGATGATATACACGGGTTCAGCCTCCATCACATTGCCATCCAGAGATTTGATGTCGAGCCTGGCGCCCACCACCAGTTTGTTATTCTTGTCTACACCAGCCGGTAGTGTCGGCTTATTATCCAGCGCCTTAAAGACGACAAAGTTCTTCTTGGTAAAAAAAGTATCTCCCACCCCCAACTCAAAGTTGTTTGTCTTCTCTTTCAGCTTAGAGTTATCCGGCACGGATGATACGTGTGTAAAGACATCCTTGCTCAGGTAGTGCTTAGTATCAGGATTGGCCACCATGCCCATCTTTGGGTTGATCTGTGCATTTGGGAAGAGTGAAAACTGCTCATCCACTGTTCCATCCTTGCCACGGCGGATGTAGTCCACCTCGTACAGGTTGTTTGGTTTCTCTACTTTCAGACCGCGATAGCTGATCTCATAGCCGCCCATCTTGTACACCGAGTCGCGCATCAGGAGCATATTCTCAGCTGTCTCCTGCGCTTTAAATTCCTTGCCAAAGTTGACGCCGGCTGTATTCAGCGAGATCACTTCCTTCTTATACTGTGATATCAGCACACCTACCAGAAAGACCCCAAACCCAAAGTGCGTCACGGCACCGCCCCATAGCCTGGCATTCTTCTTCAGTACAACGAGCGCATAAGCTGCATTGGCCAGTATGGCATACATAGCAGTCCACAGTATCAGGAAATAAGGCGAGATAAACTTGAAAGAATGCTCACGGATAGACATCTCTATGATAAAGTCTATCTGCATACCGTAGCAGACCCCTATCGTCACTACCAGAGAGGCCGCCAGCATGTACCATGCCCAGCGGATCACAGATGGCGCTTTGGCAGATTTGTACGCCAGGTACTGGATGATTGCCGTACCAGTGGCTACCAGTATTGCCAGCCAGATCTGTATGCTATTGTAGTGCGCTACAGCATCTGCAGGCGGTGCTATTTTACTCTTGTCCGCCGCATGAAAGAGATTAGTCAGCAGGAGGTTCCATACAGGGATGGAGGTAGTAAAGGTCTGCTGCATAGCGGAGAAGATGAGCACCAACGACCCGATGAACATCCAAAACTCACGTGACAGAAGCTCTTCCTCTTTCTCCTGAGATGGCATAGACGGCACGCGTACAAACAGTAATATCAGCGCCGGTATCAGAAATACAAAAAGATAAATGAGCAGCTGACCTGTCATACCGAGATCAGTGAAGGCGTGCACCGATGTATCGCCCAGTACCCCGCTGCGCGTCAGGAAGGTAGAGTAGAGTACCGCCACAAATCCCAGGATATAAAACAGGAAAGTCGAGAAAAGGCTGTGTTTGGTATATTTGTACACTACATGCATGTGTACGCCCGCCACTATCAGCAGCCACGGCACGAATGAC
Source organism: Bacteroidota bacterium (assembly GCA_018267365.1). Lineage (GTDB taxonomy): Bacteria > Bacteroidota > Bacteroidia > Chitinophagales > LD1 > UBA1941. Next base: position 105,368 of record JAFDYQ010000010.1, on the reverse strand, counting down.
ATATTCTCTACCGGGTCCCATGCCCAGAAGCCACCAAAACTCAGCGACTCATATGCCCACGCACCGCCCATCAGGATGCCGGTGCCGAGAATAGCCACATTAAAGAGGGCCCATGGCAGTGCGGGTTTTATCCAGCCGTTGTAGTCCTTACGGATCAGAGCAGCTATGACAAAGGCAAAGGGGAAAAGCGCAGACGCAAAACCGCAAAACAGCACCGGCGGGTGTATGGTCATCCAGTAGTTTTGCAGCAGGGGATTCAGGCCATTGCCATCTTGTATAAAGTTGAGGTACTCCGGCCGCTGGAATATCGGTGCCTGAGCCATCTCATTGCGGAGCAGCATAAAAGGATTACTACCGATTTTGTAGCCCAGTATCGTGATGCCGAGCACCATAGATCCCAGAAAGGTCTGCGTGATAGCGGTCACTGCCATCACAGGGCTCTCCCAGTCGCGCCAGGTGCGCATGCCTATCCAGCCCAGTATCACTATCCAGAACTGCCACAGCAAAAAACTACCCTCCTGACCCTCCCAGAAGCTGGAGATGATGTACTTCATAGGCAGCTCGGTAGACGAATGCCGCCAGGCGTAGTGATACTCAAACCAGTGATTGAGGATCATGACAAAGAGCATGACAAACACACCCAGCACCGATACGCCATGTATGGAGAAAGCCCAGCGACCTATGGTACGCCAGGATGCCTTATCAGCATGAGGCTTGGTGAACTCTGCTGCCGCATAAGCTACAAAAGCCAGAAGGGAGGCTATAAAGCTGACCACCAGAAAAAAGTGGCCCAGGTGGCCCAGCCACAGGTGCTCACCTACGAATCCATGCGCACCAAAACGATCTTCTAAAAAACTCATATATAGACCCTCCGCACTATCTGGCAGAGCCGGGCAAATATAGCCCTAAAATGCTTAAGCCTGCGATATAAAATATCTGTCCTATGCTCTGCTGATACTACCGTCCATCCCTGCAATCAAAAAAGCCCTGCGCAAAAACACAGGGCCATTTATATTAATGGTGGATAGGTTAGTTGCCGGTATAGCACACCAGCTCCACACTATTGTAATCCTTCAGACTAAGCGTACGGGCCACACGGTCGCTCAGTTTCACCATATAGGCGCCGGTGTCTATATCAGGCACCCTACCCACCACCACTGCATAGGTACTCTTGCCGTTGTCGGCATTGGTCAGCTTTAGGATAGTACCCACTGCGGCATTATTGTAGTAGGCTATGTAGGCCTGGTTATTATCTTGTGTCAGTTTGGCCACTCCCCGCTCAGACCTTTTGGCTAGGCCCGAGTACACGCTCTGATAGTAGACAGACTCATACTCGCTGGCGGCATCATACGCTGGCCTTGTACTGGCTCTGGCATTTTCCATCCGGTCAGTGGCGCTCTCGGTCTTCCATGATTTTACGGTCTTGCTGCTGGCTAGCCCCACAGATATAGACGAGGCCGTCGCATCTCCGGAGTTAGTAGAGACGTTAGGCTCTTTCACAGTAGGTATGATGTTGAGGTATGGTGTTTTTTGAGCCACTTCATCATCATGCGCCGGAGCATTGGCAGCAGGCGCGTTCTCCTTCACCGGCTCCGGTCTCTTGACCATACGCTCGTGTTCGCTGCGGTGTATTACCAGTTTCTGGCCTAGTTTCAGATTGAGGTCTTCCAGCTCATTCCACATTTGCAGATCGTTTCGGTCTACCTCATAGAGGCGTGCCACGCTGTAGAAGGTTTCTCCTTTTCTCACTACGTGTACTATATCTCCTGTGGCTGGGCTGCTGGTAGCCGCTTCAGATATTGCTACCGGCTTTTGCGCAGGCTTCACCGGTGCAGGCACCGGAGCTTCAGCCTTCTCATCAGCAGAGGCAGGTACACGTAGCTTCTGACCTACTTTGATCGACATAGACGCACCTACCGCATCATTGTATGCGGCCAGCTCGGCGGGTTTGATACCATACATACGGGATATGGAGTACATAGTCTCTCCTTTCTGCACTGTATGCCAGGCGTAGTTAGCATCCGGTGCGGCACAGATGGCCGCTGCAGATATACCTAAAAAGAAAAAGAGGGTAGCGATCTTCATGACTATCGAGTTTTGTACAGGATGCGGATACACCGTCTCCTGCCGCTACATACGATATTCAATCAGATTGGTTACGCTATCAGGGTAGAATATAGCTCGATACCTCTACGAGAAACTTGTCTTCATTCACCTTCAGCTGGCCTGCAGCCTCACTGCTTAGCTTGAGTATGATATCACTCTGCACGTCTGCCTGAGGCACCTTACCTATTACTTTCACATAGATGGCCTGTTTACTCATCAGGTTGGTCACCTTTAGTATAGAGCCCATATCAGCATAGTTGTACAGTGCCAGGTATTGATTGCCCGGATTCTCGCTCTTTAGAAATCCCCCTATACCGCGATACACCACCTTACGCCTTCCTTTAGTGGCATATCCGTCATACACAGTCGCATAGTCAGCCGGGGCTACATCGCTGTTTAGCATAGTCTCCGCAGGTTTGGCAGGAGGCATTATCTCTTCCTTTACTGCTTCCTTTTTTACCACTTCCTTAGGTTGGTCTGTCACCGGAGGGGCGGTAGGTTTTTCATCAGATACTCTCACCGGAGTAGGAGATTCTACTATTTTGATCTCTTCTTCATTTTTCTCCACAGCTTTTGGCTTATCACGCACAGGCATATCGTGGCTGCTCAGATACTCGTGCCCCGTAGACGTAGAGCTTTTGTTAGGCTCAGTCGCAGCAGGCTTGCTGTCGGCATGTTTATACGCCGCCTCAGGATTCTTAGATGGTATCGTCAGGCGCTGCCCTATTTTCACACCGGCATCTTCAGCCAGGCCATTAGCCTCGCGCAGATTTTTTACTGTCACCCCATACACGCGCGCGAGAGAGTAGAGAGATTCCCCCTTCTTTACCACATGCACTCCGGTTTCTTTGGCATCAGGCTCAGCAGTCGTAGCTGTCTTAGGCTTCTCAGTACCTGGCTTTACTGCGGCACTAGCGGGTTTGCCAGCCACGGGTGCCTTAGGTTTTTCTGCAGGCTTGGTCCCTGCCGTCTTCGGTATAGCAGGCGCAGCGCCCGGTATAGTCAGCACTTGGCCCAGCTTTAGCTTGCTTTCCCCTGTCAGGCCGTTCGCCTTCTCCAGTGCTACCACTGTCACGTGGTACTTCTTGGCTATAGCATATAGCGTCTCTCCCTTTGCTATCTTGTGCGTAGTCCCCTGCGCGTACATCGTCAGCACCGCACATCCCATCCATATCGACAATACTATCTTCTTCATCTTTAATTTATCTATCAGCCTCCAAAGGTAACCTAACTATACCTCTCACCCCCTTATACAGTCATCACATTTCAACAACGCCCGACACCCTATTGTTGTTATAATAAGACACTTTAATTTAATTTATCAACTAACTAATAATCAACACATTAACCCCACTCTCGGTTCAAAAACAATTCTTGAGACGGTACCCAAAACGGCTGATACTCCTCTCATATTTTAGCGGAGGGCAGGGTGAGGTAAGGCGGCGACACAAGCTGGATTAAAGCTTTTTCCTTCGGAGAACTTGTCCGCCGCGGCGGAGGGTTTGGGTGAACGGCCTTTGTGAACAATTTCCATCCGCCCCCACAACCATCACAACATCAACCCTTTCTGACCAGATCGCAGATTTTTGTGAGTATTTCCGCCAAAATAGAAACACCACATAAGCGATATTTGCAGTACATATTTCATCACCCCAAAATCAATCACATGAGACCTTTGGAAGACAAACCACTGCCGGACAAATGGCCGCTTAAAGCCACCCTGATCCATCTCTCGCTCATCCTCAGCTCAGCAGAGAAAGAAAACATCTACACGCTCAACCAGGCTCTGCTGGAAAACAACTGCTATCGTCAGCTCTGGTATTAATGGAAAAGGAAATGGGCCCATAACCCTGATGTCATAGCCCGCATCTGCCAGATAGAGCAGGTATTTATAGTCAAGCTGGAGGGTGCCGCCATGACCAAACAGCTCAACCCGACCGCCTGCTTTTTCATCCTAAAGCACAACTTCGGCTACGCGCGCCGCGAGGAAGATATGGAGATGCCGGACCACCTGATGGCAGAGGCGCAGATGGGCCCCGAGGTAGCCAATGAGACGGCCCCGCCGGCTACTGAGGAGGAAAAGAAAAAAGGAAAGGATTTCTCGCCACGCCCGGGCGACAACTATATCGCTGCCAGCCTGCGCCGCGATGCGCGGCGACATCCGCAGCAGTATAGCTCTATACGCCCTACCCAGCGCAGGTATATGGAGCTGGCACCGGATCTATATGCCTATGTCTGAGACTGACAGTGCGCACGTGCGGCCATAGGTATACCGGCACCTGCAGGCCGCGCTATGCTGTAGATCACTGACTGCGCCGGTCTGCGTGGCAGGGAGAAATAAAATGACGTACCTGCCCCGGGCTGGCTCTCAAACCAGATATCGCCGCCGTAGTGGTTCACGATCTTCTTGCAGATGGCCAGGCCTATACCCGTACCTTCAAACTGCTCCTCTGTGTGTAGCCGCTTAAACATCTGGAAGACTTTGCCACTGTACTGCGTGTCGATGCCGATGCCGTTGTCTTGTATACGAAAAACATAGTGATCTTCCTCTGTACTGTGGCTGATCTCTACGAGGGGATTCTCGTTCGTATTAAATTTGATACCATTCGCTATCAGATTCTGGAAGATATGGTGGATCAGGGTCTGGTGTACCTCACGCAGGCGCGGCAGTTCCTCGCGTACGATCACCTGTGCATTGCGCTCTCGAAACTTCTCCCCCAGCTCCATCTCTATGATGCGCACTATGGCGTTGGGATCTACAGAGCCGGCAGGAGGCAGGTTGCGCGCTACCTTGCTATAGGATAGCATATCCTCTATCTGTCGTGACATACGCTCGGCGCTACCCTGCGCCATTTCTATAAACTCCAGTGCCTCTCTGTCCAGCTGGCCTTCGTACCGGCGGCGCAGCAGCGTCATAAAGCTACTGATGCCTCGTACAGGGGCTCGCAGGTCATGAGAGATGATAGAGCCAAAATCCTCCAGATCTTTATTGGACCGCTGCAGCTCCGCGGCTTGGGCCTGTAGCTTCTGATTGGAGTCAGACAGCTGAGTCTCGGTCATATAGTTATAATACGAGAGAATATAGATGGCCAGGCCAAAGAGCGCAAACTTCATCCACAGGTTCACAGCATAGATAGACTGCTGCATCTCAGATGGCAGATTGTAGGCGGTAAAGTACTGGTAAGTATGATTATAGATAAAGAAGGCTCCGATAGCCGCCACTACACCAAAAACGATATTGCGGTAGTCCCGCACGCTGAATAGCAAAAAGGGCACGATATAAGAGATATAGAAGAAATCATGCACATGGCTTTCATAGCCTATGAAGCAGGAGTTGATATACACGAAGCCGTTGACCACTATCAGGTAGGTATAGCGTGAGGCATTGGTATAGCCCTGCCAGTTTAGCCAGATCACACTCAGTACAAAGAGCATGTCTACCACCTGCAGCGCTGCGAGCAGGTACTGCTGCCGCCATATACTGACAGGTATATACACAAACACTGCCAGCGCGGTGAGCGTGGCTATCACATTGGTAAATCGGACATACTTACGCTCGTTGGCTTCGAGCGTATCAGCAGCACCAACAGAGGTCAGGCATGTCCAAAAGTCTTTGATAAGGGATAAAGTCTTTTGCATAATGGGGTATGACCATATACGAAAGACATCTGCACAAGGTTTGGGTTGTACGTATTTTTCGATGGCCTATCTGGCCGGATTATAACCTAGCTGCTGTGTAGCAGGGTGATGCGGATGGCCGCTCTCCGGAGCGCCCGAATAGCGGGCTATAAGTGCTGCCAGCAGTATAAAGAAGAGGGTCGTAATGAGTTTTGGGTAGATGGTACGCATGTCTCGGTTTTTGCATGGACAAATGTACGCCTCTCAGGTAAAGCCCAAGTTAACTGATTAATACGTATAACCAAATAAATAGAGGTCAAAATAGATTTTTTTGCAAAAAATCCAACCAACGGTAATATTGCCCCCCTTTTATGACCCTCGGAAACTTGACCTGAGCGCCTTGTTTGCCTAGTTCTGCCAGGAAACTTGTGAAGGCCTCATTAGGCAGAAAACGTACGCTTATCTTTTTGAGGGCATATTCCCGCTCAGTAGCATAGTCATCATTCAGTTCCCTGAGCTTATCATCCAGCATCCGGGTAAAGGACTCACGGTTCACCTCCTTATCTATACTCACATACCACTCATGCGCAAAGCCGGCATCCAGTTTGATCCCCGCCACGCAGTACTCCTGGCATTGCACGCCAAAGGCCGCTGCAGTAGCTGCCAGCGCGTCATTCATATTCTCTACCGAGAGGTGCTCCTGGCAGAGGCTCAGGTAGTGCTTGGTCCGGCCTGTGATAGATATCTCCATATGCTTCAGCGATTCAAAACGTACCGTATCTCCTATCAGGTAGCGCCAGGCCCCGGAGCAGGTAGAGATCACCATGGCATACTCCTGACCCTCCACTATCTCCTCCACATGATGTGTCTTAGGATAGCGGCTCCGCAGATTGCCCTCCTCATCAAAGTACTCCTCTGTGAAGGGGATAAACTCGAAGAAAATGCCGTTGTTAGCTATCAGCTTCATACCCTCTGCGTGCAGCCTGCTCTGATAGGCAAAGAACCCCTCCGACGCCAGATAGGTCTCAAAGAGAAAGACCTCCTCTCTAAAGAAGGAGCGCAGCGCCGTCAGATAAGGGGTGATAGCCACTCCACCATGAAAGTACACCTTCAGGTGTGGCCATATCTCATGGATAGACTCTACATGATACTTCTCACACATCTCCTCAAAGAGCATGATGATCCAGGCCGGCACACCGCCTATCATAGACACATCCCAGTCGCGGGCCTGATCTGCTATGGCGTGTATCTTATCCTGCCAGGCCATCCTGCGCGTCTGCACACCTGGCTTGACAAAGGCCTCAAACCAAAGGGGGATCCGCGTGGTCACGATACCGCTCAGGTCACCCTCCTGATGCGACCCCACATAGCGCAGGTTGGTACTGCTACCCATCATCACAGAGCTGTGGCTGAAGACCGACACCGGCACTTCTTTGTCCTTGAGTATAGAGGCGTATTGCTTCAGGCTCGAGCGCTGTATGGCACGTATCATATGCTTTGACACGGGTACATATTTACTGGCCCCCTCCGAGGTCCCTGAGCTGAGTGCAAAGTATTTGATGATCCCCTTCCAGGTGATGTCCCTTTCGCCCTTCCGCGCCCGGTCCCACCACACAGCCATATCGCTATAGGTATGTACCGGGACCCTGCGGCGAAACTCCTCCATCATGTCCTGATGGTTCAGCACATCAAAGAAGCCATGCTGCACACCAAACTCAGTAGCAAAGGCAGTGGTCAGGAGCTTGCGCAAAACCCGCTTCTGGTCACGTATCGCCCTGCTCTGACCTCGTAAACTAAATGGAACCATCGACCCAAATTTCTTTGAATGGAAAACTAATAGAAATCAAAGTAAACGAAGTGAAAGAATTAGGCTTGCAGGCCTATCATCACTGCATTCAAATCAATCGTGATGGTACACCCTTCATGAATGAGAAAGCTTGTGGTATTGATTGCTTCATATTTTTCACCGATCAGCTCGTATACAGTGTAAGTGTACGCCCTGGGATCAGCTATGATATAATATCTTACGCCTAGGTGGGCATATATATCATGCTTGGTCTGACGGTCTTTAAGAGCCGTGGAAGGAGAAAGCACCTCCACGATTATGATCGGCGCTTTATTAATAAAATCTCCTTCATGATTGCATACTACAGCCAGATCTGGTTTCACCACAGTATCCTTACTGATTACCCAGTCCAGCTCATATACGACCTCACAGTCACCACAAGCGGATACAGTAGCCTCCAGCTCTCTATCCATTTCCCGCATGATGGCCTTTGCCATACGCTGATGGGCATGCACAGGCGATGGACTCATAGCATAAGGGATGCCGTCTATCAGCTCCCATTGGCCCTCCCACATATTGTAGTCGGCCACGGTATAGGATGGTGGATCGTATTTCAGCGAGCGCATGACACGAAGATAACACTAAGTATCACTAATCGCAACACTGACTGTATTCAAGTCCCCTTTGGGCCTGCCTGACGGTAGGCAGGGATTTAGGGGCCGACTGTCACGCTCATCCGCTTCCTGATATCCTCCAGCTCTCCCTTAGGGATCGCATTGATCAGCTTGCGGGTATATTCCTTCTGAGGGTTGTTATAGATCTCATCAGATGGCCCCATCTCTTCTATCTTGCCCTTATTCATCACCACCATCCGGTCACTCATAAATTTGACCACAGAGAGATCGTGAGAGATGAAGATGTATGTAAACTTAAACTCCTCCCGCAGTTGTATCAGGAGGTTCAGCACCTGCGCCTGTACCGATACGTCCAGCGCAGATACAGATTCATCACAGATGATAAACTTAGGGTTCAGCGCCAGAGCACGGGCTATACAGATACGCTGCCGCTGTCCACCGGAGAACTCATGCGGATAACGATAGTAGTGCTCGGGTCTCATATTCACCTTGGCCAGTAGCTCCAGCACTTTTTCTTTACGCTGTACTTCATTGGCATGTATGCCGTGCACACTCATCGGCTCCTGTATAGCTGCACCGATACTCATACGTGGGTTGAGAGAGGAGTACGGATCCTGGAATATGATCTGCATGTGGCGGCGCAGGTCTTTCAGTTCATTGGCTGGCAGGTCCAGTACGTTCCGCCCTTCAAATAATACTTGACCACCTGTAGCTGGTGCCAGGCGGAGAATGGTACGACCCAGCGTTGTCTTGCCGCAGCCGGACTCCCCTACCAGGCCCACCGTTTCGCCCTCATGTACATTGAAGCTCACATCATCCACGGCCTTCACATATCCTGTCACCCTTCCAAAAAAGTCGTGCTTGGTAGGAAACCAGGTTTGCAATCCTTTGATCTCGAGTATTGGCTTGCGGCTGAGCAGGTCTTCCCTGCGGCGGTCTGTCTCCGCCTGCGTGATCACGTTCTTGTCTATTGCTTCCTTTACTGTAGTAGGCAGCTCTATGATCTGTCCATTCTCCTCACGCATGAAGTCTACCACAGTGGGTAGTTTCCTCAGGCGTGTCTGCAGCGGCGGGCGGCAGGCCAGCAGGCTGCGGGTGTAGGGATGCTTCGGATTGCTAAAGATATCCATCACAGAGCCCTGCTCTACGATCTTGCCCTTATACATTACGATCACATCATCTGCTATCTCCGCTATCACCCCCAGGTCGTGTGTGATAAATATGACCGAAGAGTCTATCTCATGGCGCAGCTGGTTCATCAGGTCCAGGATCGTAGCCTGTACGGTCACATCCAGTGCAGTGGTAGGCTCATCGGCTATCAGGATACTTGGATTGCAGCTCATAGCCATAGCTATCATCACGCGCTGCTTCTGGCCGCCCGAGAGCTGGTGCGGATAGGCGTCCAGCACGCGGGCCGGATCCGGCAGGCGTACCTTTTCAAACATCTTGAGAGTCAGGTCGCGCGCCTCTTGTTTGGTCTTCTTCTGATGCAGGATGATGGCCTCCATCACCTGGTCGCCACAGGTGAAGACAGGATTCAGAGAGGTCATCGGCTCCTGAAAGATCATGGCGATCTCATCACCTCTGAATTTCCTCATCTCCGCCTCTGGTATCTTGGTCAGATCCACGGTACGGCCATCCTTGGCGTGGTAGATGATCTGCCCCGAGGCTATACGGCCCGGCGGATTCGGTATCAGACTCATGATAGAGAGAGAGGTCACAGATTTGCCGGAGCCGGACTCCCCTACTATACCTACCGTTTCGCCACGGTAGAGGTTAAAGCTTACATCATTGACCGCCTTGACATAGCCATCGTCGGTCTTAAATTCCGTCACGAGGTTCTTCACCTCCAGTAGCAACTTTCTTTCCATCAGAGTAAAAATAGGAATAACTCTATCAAATCAAACCGCAGCCCCTAAATCCCCAAAAGGGGACTTTAAGCTATCCTAGCAGTTTTGTATTAAGTCCTCCCTTTGGGAGGATTTAGGTGGGCTTGATGCCATAATGTCACAAAAATACGTGTTGGCACACTTTTTAACGACTACTACAATATTAATCACACGTGGTCGTCTAACATATCAATTCATGCCAAGCAAAATGACTACTTTAACCCTCCCAATGGCCTCCGACCAAAGTAACGTCAAGATCGTTCAGACTTTCTCCAAAGAAAGTAAGAGGCTACTCAATTTTATCAAGCAACGCGTACCTACTACTGAGGATGCTGAGGATATCCTGCAGGATGTGATGTACGAGTTTGTCAATACATTTCGTGTCATGAAGCCTGTAGAGCAGGTAGCGTCATGGCTCTTCACCGTAGCGCGCAACAGGATCACTGACTTTTATCGCAAGAAGCGCCCCGAACTGCTGGAAGACCAGACATTCGGATACAAAGATGATGGCGATACACTATCTCTCGCAGACATGCTCCCATCTCACGATGGCACTGCAGAGGGCAAGATGATGAACGACCTGATCATGCAGACCATCACCGAGAGCCTCAAGAAACTGCCAAAAGAGCAGAGCGAGGTCTTTATCATGCACGAGCTGGAGGACAAAAGTTTTGCTGAGATCGCAGAGATCACGGGTGCTAATGTAAATACCCTGCTTTCGCGCAAAAGGTATGCAGTGATGTTTCTACGAAACGAACTCCAGTCTCTGTACGAAGAACTATTTCAGCAATCATAAAAAGTATGGATCGCTCAAAGCTCATAGGAAAAGGGATAGGGATAGGCGCACTGGCCGTAGTGGGCTTCCTGTTTTTCGTATACGCGTTCCAGTATATCTGGAATATCACTATGCCTGACATCTTTGGGCTGAAGTTTATCACCTACACGCAGGCGCTCTGCCTGCTGGTCATATCGCGTATCCTCTTTGGCGGTTTTGGCTTCCGCTGGGCCAATAGCGGTAAGAACAAGTTCTGGAAAGAACGTGTCAAGATGAAGATGCAAAACATGACGCCCGAGGAGCGTGATGAGTTCAAGCGGAGACTCTCTCAGAAATGCAAGGAGTGGTAGTTCTCCTTCAATAGATCGTCACATTTGCTTCTTGCTCAAGAGACTCCTATGGACGGACAATATCCTCAGACTTCTGCGATTGATCATCTGAAATCATTACAAAACCTTTCGCGTTTTGCGGTTATGATGCATTTCGCAAAGCGTACCATTAGGTCAATCCACACTTTTTAACGACCCGGTCTATAATTAATTCTCCCTTTCTCCGTTACCTTTGCTGATCATCAAACACCAGACATGAATCGCATTACCCTGCTCGCTCTTGCACTTTGTACGCTGACACTTTCGGCATTTGCTCAAAAGATCCCCTCTCCCACCATCCTGCAGGAAGGTAAGGGCTATGACGCTTTCCAGCCGCGAAACTGGGACGTAGCCCTGATAGACTCCGGAGATTTTAATAATGACCTGTATGAAGACTATGTAATAGTCTATCAGGCTGGCACAGACTATCTCAATACCAATCACTTTGATACCAAGTTCAACGGCAATCCACGCATACTGGTAGTACTGTTTGGCAAGGCCAATGACTCACTCGTATTTAATATGAAATCGGATAGTATCGTGCTGCGCAATAACAACGGCGAAGGAGACCCGATAGCTAATACTATAGACGGACCGCTACACACCGATGGCAATCAGATCATCCTCAACTATGCCGGTGGTGTATCCGTACAGTGGACCGCACAGTACAAACTGGCCTGGCGCAATAAGGAGAAAGAATGGATAGTACAATACTACAAAGGAACCGAGTACAACACCAATGAAGAAGATGCACCTATCAAAGTGACAGAAGTGGACTTCGTCAAAAAACAAATGAAACAAGACAAGATCAAGACGCCACTGCCTAACCTCCCTAAACTGGACCCGCGTACCTTCCATCCGCGCACGCTGGAGGTAGCACCGGGGGTAGTGCTGTAAGCATATTTTTCACTTACGGATATCCCACCTCCGGTCTAAATGATGACCATATTCCTGTTTGAGGTAGTAATCCCCAAGGTCTTTTGACCTATCCATCTGAACGGCTTTCAAATTACCGTGACCAGGAAATTTTCCTGTGGACCCCGAGTTGTGTGAGGTATTTGAAATAGCGACACCTGAAGTGTCGATGAGGTAAAGTGGTTTAATGTTATTTACGATCTCTTTAGGAGCAACCTAGCCAAAACTTTGCAGCTTGAGAATAAGTAAAACGCCAATATCTGATACGGAATTTTCATAAAGCTTCTACTAAGTCAATAAAACTGCAGCTAACAAAAAAGCCCCCAGCTCTGGAGCTGAGGGCCATATTAGTTGGATCGTAAGGTGTAGACTAGCGGATGAAGAGCATCTCCCTGTACTTAGGCAGCGGCCACACATTGTCATCTACTATGAGCTCCAGTGCATCTATTTCATCGCGGATCAGGTCAAAAGTAGGCTTCACCTTGTCGCAGTATGCCTTCGCCTCGTCTGATACGCTCTTTGCTTTATGTGCCGTAGCCATAGCTGCTTCCAGCTTAGCTACGCCTTCCTGTATCTTATTGATGTGGCCGGCTATCTGGGTAGCCAGGTCTTTCTGTGCCTTGGTAGCGGTAGCAGCTATACCTATTTCCTTCAGGCCCTTGATATTTGTGATCAGGGTATTGAGGTAGTCCAGCGCCGCCGGTACGATCACGCTGGTAGCCAGGTCAGCCAGTGTCTTGGCCTCGATATCGATCTTCAGCACATAGCTGTGGTTCATGATATCGTAGCGGGCTATCAGCTCACGCTCAGAGTAGATGCCATTCTTTACGAAGAGGTCCTTTGCCTTTTTGCTCACGTAGAAGTCGAGTGCATACGGCGTGGTCTTCACATTGTTCAGACCGCGCTTCTTAGCTTCCTTCTCCCATGCCTCAGAGTAGCCATCACCCTCAAAGCGGATAGCCTTTGAGCTGGCGATATAGCTACGGAGCACGCGCATGATAGCACCATCCTTGCTCTCACCGTCTTTGATCAGCTTGTCTACCTCTGCCTTGAATGCGATCAGCTGGTTACCCATGATAGTGTTCATCACGGTCATAGACTGAGCACAGTTAGCAGATGATCCCACCGCGCGGAACTCAAACTTATTGCCCGTAAAGGCAAAAGGAGATGTACGGTTACGGTCAGTATTATCGAGCATCACGTCAGGTATCTTGTTGTGTATGTCCAGCTTCAGGTTAGCGTTGGTCAGTTCGTCATATTTGCCGGCAGCTACCCGCTTCTCTACCTCATCGAGCACATTGCTCATGTACGAGCCGATAAAGGCGGAGATAATAGCAGGAGGTGCTTCGTTGGCACCGAGGCGATGATCATTATTGGCAGAGGCTATAGCTGCACGCAGCAGGTCAGCGTGCTCGCTCACAGCCTTCAGTACATTTACAAAGAAGGTAAGAAAGAGCATGTTGTTCTTTGGGGTCTTGCCCGGGCTCAGAAGGTTCTTGCCGGTGTCAGTACCCATAGACCAGTTGTTATGCTTGCCGGACCCGTTGATCCCTGCAAATGGCTTCTCGTGCAGGAGCACGCGCAGCTTGTGGCGGCGGGCTACACGCTCCATCAGGTCCATCAGGAGCTGGTTGTGGTCTACAGCCACATTCACCTCCTCAAACATCGGTGCGCACTCAAACTGTGCCGGTGCTACTTCATTGTGGCGGGTACGTACAGGTATACCGAGCTTGTGGCACTCTACCTCCAGGTCGAGCATGTAGGCATACACACGCTCAGGGATCGTACCAAAGTAGTGGTCCTCCAGCTGCTGGCCCTTGGCCGGTGAGGAGCCCACCAGTGTGCGGCCGGTAAACATCAGGTCAGGACGATTGTAAAACAGTGCCTCGTCTATCAGGAAGTACTCCTGCTCCCAGCCGAGCGTAGCTGTCACGCGGGTAGCGTCCTTATCAAACATATGCACCACCGGCAGTGCAGCTTCCTCCAGGAAGTGGCTGGACTTTAGCAGCGGTGCTTTATAGTCAAGTGTCTCACCAGTGTAGGAGATGAAGATGGTAGGGATGCAGAGGGTCTTGCCATCACCTATCTCCATGATAAAGGCAGGCGAATTGGGATCCCAGGCTGTGTAGCCACGTGCCTCAAAAGTAGCACGGATACCACCACTAGGGAAAGAAGAAGCATCAGGCTCCTGCTGCACCAGCGCGTCTCCGCTGAATACCTCAATAGCGCCATCGCCCTTTGGGGTAAAGAACATATCGTGCTTTTCTGCTGTAGCGCCAGTGAGTGGCTGAAACCAGTGCGTATAAGAGTTAGCGCCCTTGCTCATAGCCCATGCTTTCATGCCTTGAGCCACAGATTCTGATACCTCGCGGCTGATCTTCTTACCGGTCTTCATGGCCTCCTTTACCGCCTTGTAGGCATCGTCAGAGAGGTGGTCGCGCATGGCCTTGTCGGTGAAAACATTGGAGGCATAGTAGTCGGAGACCTTGGTTCCCGCGAGCGTAGGAGCTACAACCTCACGGTTGATCACAGTCTCTACAGCTTTCTTTCTGGCACTTGACATAATAGTATTTTTTTAGTTGGTGAAATGTTTGGAAATAGAAAATATATCGATTGCGCCGCAAAGGTATAATTACCCTGCCGTAAAAAAAATCCAGCTCATGTGTTTTATCAACTTTTTGTAGATAAGGACTTCAAATAGGCTACAGCGATCTGTTAAAAACAAATTTTGAAGCACGTAATAAGAGATTTTCTCCCCCATGCACCCGTTTTATATCAGATATAAATTTTCTTATACTGATATTACTCAACACCAAAATCAGGAAAAACAATAGTCCGAAAACCTTGTACCGCACTAGTGCTCCGATGATAGGAATGGTGATGCCGACCACGGCATAGTTCAGAAATACAAAGACGAGGCTGAAAGCCGCCAGCTGCATTTTGGCCCGCTTAGGTCGTTTGAAATAGCGAAGCGACAATATAGCAAGGAGTAGTACCACTGTATTCTCAAGGCCAAAGAGCTTATTCATGGCGCCGTGGCTCCAGAGTGCTGGCTGCAGAAAGACATTATATATAGCTGCAGGGATAAGTTTAAGAGGTTCTGTGCAGGTGGCCTCGCGGATGCTGGTATCAGCCAGGCTGCCCGCCTTCATAGCCAGGCCCAGATGGATAAAGTCGTTGCGCTTCACGATCAGAGATGCCATAGCCTCGCAGATAAAGGTCTGGTGAAGGTACAGCACACCTAACGCTAGGGATATGCCCAACAGTATCGTAATGATCCTCGGCAGACCTTTGAAGTTGACCGTGGCCATCACATAAAAGGCCGCGAGAAAACTAAGGGCTATAAATGGTTTGACAAGGTACAGGAGCACCATCCAGCATACCATAAGTACCAGGTTGGTAAATACGTTCTGAAAACTCAATACCCGGAAAGCGGAAAAAGCAAGCAAACCCAGAAAGCACATGACCAGAGTTTCCTTTAGCATGCCTGAGGTCCAGAAGAGAATAGACGGCACCAGAAAGATAGGCAGAATGAGCAGCCGCCCCTGGCCATACTCAAAGAACGGCTGCAAGGCCCGGTATAATGCCACACAGCCTATAAACGAAAGGAAACAAAAGAACAAGGTATGTATATAAATATTGCCATGAGACAGGAAGCGCAGCAGTACATGCAGGCGGATCACGAGCCTGTTATTGACCTCGCCGATTCCATCCTCCCTTTTATCAAAATGCTGAGTGGGATGTATCACGGCTTTCAGCTCCGGGTCATCCTTATCATAGCCTATACCTGTGATCACGTGAAAGCAGACACGCGGATGCTCCTCTATCGCATCATATATCACTTGGCTGTCGTCAAAATACTTATAGATATCAGCCGTAGCACGGTCAGTATAGTAATAAGTATAGACAAACACGGTAGCCACGCTAAAGAGCAACTTAAGGCCAAAAAAAACTGTAAGTCCCCTACGGGAAAGCCTGCTATGAGACAAAAGCGGTAGTCGCTCAAAGGACCACAGCATCACCGCCAGGTACAATACGAAGAGAGAAAGGTCTATCAGGTAGTGGCTCATGGTCTGCGGAATAGGCAGCTATGGTTTGGTGAAACTTTATAAATTGCATCCACAGGGATGATGGTACTAAGTTAATTTTAATTGAACTTCTTGCAACAAAGCATTACAAACACATCGCTATTCCGCATACTGTCTACAGTATCCAACTTCCTGATAGCTCTATTCCTGTCCCGGTTTCTCGGGCCTAAGGTGAAGGGAGAGGCTACCATCCTTCTCACTACCATTACCTTCCTGGTGTTCTTTTGCAGTTTCGTAGGCGGCCAGGCGCTGGTATACCTCGTGCCACGCTTTCGCGCAGAGCGCCTGATCATACCGGCATACATCTGGACCATACTGGTTGCAGCACTGTCTTACATCCTCCTGCGCCACTATCAGGTCTTCACCTGGCGCCGCACACTGAATATCTGCCTGCTATCGGCGCTGGCCTCAGCCAGCAATATACATGGAGCTATACTCCTGGCCAAGCGTGAGATAAAGCGATACAACATTGTGTTTCTGCTTCCGGTGCTTTTGACACTTGGAGGACTTGCAGTGTACATATTAGTCTTTCACCAGCGGGATATATATGCTTACCTCTATCCTTTGTATGCGGCCTATGGCATCACTGCCGCGCTCAGCTTCTTTTACTGCTCCCGGTATATCTCATGGAGGCCATCTACAGAGGTCTTTGATGATCTGGATAGCTCCTTCAAGTACGGGCTAGGCTACCAGATGTTTGAGCTGCTCCAGTTACTCAATTTCAGGTTGTACTTTTACCTGCTCTATCACATACAGGGCGTGTCAGACCTGGGTCTTTATTCCATAGGCGTATCTATGCTGGAGGTGGCGTGGATACTGGGGCGTAGCGTCTCAGTGATCCATTACAGTGACTTCTCCAATCATGACAATGAACGCCTGGCAGCGGAGCAAACCCTCCGCTACCTCAAGGTTGTCTTACTGGCGTCGGCAGGAGTCCTTTTAGTGATCGGCGTCCTGCCGGTAGAGTTTTATAGCCTGGCATTTGGCCGGTCCTTTATGTATGTCAAGTATCAGGTCAAATGGCTATATCCGGGAATCCTGATGTATAATCTGATGCTGGTCATCCAGAGCATCTACCTGAGCCGGGCGGCCTATGGCAGGCTGATCTTCGTACAGCTGCTGGCACTGATCAGCTCTGTGGGACTCTGCTATACACTCATTCCGCAATATTACTTCTCAGGGGCGAGTGGTGCCGCTTCTGTGGCATTCATTATTTGCGGCGTCTCAATACTGGGTATTTTTATGAAAGATTACCAAATTCCGATATCCAGGCTACTGATAGACAGGAATGATGTCCTATTTATCAACAATGCTCTAAAATCCCTGCTGAGGTTTAGAAAGGATGGCTAAATTCGCCGCGACTTTAGTAGTCAGTAAATAGTATTTAGTATTAAGATCAATACCAAATACAATCGTACGGCCTATTTTTGTCTCAGTCCAAATACTTAACACTAAATTACAAAATACTCCGCATGTCATCTGACGCATCATTAGTACCGACCACCGTAGAAACCGCACAGCAACTCGGCCTTCGTCCGGAGGAGTTTGACCAGATAAAAAAGATCCTCGGCCGCGTGCCAAACTTCACCGAGCTGTCTATCTACTCTGTGATGTGGAGCGAGCACTGCTCATACAAGAATTCTATCAAATGGCTCAAGACGCTGCCCCGCAAAGGTAAGCACCTGCTGGTAGAGGCGGGCGAGGAGAATGCAGGTCTGATAGACCTCGGAGATGGTCTGGCATGCGCCTTCAAGATAGAATCTCACAACCACCCATCTGCACTGGAGCCCTATCAAGGTGCTGCTACAGGCGTAGGCGGCATACACCGCGATATATTCACCATGGGAGCGCGCCCGATAGCGGCGCTGAACTCGCTGCGTTTTGGCGACCTGGAGAATGATCGTACCAAATACCTCCTGAAAGGCGTGGTGAAAGGTATCGGCGACTATGGCAATGCCTTTGGTGTGCCGACCGTAGCCGGTGAGGTTTATTTTGACCCGGTATATCAGACCAACCCCCTCGTGAATGCTATGAGCGTGGGTATAGTGAAGGTGAATGAGACAGTATCAGCCACCTCTCATGGTGCCGGCAATCCGGTCTTCATCGTAGGCTCAGCGACAGGCAAGGATGGCATACATGGAGCTGCTTTTGCCTCTAAGGATATCACTAAAGACTCTGTCAATGACCTGCCTGCTGTGCAAGTGGGAGATCCATTCCAGGAGAAACTCCTTCTCGAAGCGACACTGGAAGTGATCAAGACAGGTGCTGTGGTAGGCATGCAGGATATGGGTGCTGCGGGCATCACCTGTTCTACCTCAGAGATGAGCGCCAAGGGTAAAGCGGGCATGAAAGTATGGCTGGACAAAGTGCCTACACGTCAGCCTAATATGAAGGCATGGGAGATACTCCTCAGCGAGTCTCAGGAGCGCATGCTGATAGTGGTCAAAAAGGGTATGGAAGCGGAAGTAAAGGCAGTATTTGACAAGTGGGACCTCCACTGCACACAGATAGGTGAAGTAACCGACGGGGGGATCATAGAATATTACATGGGCAGCGAGCTGGTGGGCAAGATACCCGCCGAGTCCCTCGTCCTCGGTGGCGGCGCACCCGTCTATGATCGCGAGTTTCGTGAGCCGGCGTACTATGCCAGCGGCAAAGGCTTTGACATGAACTATATGCAAGAGCCGGAGGACCTGAAACAGGTGGCAGAAAACCTGATCCAATCACTCAATATCTGCTCTAAGAAGTGGGTGTATGAGCAGTATGACTCCATGGTGGGCATACCAAACATGAGTACCAACAACCCTACAGATGCGGCCATCATACGCATAGAGGATACTAACAAAGCGCTGGCAGTGACCGTAGACTGCAATGCGCGCTATGTATATGCAGATCCCTTCGTAGGAGCGCAGATAGCAGTAGCAGAGGCAGCACGCAATATCGTCTGCTCCGGCGGTGAGCCCTCAGGCGTGACCAACTGTCTCAACTTTGGCAATCCGTACAATCCTGAAGTATACTGGCAGTTTGTGAATGCTATAAAGGGTATGGGCAAAGCCTGCGAAGCGCTCGGCACACCGGTGACTGGTGGCAATGTGAGCTTCTACAACCAGTCTACAGATGGTGGCGCTGTGTATCCTACGCCTACTATCGGTATGGTGGGCATACTGGAGAATAAATACGCCACTATGTCTCTCAACTTTAAAAATGACGGCGACAAGATCTACCTGATCGGCGAAAACCGCGACGACATCTCATCTTCACAATACCTGATCCAGAATTTTGAGGTGCAGAACTCTCCTGCGCCTTATTTTGACATAGATGAAGAGCTGGCACTGCATAAAGCCATCAAGGCCCTGATAAAATCCAATCTGATCAACTCTGCTCACGATGTATCAGAGGGCGGCATCTTCGTCACATTGATAGAGTCTGCTATGGCTGGTGGCAGGGGCTTTAACATAGAATCTGACCCTAACGTACGCAAGGATGCCTTCCTCTTTGGCGAGTCTCAGAGCCGCGTGATAGTCACAGTGCCCGCAGACCGCGAGAATGCCTTTATCAACCTCATGATGAAGCAGGATTCTGAGTTTGCTGTACTCGGGGATGTAAAGGGTACGCAGGTGATCATAGATGGCCAAAAGTGGGGCACTGTGAATAGCTGGAAAGAGCGGTATGACAATGCACTGGAGAGCTATCTGGTAGCAGCAGAAGCAGAAGTCTGAGAATAAGAATTTTGCGTGTCATAGACAGCTATGGTTGATTACTTATATTGAAGGGCTCAACCTTTGTTATGCGATTTGACCTATACATACCTTGTGAGCAGCTCCGGCCTTACATCAGGCACTTCGCTATATCTGAGATGGAGGAAGCTGACAACTACAAGATATTGCCAGATACAGGTGTTGTCATAGGATTCCAATACAGGGGCCGGCTATCATATCTATCTGGTGATAAATCAATACCGCTCAGCACCGCCGGTATCACAGGGATCAATGATCGCTACCGCATTTTTCAGAACACGACTAATGTAGCGTCCTTGCTCGTATTCTTTGTGGAGAGCGGAGCGGCTGCTTTCTTTCGGCAACCCATACATGAGTTATTCAGACAGAGTGTATCTCTCGACGATTTCATGCTGCGATCTGAACTACTGCTCATAGAGGAGCAGCTATATGAGGCTAAGACAGATCAAGACCGCATACAGGTGGCAGAGAGATTTCTGCTATCCCGTTTGAAACCATTTGTGCCGGATCAGATGATACTAAGTACGCTACGCATGATATATCAGAGCCGCGGCAGTATCAGGATCGCAGATATAGCTACTATGCTCCATACCAGCCAAAGCGTGCTTGAAAAGAAGTTTCGTAGTATAGTCGGTACTACCCCCAAGAAGTTCGCCTCTATCGTCAGGTTTCGGCACGTCTTGCACAGCTATGTTCCTCAGACTTCTTTCACAGATCTTGGCTATGAATCCGGATTCTACGACCAGGCACACTTCATCAGGGAGTTCAAAGCTTTTTCAGGAGATACACCTGAGATATTTTTCAAGAAGTAAAAGATCGCCGATTTTTTACAATCAAGAGATTCACGCAGCCTGCAACTTTGCAGCACACTAAAGCAAAATAATATGTTCACATCAGAAGCAATCAAGGCTACGCACGCCAAAGTCAGAAGTGGTGCTGATTTCCCTCAATATGTAAAAGACATGAAGGCCCTTGGCGTCTTACGTTACGATCACTATGTAGCAGATGGCCACTGTGTCTATTATGGAGAAAATCACTTTCAGCTGTCATCCACCGCCCAATGGTCACCTATATCCGTAGCCACAGCGCCTTCGCCAAAAGGTCTGACAGTAGTGCTCAAAGCGCATCAGGCGGGAGAAACAGATTACCTTACCTTTTGCCGCAAGGCGGCTGAAAATGGAGTAGAGAAATGGACGGTAGATATGATCAGGATGGCATGCATCTACTATGATGTACAGGGAGGGGAGCTGCTAAAAGAAGAAATACCTGTGATGTAAATAACAGAAGGTGCCACAGCTCCGGCAGCGCCTCAGAGCAGTATTATAGCCCGATGCGTCAATAGACGAAACACTGCATTTGTCCGATTTGATAATAATGTTTATCTAGTACCGTCATCGACCCTTATCACTAAATAGTAAAAGCATACCTGTTCTATGCTCTTTAATTCGTTTGAGTTTTTTGTATTTCTACCCATAGTCTTTCTCACCTACTGGTACCTGCTGCGGCGCAGCCTTCTGTTACAGAATATGTTCCTGCTGGGTGCCAGCTATTTCTTTTATGGCTGGTGGGATTGGCGGTTTATGTTTCTGCTCATTCTGTCTACACTGATAGATTATGGTTTCGGGTTATTGATCTACCACTCAGACAAGTACAAGAAACTATATCTCATCCTGAGTATTATCAATAATCTTGGCATACTGGCCTTTTTCAAATACTACAACTTCTTTGCTGAAAATTTCCAGCACATGGCCCATAGCCTGGGATTTCAGGTACAACCATTCATCCTGAATGTAGCGCTGCCCGTAGGTATTTCCTTCTATACATTCCACGGCATGTCATATGTGTTTGACATCTATAGAAAGATCATAAAGCCGGAGCGGAATTTTGTAAACTATGCAGTATTTGTCAGCTTCTTTCCGCTGCTGGTAGCGGGTCCCATAGAGCGGGCTACCCACCTTCTGCCGCAGATCATTCGCCCTCGCAGATTTAGCTATCATCAGGCGCGCGAAGGTATGCATCTCATCCTGTGGGGACTTTTCAAAAAGGTGGTGATCTCAGATCACCTGAGCAACTTTGTAAACCCGATATTTGATCATTACAGCTCATACTCAGGCAGCAATCTTGTTTTGGGTACTATTTATTTCGCGTTTCAGATTTATTGTGATTTCTCGGGATACTCAGACATAGCCATAGGTACAGCCAAACTCTTTGGCTTTGAATTACTTACTAATTTTAAGTTTCCATATTTCTCGCGTGATATCGCAGAGTTTTGGAGACGGTGGCATATATCCCTATCATCATGGTTTCGAGACTACTTGTACATTCCTCTCGGAGGCTCCAAATATGGACGATGGCTGTCTATCAGAAACATTTTCATCATCTTTTTGGTTAGCGGGTTTTGGCATGGAGCCAACTGGACATTCATAGTATGGGGCGGTATACATGCTACCATGTACCTGCCTATATTTTTAGGCAATAGGCATCGTAAACATACGACAGATGTGATCGCTCAAAATCGCACACTACCGGCGCTTTCTGAGATACCCGGCGTGATCATGACTTTTGCTGCGGCTTGCTTTGCCTGGATATTTTTCCGCTCACCTGATATCCACTCAGCTATAGGATATATACAGCATATCTTTTCACGCAGTCTCTTCACCCTGCCTGACAGCAATAGACTGGGCATATTTTATGTCCTGCTGGTCGTAGCCATAGATTGGGTAAACAGGCATAATGAAAGGTCCACTATATTCAGCAAGATAAATAATCAATGGCTAAGATGGATTTGCTATCTTCTATGCGCTTTGCTACTCATGACCCTCATCCTTACTCAATATGAACAAAAATTTATCTACTTCCAGTTTTGACCTGAACAGGTTTCTGATTAAAACAGGTGTATTTATAGCTGTCATATTGGTGGGCAATATGGTAGTGCTGGCTACGATCCTGTTTACGCCCAAAAAAGAAGCTGGCAAAGAACCGATGACTACTGCCAAAGTCTGCGTATTCGGAGCATCTAATGTGGGCTATGATATCGACCCTGACAGGCTGGATCATGCCCAGATATTGTCCACTTCAGAGCCCTTTGGCTTTTTCCTGGCATTTGAGAGGTGCCTTGAGGAGTGCCGGGCCAAAGTATTGCTGCTGGATATGCCATATTCGTGGTACACTCCGGAGAAATATGCTCCGGCCAGCTATCCGTTTTATTCTGGTATCACGCCTCAGTCGTACCGGAAACTCATCAGGAAAAAACCGGTCCTGGCTTTAAAGAACTTTTTATCTACTAATATCTTTAATACAGAAGTGCTGCTTTTTTGGAAGAATATGCTCGAGGCCAAAGGGGCGAGAATCCTCGCAGCTACCCCTGCTCCTTCAGCAAAGGCCAAAGTCCCGGATGCCTATCACACCTGCACCGGCCACTATGATCCCAAAAAGCATTTTATAAGTCAGATGACCTATAGTGATGAGCATCTGCGCTACATCCGCTCCGAGATCATGGACTATACTCAGCCCAGACAAATGCTTGTCCTGGCTAAATATCCCGAGTTGAACAAGGATAACTATCGGATCAATCCAAGCCTGGCGCAATTGATAAGCCACAACTTTGAAATGATAAATCAGATGGAAGCCTGGCCCGACTCGCTAATGTACGATCAGTGGTACCACCTGAATCAATGTGGCAAAGAGGCCAATACAAAAAACATAGAAACAGCGCTAACCATAAAAGGGATACTTCCTAAAACTACCGGGCAGCCCCATTTATAGACTCAATCCCAGAATGGCATGAGTTCGCCTCCGTGTTTCCAAAGCCAAGGCCTCCTCATGCGCCAGCGAGTGGCCATAGGTGGGGATCATCTCACGCAGTTTTGCCAGCCAGGTTTCTGACTGCATCTGAGCAGGAAAGCAGCGGTGTAGCACATCCAGCATGATAGAGACTGATGTAGATGCCCCCGGAGAGGCGCCCAGCAGCGCCGCTATACTGCCATCAGCAGCGCTGACCACCTCAGTGCCAAACTCCAGGATGCCTCCCTCCTTCTCATCTTTCTTGATCACCTGCACGCGCTGACCGGCTATGGCCAGCGTCCAGTCTTCAGGTTTTGCCTCGGGGAAATAATCCAGGAGTGCCTTGAAGCGATCTTCATCAGATTGGGTCACCTGCTCTATGAGGTATTTGGTAAGGTCCAGATTGTGAGCGCCGGCACCGATCATCGGTATCAGATTGTCCAGACGCAGAGAGCCCGCCAGATCAAAGTAGGACCCCTCCTTGAGAAACTTAGTGGAGAACCCTGCATAGGGGCCGAACAGCAGCGCTTTCTGCCCATCTATCACACGGGTATCCAGGTGCGGCACAGACATAGGCGGTGATCCTACAGATGCCTTGCCATAGACCTTGGCATGGTGGCGCTCTATCACTGCCTCATTGTGACAGACGAGCCACTGGCCGCTGACGGGAAAACCGCCAAAGCCTTTGCCCTCGTGGATATGAGATTTCTCCAGCAGCGGCAAGGAGCCGCCACCGGCACCTATGAAGACAAACCGGGCCCGGATGTGCATATCTTCGTGCGTAGAGAGGTCGCGTACACGTACATGCCAGTAGTCACCTATCCGATCCAGATGGTGCACCTCCCTATTGAGGTGAATCTCCGTACCGTGCGCCTCGCTCAGATGCCGGAATAGGCTCCGGGTCAGTACACCAAAATTGACATCCGTGCCTATCGTGATGCGTGTAGCCGCCACAGGTGTCAGCCGGTCACGGCCCTCCATGATCAGTGGTACCCAGGTCATGAGCTCTTCGCGATCGGTACTAAACTCCATGGTACGGAAGAGGTGATTCTTTATCATCGCTTCGTGCCGCTTGCGGAGGTATTCCACATTCTCCGCGCCCCATACAAAGCTCATATGCGGAGTACTATTGATAAAATCCTGTGCCGGACCCATGTATCCGTGTGTAAGCAGATAAGACCAGAGTTGCTTGGACTGCTCAAAGGTCTCTGCTATCTTAAGTGCCTTTGAGATATCTATAGAGCCATCGGGCAGCTCAGGCGTATAATTTAGCTCGCAGAGGGCGGAGTGGCCGGTGCCCGCATTATTCCAGGCATCAGAGCTCTCGCCGGCTATCCGGTCCAATCTCTCATATACCGCGATACGCAGGTCAGGCTGCAGTTCTTTGAGCAGGACGCCCAGTGTAGCGCTCATGATACCCGCACCGATCAGGACTACATCATACTCGGATATAGTCGGGGCTTCGTATGTAGCCATTTAGTTACTTATTGGCTGAGGTCAGATATTTGAGTACTTGTACCTTTTCGGTTGCATTTAGCTGGGCCTTTGGAGCCATGCGGTCCATGGTCTCGCCCCAGCCGGTATCATCATGTTTGCGTGGGCTCGGGAGTTTATGGCAGGTACCACACTTGTTATCAAATAGTTCATGACCGGCATTGATCTCAGCCATCTCGGCTGCAGGCTTTGCGGGTTCTGCCGTGGCAGCAGCTTTCTTAGTTTTGCACTCAGAGAGAAATAGTGAAGCTGCTATAAGACTGGCAGCCAGCAGTAATGACTTTTTCATGACAAATCCTTTTAGCCAAAGATATGAAATGGCGCAAGGATTAAAGGCGATGTTTAAACAGAGAATCGAAGGACTATCCTATTTATTGTACTTATTCATAGCCCGCTCCAGCCCCTCAAACATAAAGCTATTCACTGCCTCGCAGGCAGCATCTATCCGGGTATTGAGGTCTTTCATCTCCTCCACGGTCCATTTGCCGAGTACATAGTTGACCTGGCGGCCTTTTTCAAACTGGCTACCAATGCCAAAGCGAAGGCGGGGATAATTGTTATTGCCCAATGTAGCGTCGATATCTTTCAATCCATTATGCCCTCCATCGGAACCCTTGCCACGCAAGCGCAAGGAACCAAACGGTAACGCAAGATCATCCAACACGACCAGCACGTTTTGCTGTGGTATTTTTAGCTCCTGCATCCAGTATCGCAGCGCCTTACCACTTAGATTCATGTAGGTAGTAGGCTTGATCAGGTGTACGCTCTTGCCCCGGGTCTTGTAGGTAGAGTAGTGTGCCAACCTGTCCAATGTGAAGGTGCTCCCATTTTTAGAGGCCAGCGCCTCTACTACCTTAAATCCTATATTGTGTCGTGTGTCTGTATACTCGTCGCCTATATTGCCCAGGCCTGCTATGAGAAAATTCATAGCGCAAAGATAACAGAACGAGGCGTCAGGAACCAAGAACTGAAGCACACAAGCGCGGGCGATGTGTCCTAAAATAAAAGCCCCGAAGGACAAACCTTCGGGGCTATATGACTTGCCTGAGATAGTCTTATTTCTTGGCGGCAGCAGCGGCAGGTGCAGCAGCGGCAGGTGCCTTGGCAGCAGCAGCGGCTTCTTCCTTTACGGCACGTGTCACCTGCAGGCGGGCCACAGGGATATTCTGCGAGTGCAGGATAGTGACGCCGGATATATTCAGC
Source organism: Bacteroidota bacterium (assembly GCA_018267365.1). Classification (GTDB taxonomy): domain Bacteria; phylum Bacteroidota; class Bacteroidia; order Chitinophagales; family LD1; genus UBA1941. The sequence continues at coordinate 78,971 of JAFDYQ010000010.1, read as the reverse complement.
TCCTTGATACGCTTGATATGGCCAAAGTCCATGTCAGACACGTCCAGAGTGATTATGTTTGGCAGGTCCTTTGGCAGGGCCAGGATGTTGAGTTTGCGCATGGTCTGCTCCACTTTGCCACCCATGGCTGCAGCCTTTGGGGTGCCGGTGAACCTCAGCGGTACGGCTACTTTTACAGGCTTGTCATCTACCAGCTCCTGAAAGTCCAGGTGGTCGATCCTATCGGTCACAGGGTCTGCCTGCAGATCTTTCAGGATAGCACGATAGGTTTTGCCACCTACAGTGATCTCTGCCAGTTTGAAATCAGGCGTAAAGATGATCGCTTTAAAGCTCGACTGAGGAGCATAGAAATTGATATTCTCTTTACCGCCATAAAGATTGCAAGGGATTTGTCCTTGCTTGCGCAGGTCCTTAGACGCCTTCTTGCCGAGGTCGGTCCTCAGTTGCGCTTCGATTTTTACTACTTCCATCTTTTACTTCGGTTTTTATGATTATAAAATATTAAACAACTATTACTTGGGCAGTAAGTATTTAGATGAATACAAACTATCCCTTTTCACAAGATTCATTTCGGACCGCAAATGTAGCTTTCTTAATACTAATCCAGCTACTCAACATTTTACACACTCGGCGTCAGAAACAGGTCATTGATAGACGTATGCTCATGCGTATTCCGTATAGCCGTAGCAAAGAGCTGGGCTACGGAGAGCTGCTTGATCTTTGCTGCGTCCTTTCTGACCGGCAGGGTATCAGATACTACCAGCTCAGTCAGGGCCGATTTTTCTATATTCTCATAGGCCTTGCCTGATAGCACAGGATGCGTGATCATGGCCCGGACACTTTTAGCGCCTTTGCGCATCAGCAGGTCGGCTGCATTGCAGAGGGTACCACCGGTATCTATCAGGTCGTCTACTATGATCACGTTTTTGCCCTCTACATTGCCTATGAGTGTCATCTCGGCCACCTCATTGGCGCGCTTGCGGTACTTGTCACAGATCACCATATCCGATTGGAAAAACTGGGCATAGACCCGAGCTCTCTTTACTGACCCTACATCCGGCGCTGCAAAACACATATCCTCCAGCCCCAGATCCTGTATATATGGTATAAATACAGCAGAACTATTGAGGTGATCTACCGGTATGTCAAAGAACCCCTGGATCTGCCCGGCGTGGAGATCCATGGTCATGACCCTCTGTATCCCAGCCGCACGCATCAGGTTGGCCACCAGCTTGGCAGCTATGGCTACACGTGGGCGGTCCTTGCGGTCCTGCCGGGCATAGCCGAAATAAGGTACCACCGCACATATATAGTCTGCCGATGCTCTGCGGGCCGCGTCTACTATCAGCAGGAGCTCCATCAGATTATCAGCGGGAGCCGGCGTATTCTGGATGATGAATACAAAACTACCACGGACGGACTCATGTATCTCCGGCTGCATCTCCCCGTCACTAAAGCGGTGCACGTCCATACGTGCCAGTGGGCTGCCATAGTGTTTTGCCACTTCGCCTGCCAGATATTGTGAGCAGGTACCAGCCAGGAGCTTGACTTCGGAGGTCATATCGTGATGTATCTTTTGAAAAAGAGCCGCAAATATAGTGTTTTGGTTTACAAAAAGTGGATAATTTCTTTGAATGTGAGCAACAATATACTCCCCCGATTAAATATCCACATTGGCCGAAAAAATGTAGTATATAGCAGACTGAAAACAATGAAATAACATACTTTTAACCCCGAACAAAATCGCTCACCATGAGAAATCAATTTCTACCTAAAATTGAATCTTTGAAAATGTGGTGTTCTCTCTTGCTGCTAATGGCTTTGTGGCAGGGACGTGCTGTGGCGCAGTGTACTACGCCTATCACGACTTTCCCCTATACAGAGTCATTTGACGCCGGAGGGCTGCCTACCTGCTGGACTCCGGATGCGGGAGCAGGCTATTCTGTACTGTGGGACCAGACCACTGCAGACGGTACCTACGGGGTGTCAGGCCCTTATGCCGGTGCCGGTTTTATCTATCTGGACGTATATGATGGAGACACACCATATAATCCATATACGATCACCACACCATCTTTTACGCTGCCGGCTGCGGCCCAGCAGCTCAGCTACTACTACTATCTGGGCGACGGTGGCTACCAGGGTACAGGCGGAGATCCTAGCCCGCTAATAGTACAGATCAGCGCTGACAGTGGTGCTACCTGGACCGATATCTACAGCCATGATGCTACAAATTCTACATTTGGCTCCAGCAGTGCCACTTCAAACTGGCATATGAACACTATCAACCTGGCCGCATTTGCAGGCCAGACCGTGCAATTCAGATTCTACTCTACTTCTAACTATGGCGTTGGCTTTACTAATCAGGGCATAGATGAATTCTCTATCACTGCTGCTCCTACCTGCAACCCTCCTACCGGTGTGACAGTCTCGGGTATCACAGCTACATCTGCCACACTCAGCTGGACCGCTCCGGCAGTAGGCACCCCGGTAGGCTACGGATGGGAAATAGTAGCCCATAACGCAGGCCCATGGAATGGTGCTGTAGACAGCAACCTCGTGCTGGGCACTACCACAGCGACCAGCACTGCTCTCAGTCCCGGTACTATATATGATGTATATGTCAAATCCGGATGCAGCCTGACTAACCTGTCTGATACATCGGTATGGTCTGCTGTGACCAGCTTCAACACTTCTTGCCTCACAGTGACTTCGCTACCGTTTACAGAATCTTTTGATGCCGGTCTGTCTGTATGCTGGACTGCCAGCGAGGCAGTAGCCGGATCTACCGTACATTGGGCCGCGGGTACTGCCGATGCTACACACGGTGCTGCCGGTCCTGCCGCAGGCACTGAGTTCGCCTACCTGGATGTGTACAATGCCTATACTACTTATAACCCATACTATCTTACATCCCCTGCTATCACGCTGGGCGCTACTACTCAGCAGGTGAGTTACTATTATTTCCTGGGATCGACGGGTAACACGACCAATCCCCTCGTGCTGCAGATATCTACTGATACCGGCGCGACCTGGACCACTATATATACGCATACATCAGCCAACTCTACGTTTGCCAGCTCATCTGCCGTATCTAACTGGTATCAGAACAGTGTAAATCTGGCAGCATATGTCAACCAGACGGTAATGTTCCGCTTTGTGGGAACTTCAAATTATGGTTCGGGCAGATGCAACATGGGTATTGATGAATTTTCCATCACTACTGCACCTACTTGCTACCCACCTACAGGTGTGACGGCCTCCAATATTACTTCCTCATCTGCTGACCTCAGCTGGACGGTGCCTGCACTGGGCTCTCCGGCCGGCTACGCATATGAAGTAGTAGCACACAACGCCGGTCCATGGGCTACCCCGGTGGTCAGCAATGTGGTGACCGCTCCTACGACTACCGCATCTACCGGTGCAGTACTCGCGGCAAATACTACATATGATGTGTATGTAAAGACAGGTTGTAGCCTTACCAACCTCTCTGATACCAGTGCATGGTCTGCAGTGTATAGCTTCACTACACTTTGCAACGCTGTCACCGTTCTGCCATGGACCGAAGGATTTGAAAGCCTCGGCACCGGCGTGGGTACAAACATCTACCCTAGCTGCTGGGCTTACACCAATATCACCAGTACAAATTATTCCTGCAATGGCACCTGCCATAGCAATGGGGCCCGTACCGGTACAAACTCTATCGGTGGCTCATGGTCATTCAACGTATGGGAGTTTACACCAGGCTTCCAGCTGACAGCAGGTACATCATATGACTATTCATTCTGGTATCGCACCGCAGATAATACGAACGGATATGTCGTAGCCTCTGCCTATGGCACATCTGCCAGCAGAGGTGCTATGACCAATCCTCTGGGCACGATCACCAATGCCATATCCTCTACCGGATATACCAAGGTGACGTATACCTTCACACCTGCTACATCAGGTGTGTACTACTTTGGTCTGCATGATTCCTGCCCGACTTCTTCGCCTAACGGTATTGCATTTGACGATTTCACTCTGGAGCTGACTCCGGCATGTACAGTACCATCGGCATTGACCGCAGGAGCAGTGACTGCCAGCGGTGCCACCTTCTCGTGGACAGCCTCTACCAGCAATCCGTCAGGCGGATATAACTGGGAGGTAGTAGCCTCGGGCGCGGGTGCTGCCGGTACGGCAGTAGCGTCGGGCAGCGTAGCTGCAGGTGTGAACACCGCTACGGCTTCTGGCCTCACGGCAAATACGCCATATGATATATATGTACAGGCAAACTGCGGAAGCAGCACCAGTACATGGGTAGGCCCGCTCTCTATCACTACAGCGTGCAACGCGATCAGCACACTGCCATGGACTGAAGGATTTGAGACACTGCCAGCCGCAGCGGGTACCAACGTTTACCCTAGCTGCTGGAGCTACACCAATATCACAAGTACAAATTATTCCTGCAATGGTACCTGCCACAGTAATGGTGCCCATACCGGTACCAACTCAATCGGGGGCTCATGGTCGTTCAACGTGTGGGAGTTTACACCAGGCTTCCAGCTGACAGCCGGTACATCTTATGACTATTCATTCTGGTACCGCACAGCAGATAATACGAACGGATATGTCGTAGTATCGGCCTATGGCACCGCTGCCAACAGAACTGCTATGACCAACCCTCTGGGCACGATCACCAATGCTACTTCCTCTACCGGATATACCAAGGTGACATATACATTCACACCTGCCACGACCGGTGTGTATTACTTTGGTCTGCATGATTCATGCCCGACCTCTGCGCCGAATGGTATCGCATTTGACGACTTTGCCCTTCAGCTGACACCATCCTGCGTAGTGCCTACAGGCCTGACTGCCGGAGGTCTTACAGCCACCACTGCAGGCTTCTCATGGACTGCCTCTACCTCCGCCCCGGCCAATGGCTATGTGTATGAAGTAGTAGCTGCAGGTGCAGGTGCTACAGGCACTCCTGTCACTACCGGTAGCGTAGGTGCAGGTATCACCACCGCCACGGCCACTGGTCTTTCTGCTACGACATCTTATGATATATATGTACGTGCTGCGTGCAGCTCTACTGATTCCAGCACCTGGGTAGGACCTCTGTCCGTCACTACGCCATGCGTGGCTGTGACCTCACTACCTTACACAGAATCCTTTGAAAATGCTACACTGGCGGCAGACTGCTGGTCTGCCAATGCAGGGGCAGGATACTCCTACCTTTGGGAGCCGGTGACACAAGACAGCACCCACGGTGTGTTTGGCCCTGAGAGCGGCAGCCAGTTTGCCAGACTGAATGTGTACAACGCACAGACGGGATACAATCCCTATACCATGACTTCGCCGGCTATCGTACTGCCGGCTGCCATGCAGCAAGTGAGCTATTGGTACTTCCTGGGAGCTGATGGATACACAGCCAATACACTGAGGCTGCTGGTATCTACCAACAATGGTGTGTCATGGGATACGATATATACGCATAGTTCGGCTAACTCATCTTATGCTAGCAACTACAATACAAGCAACTGGCATAAGAATACGATCTACCTGCCGCAGTACGTCAATACCACTGCGATCTTCCGCTTCGTAGGCCGGTCAAACTATGGCTCCGGCCGCACCAATATGGGAATAGATGAGTTTAGCATCACTGCGGCTCCTACCTGCTTCCCTCCTACAGGTGTGACATCATCTGCTGTGACGGCTACATCTGCTACGCTGAGCTGGACAGCCCCTGCACTGGGGTCACCGGCAGGATATGCATGGGAAGTAGTAGCTACAGGTGCAGGCTCAGGTGCTACTCCTGTAGCCAGCAACTTAGTAACTGCGCCGACTACTACTGCAACTACAGGCTCTGTACTGACACCTAGCACTACTTACGATGTATATGTCAAGACCGGCTGCAGCCTGACCAACCTGTCTGATACCAGTACATGGTCTCTGGTGTATACCTTCAGCACTCCGGCTACCTGTGCAGCTCCTACTGCATTGACTGCCGGTATATTGACCTCGTCATCCGCCTCTGTCTCCTGGACTGCATCAGTGACGAATCCTAGTAATGGCTATATCTGGGAGGCCGTAGCCTCTGGCGCAGGATCTACAGGTACGCAGGTATCATCCGGTACTGTGGCTGCTGGTGTGACTACTGCATCCGTATCAGGCCTGTCTCCTCAGACCAGCTATGATATCTATGTGCGCTCTAACTGTGGTGCCGACACCAGCGTCTGGGCAGGCCCTCTGTCCGTCACTACACCATGCGTGGCCATCACTACACTGCCATGGTCAGAAGGTTTCGAAACGCTGCCTGCTGCGGCTGCGGCTAACGTATACCCTGCCTGCTGGACATACAGTAATATAAACAGTACTAACTATACCTGCTCTGCTACCTGCAATAGCAACACGGCTCACACAGGCACTAATTTTATGGGTGGCAGCTGGAACTTTAACGTATGGGAATATACTCCAGGCTTCCAGCTCACTGCCGGTACTAACTATGATTATTCATTCTGGTACAGGACTACTGATGCGACCAATGGCTACGTAGTAGTCTCTGCATACGGTACAGCACCGACCAGCGGGGCTATGACTACCACTCTGGGTACGATCACAAACGCGGTATCTTCTGGTAGCTACACTAAGGTGACCTACACATTCCAGGTACCTACTACCGGTGTATATTACCTGGGTCATCATGATTCATGCCCTACATTCGCTCCGAATGGTATCGCCTTTGATGACTTTTCTCTGCAGCTATCACCTAGCTGCGTAGCGGTGGGTACTCCTACGCTGACTACAGCTACATCAAACGGGGCCACGATCTCATGGACTGCATCACTCTCAGCTCCGGCTAACGGATACATATGGACTGTAGTGCCATCTGGCTCTGCCCCATCTGCTACTCCGGTGGCTACCGGCACTACCGCAGCCGGCGTGACCACAGCTACTGTCACAGGCCTCAATACCAACACAGCATATGTGGCATATGTACGTGCGGTATGTAGCAGCACGGATAGCAGCGCATGGAGTGACTCTCTGCACTTCGTGACCACATGTACGGCTGCTACCCTCCCTCTGATAGAAGGGTTTAACAGTCTGACCAGGCCAGCATGCTGGTCAGAGCAGATCATAGCCAATAACTCTCCGATGCAGTATGTAGCCACCATGGGTTATCCGACTACCAGCCCACAGGAAGGAACTGACTTTGTAGAATGGAGCTCATATACGTCTCCTAATACTGCAGGCACTGAGACACGCCTCGTATCACCAGTGATCAATACCACAGGCGTACCAAGCGTGGATATCAGCTTCTACTGGCTACATGATGCTACCAACTATACCACAGGTGCCTACCTGAATGAAGGTATGACTGTACAATATTCCCTCAACGGTACTACATGGACCGATATCCAGTTTTACCCTCGTGTGGATCTGACACTGCAGCCTACGGGCAGCGCATGGTTCCAGAAACTACTCACTCTGCCTGCTGCAGTGGCAAACCAACCGACAGTATTTATAGGCTTTAAATTCCACTCTGAGTATGGCAATAACTGCGCATTTGACAACCTGCATATCTATGCTACGCCTGCATGCGCGGGGTCGCCATCTGCGCTGGCTATCGGCAGCGTGAGCCCTACCACCGCCAGTGTCAACTGGGCCGACGCCTCTCCGGCTCCTGCCGTAGGTTACCACTGGTTCATCACTCCTGCCGGAGCTGGTCCCGGAGCTGCTATAGATTCTGGCGATGTGACCGTAGACACTGCCAATATAACCGGCCTGACACCCAATACGCTGTATGACTTCTACGTACAGTCAGACTGTGGTGGCGGATCCGGCCTCGGCTCTCTGGCTGGTCCTATCACTGTGCAGACATCCTGCCTGAACGCGACCCTGCCGCTGATCGAAGGATTTAACAACATCTCTATACCATCCTGCTGGTCTCAGCAGTATGTAGTAGGCAATGACGACCTCCTGTATCAGGCGGCCTCATTTAATCCTACTACTGCACCGCAAGAAGGAGCAGATTATGTCTTCTACAATAGCTACTCATTCACTAATGGGAATGAAACACGCCTGGTATCGCCCGGTATCACTACCACGGGGGTACCAAGTGTAGACGTCAGCTTCTACTTCTATAATGAGCACAGCAATAACTACAACTCAGGCAACTACCTCACAGAAGGTATGACTGTACAATACTCTACCGACCTCATCAACTGGACAGATGTGCAGTTCTTCCCGAGAGAAGATGCTTCATTTGCCTTGGGTTCAGGCGCTTGGCGTCAGAAATACCTGACTCTCCCTGCAGGAGCCGGCAATCAACCTACCGTATACGTAGGCTTCAAGTTCCACTCTGCGTTTGGAGACAATGTAAGCTTTGACAATCTGCATATCTTCCAGAGCAGTCCGTGCGCTGGTGGTCCTACTGCTATCAATGTAGCTCCTCAATCTACCACTACAGTTGTGGTAAGCTGGGCACCTGGTGCTCCGGCTCCTTCAAACGGATACAACGTAGTATTAGTAGCTGCCGGTGATAGTGTAAATGGTACTGTCATAGCCTCAAACTCTACAGCAGCAGGGGTGACCACAGATACCATCACCGGCCTCACCGCCAATACGGCATACGATGTCTATGTGCGCTCTAACTGCGATACCATAGGTGTAGGCTACTGGGTAGGACCTACAGGCTTCAGCACACCGTGCAACGCTATCACATCTATACCTTGGGTAGAAAACTTTGAAAGCATGACCACCGTAGGCCGGGATATAGTGCCTAGCTGCTGGCTGCCTACACCGAGTGGCAGGTGGGAGTCTGAAGACGCTCCGTTCTTCTTCCCTGCTCTCGATGCGCGCAGCGGTACGCACTATCTGACCGACAGGTACAATGCTGACGATACTATCTATACTCCGAGCTTTGCGCTGACCGGTGGTACGCAGTATGAGTTCTACTTCTACTACCGTACCGACGGTTTCACAGGATGGGATTCACTCTATGCCCTGATGGGTACCTCGCAGTCCCCGTCAGGCATGACGCAGGTGATCGGCACTCCGGTAGCCGGCCCTACCAATACTCAGTATGTGAAGTACTCAGCTATATTCACTCCTGCTACGAGCGGAGACTACTTCTTCGGTGTCAGGTTGCTTGCTTCTTTCTCTCCTGATGACATCGCCTTTGATGACTTCGGTCTGCAGGAGGTGGTACCATGTCCTAACCCGCCTCTGGCAGGTGTGATCAGCGGTCCGTCAGCCGTATGTCCCGGCAGTCAGATAAACCTGTCTCTGACCGGCTACTCACCATATACTCAGCTGCAGTGGCAAGGATCCCTGGACTCTATCAACTGGCAGGACCTCTTAGGAGCAAACAATGACTTCTATCAGGACTACCCTACCAACCTGACATACTACAGGGTTAAGGTCAACTGTGCTGACTCTTCATATTCTCCGGTATTTGCCGTGAATATGAATGCTCCGACACTGTGCTATTGCACCAGCGGCCTTGGTGGCTTCTGCGGTGGCAACGATATAGACACAGCTCGTATACTGGGTACTAACTTCAACGTAAACTATACTATATGTAACACTACATCTAATGGTGATGCATATACTATATTCCCTGCTACAGGTGATTCTACTACTACGCTGCAGAGAGGTGGCACTTACACCTTCTACCTGCACATGACCGGTACATCTATCTCATCTATCTGGATAGATACTAACCAGAATGGTCTGTTTGACCCGTATGAGTGGATACAGCCTACGGTAGCAGCCAGCAGCGGTACGGCCGCATTTACTATCAATGGCTATACAAGGCTGGGTACTACCGGTTTGCGCATCAGAAGCCGCAACCAGGGCAATACTAACGATTCGACTTCAGCCTGCGACAACTTTGGATCAGGCGAGACATTTGACTTCCAGATCACGATAGTAGATACTAACTGTAATCACGCTCCTACCGTGACACCTACCGCTACTATGCCTACCTGCTATGGCAGCAGCAATGGAAGCCTGTCTATCGCCCTGAGCGGTGGCCTGGCACCATTCACCCATATGTGGTCTACCGGAGATACTACCACCAGCCTGACCAACCTCGGCGCGGGAGTGTATACTGACACGATCACATTTGGCGGCGGCTGTACGTATATCTATACTGATACGCTGGCTCAGCCTGCTATGCTCTCTGCTATGGATAGTGTGACACCTGTACTCTGCTATGGCGGCGCTACGGGTACAGTGACCGTGACCGTCTCCGGCGGTACCGCTGCATATACACACCACTGGAGCACCGGAGCTACCGGAGCCCAGCTGACAGGTGTAGCTGCAGGCGTCTATACGGATACTATCTCAGATAATAACGGATGCACACTGACCTTTGTATCAGATACTGTACGCCAGCCGGCCACAGCGCTATCTATCGTACTGGACTCTGCTACTGCTGCGAAATGTAACGGCCAGAGCAACGGTGCTATCTACACTACTGCCAGCGGAGGCACAGGAGCATACACTTATACCTGGACAGGTACATCTCAGACCACAGATGATGTGACAGGCCTGGCAGCAGGCGGCTACGTAGTAGTAGTGACTGATGCTAACCAGTGTACGGCTACACTCACAGATACTGTGACACAGCCTGCCTCTGTAGCTATAGTGATTGACAGCATAGTCAATGCGAAGTGCTCCGGTGGTATGGGATCTATCTATGCACATGCTACGGGTGGCAGCCTGCCATACAGCTATCTGTGGACGCCGGGCAATGTGACTACGTCTCTGCTGTACAATAAACCGGCAGGTACATACGCCCTCAGTGTGACTGACCACAACGGATGTACGGCTACGGCATCTAATACTATCACAGCTCCAAGCCCGATAAGCCTGACTACCAATATCACCAACCAGGTGCAGAATGGCACTCCGGGTGCTATCACTGTGACGGCTACGGGTGGTACACAGCCTTATGCCTACCACTGGGCACCGGGTGGCGCTACTACGAGTACGATATCAAACCTGACTGCCGACCTGTATACAGTGACCGTGACCGACGCAAACGGCTGTACTGCCACGCGCTCAGACTCTGTCCGTCTGATATTGGGTCTCAAGGATGTGACCGGTGATATCACTGATATCTACGTGTATCCTAATCCATCTTCAGCTATATTCAATGTAACAGTGAAACTGTCACATGCTATGCCTGTGGATGTGGAAGTATATACAGTGACCGGTCAGAAGATAGATGTGGCTACCAAGGAAAACAGCGCTGCTGACACCTTCGTACTGGATATGACAAATGAGGCATCAGGCGTCTATATCGTGAAAGTGAAGGCAGGCGATCAGGTGGTAACACAACGCGTAACGCTCGTCAAGTAACAATACGGATCTCACCAGATCCTCAGACTTCAGGCCCCGCCTTCATCGGCGGGGCCTTTTTGCTTATGGTCATACAGCCTTTGGGGGCAAAAAACCGTCTTTTGTTAATATTAAAGTAATGTATCTCAACGCTGAAATACTATTTTTGCAGCACCTGAATAAGCAGATATGAAGTGGAGGCCTTTACACATCCTTAGTGTTTTTGTTTGTTTTATTTTCCTTTTAGACTCAAAGGCTTATGCACAGCTCCCGACCAATTGTTTTGAGATAACTTCCATTTTGGTGGATGCTTGTGCACCTCCGAATCACGAAGCCGAGAATGAAATGTTCAGGTTCCAGGTTGGGCCTAATCCAATTTTGGTCTCAGACTTGACAGTCACTTGGCCCAATAATTCCTTTCTTGGATGGTGTTCAGCGCAATCCAAGATTGATAGTCTAAACGCAACTATTGGTGGTTGTGGATATTTATTACCTCCTGTAGGCGGCACTACTCTCCCAGCCGGATCCCAGGTAATAGTGATCACCAGTACGGATGTGAATGTTTCTTATAATTCATTTGCATCCCTTAGTGATACTCTTTATGTCATTTTTCAGTGCGCAGGTAATGTTAATTTAGGACATTTTGCGAACTATAGTACTACTGGTTCCAATCAGGCGCGAACATTAATATTGCGGGATAATTCACTAGGATGTAACGACACTGTAACCTACATGAAAAACCTCCTAACGAACCCTAGCGGAGGACATTCTTTGGCTGATGGGGCTGGCGTTAATTTCGACTTTCCAGGTAATGTTACATATTATAACAATGGTTGCAATGCTCCTTTTGTAGCTCCATCTATCAATGCGGGTAATGATACGACAGTCAACTTTTGCCATGCTCCGCTTACGGTGGCATTGCATGCCAGCAAATTGGGAGCTTTTCGCCACTTGCAATGGACCGGAGGCAATGGAACTTTCTCACAGCCGGACTCCCTGAATACGACTTATACTTTCTCGCCTTTGGATGTCTCACCTTTACATCTCTATTTCTATGGCACCCTATGTCCTGATACCCTCCGTGACTCAGTAGTGATCACAGTGATCCCACCGGCTCAGATCACTCATTCAGATACTATATGCGATGGCAGCGTCTATACATTCAATGGACATAATTATACCGCCGCAGGCATCTATCATGATACGCTCACAGCTGTGAGCGGATGTGATAGCATAGTGAATACTAACCTGACCGTACTCACTGCGTATACCCAGGTGGTAAACCTAACCGGCTGCGGCAGTATAGTATATCGTGGCACCACCTATACAAACAGTACAGTATTCTCTGACACCATCAGAGGTGTACGGGGTTGCGACAGCGTGCATGTCGGGGTTTTCCTTACGGTTAATTTCCCTAGCTCATATACGCAGCAGGTGGCCCTCTGCCAGGGGCAAACGCTGACCGTAGGCTCTACGGTGCATAGCATAGCCGGTACATATCACGATACGATACCCAATGTATCCGGATGTGACAGTGCTATCACTACGTCACTCACGTACGCCCCGATCACCATAGATGCAGGGGCCAACACATCGATCTGCAGAGGTGCATCTACTAACCTGCAAGCCACCGGAGGCCTCAGCTATACATGGACACCCACTGGCAGCCTGAGCAATGCCTCCATAGCTAACCCGGTAGCGACTCCCGATACCACCACTACCTATACAGTCACCTCGCAGGTAGCCTCAGCAAATGAAATAGTCAACGGAGACTTCAGCAGTGGCAATACAGGATTCAGCTCCAGCTATGTCTACAGTACCAATAACACTAACGAGGGTCAATATACAGTGTCAGGCAATGCCAGTACCTGGAATGGAGGTATGGCTCCGTGCGGAGATCATACTACAGGATCAGGTAGCATGCTGATCGTAAACGGTGCCACTACTGCCAATGTGAGCATCTACTGCCAGACTGTAAACACCGTACCTGGTACAGATTATGCCTTCTCTACCTGGCTGCAGAGCGTCACGGCCTCCAATCCTGCTCAGCTGCAATTTTCTATAAATGGTGCCCTGATAGGGTCAGTGTTCAATGCTCAGTCAGTCAACTGTAGCTGGCAGCAATTTTATACTACCTGGAACTCCGGCACCGCTACTTCTGCCCAGATCTGCATCGTAAATCAAAACACCATAGCCTCGGGCAATGATTTTGCACTGGATGACATTTCCTTCTCACCACTCTGCGTGCAGACAGATACGGTACAGGTAATAGTGAACCCGACCTATCGTGACACGGTAAATACCACGATCTGTGCTGCTGCTACACCATACACGCTACCTGACGGCACCACAGCTTCCGTGACCGGCAGCTATACCAGCAATCTCCATACAGTGAATAACTGCGATAGTATAGTGGTGGTCAATCTGACTGTAGATACTTTGATCCGCGATACCGTGACACTACCTACTGCATGCGGCCAGACCACATACAATGGCAATACGTATACAGCCAACACCACGGTGACAGAAAACTATCAGTATACAAATGGATGTGATAGCCTCATCAAGACTGTATATGTGGTGGTAAATCCTATAGCCACATCATCACAGAGCCCCGTAATCTGCCTCGGTCAAAGTTTCGCCGCCGGCAGTCATAGCTACACTGCCAGCGGTACCTATCTGGATACCGTGTTAGGTGGCTCGTATCTGGGCTGCGATAGTATAGTGACTACAGTGCTCACTGTCGTATCTCCGGCCAGTACTTCTACTAGTGTGAGTGGCACCTGTACCGTGTCGTATCTGGGCACCACCTATACATCTGATACTGTGCTCCTGGATACTATAGTGAGCGCTGCTACCGGTTGTGATAGCATATATCATACTACTACTATCACAGTGTCCCCCGTCCTGGTCAGCACCGTGCCTAATCATGTATGTATCAATACAGGACAGACATACTTTGCCGGAGGGCAAAACCAGACCACTGCAGGAGTGTACATGGATACTGCCCGCTCTGTAGGTGGCTGCGACAGTGTGATCCGTGTCACCGATCTGCAGGTTATCACGCCTGCTACTGTCACTCATCGTACAGACAGCTGTAGCCAGGCTACTGTAGGGGGGGTGACGTACAGCACTGATACCGTACTTAGCTTCACTCAGACCTCGGCGCTGGGCTGCGACAGTATCATAACCCTCGACAGTATTTTCATACATAGCCCGGCATCTATCAGCCTGTCATCATCTGCCAGCCTGCCTATAGAGGAGGGTGACTCGACGACTCTCACCATCGTGCCTTCCGGCACTTACTCTAACGTAGTATGGACTCCTGACTCAAATATCAGCAGCACCGGCGTGGTAGCGCCTGTAGTATCTCCATACCACACGACTACTTACACTGTAAGTGTGGCAGATAGCAATAATTGCCCTGCTACAGCATCTATTGAGATCACCGTCACACCTGGCTCGCAGCTGGACTTCATCATGCCTACTGCTTTCTCTCCAAACGGGGACAATAATAATGAGCTCTTCAGGCCGGTACTGCGCAGAGGTGCCGAGGTGACTATGTTCCATATTTACAACCGCTGGGGTGAGCTGATCTATGACTTCTCTACCAATGCTGACGGAGGCTGGGATGGCACCTACAAGAATGTGGCACAACCTATCGGCGTCTATGTATATTATATCTCGGTGAAAAGCCTCAATGGCAATACGAAGAGCCAGCAGGGCAACCTGACACTGATCCGCTAGTCTGTCACCGGAAGGTTATCTCCTTTCGCATTTTTTGCTAGATTGCACTTTATCAATCTAATCTACAGGCTTTTTTATGCAGAGATTCACGGGACTACTAGGCATCGCGCTGATACTGGGCGTTGCTTTTTTGTTATCCAACAATAAAAAGAAGATCAACTATCGCCTGGTACTCAGTGGCCTGGGGCTGCAGCTGGCGCTGGCATTGCTTATTCTCAAGGTTCCTCCGGTGCAGTCTTTTTTTCAGACGCTGGGCAAAGGCATGCAAAAGATAGAAGCTTTTGCACGCGAGGGAGCCAAATTTGTACTGGGTGGGGTGCTGCCTGATGCAGGCGAACTTGGCAAAGTCTTTGGTCCAAGCAATGGGTTCATCTTTGCATTCAATATTCCTGCTACGATCATACTGGTTTGTGTACTGGTGGCTATTCTCTATCATATAGGCCTGATGCAGCGTGTAGTGGCTATCATAGCCAAAGGAGTAAACGCTATCATGAAAGTGAGTGGTGCCGAGGCCCTGAGCAATGTGGCCAGTGCATTCGTAGGGCAGGTAGAGGCCCAGGTAATGATACGCCCATACCTGGAGGGTATGACGCGCAGCGAGATACTGACCTCTATGGCAGGTAGTATGGCCTGCATAGCAGGTGGTATCCTGATCGTATATGTGGGCTTTGGTGTCAAGGCAGACTACCTGATAGCAGCCAGCCTGATGGCTGCACCGGCTGCTATAGTGATATCTAAGATCATATACCCTGAGACAGAGGTGCCACAGACACAGGGCAAAGTATCCATAGAGGTGAAGAGTCACTATGCTAACGTGATAGACGCTATATCTCACGGCGCTGCTGATGGCATGAAGATCTCCATCAATGTGATAGCCATGCTGATAGGTTTCATCGCACTGATCGCACTGATCAACTATCTCCTCGTCAAAATAAACGGATTGCTGGGCAATCCTATTCCGGGCCTGAGTCTCAATATGATCTTCGGCTGGGTGTTCTGGCCATTTGCCTGGGCCATGGGTATACCATACGAAGACGTGACCAAATGCGCCACGCTGATGGGTCAGAAGATGACCATCAATGAGTTTGTAGCCTATCTCAATTTTGTGCAGATCAAAGCTACTATGTCAGAAAAGGCGCAGGCTATCGTGAGCTTTGCCCTGTGCGGCTTTGCTAACTTCTCCTCTGTCGGGATGCAGATAGGTGGCATAGGTGAGCTGGCCCCCAGCCGCCGCGCCGACCTGGCTCAGCTGGGTATACGCGCGCTGATAGCGGGTACGTTGGCCTCCTATCTGAGCGCCACCATAGCGGGGATTGTGATAGGTTGATACCTTCGCAGATATTATATATATCTTTTGCTGTTTTATAAAAAATGGGCTGACTCATTTGATATATCCATGTGATAGGCTACATTTGCCGCGCAATTTAAAATCAAAAAAACACCATATAATGGCAAGCAATATCACCCTGACTATGATCAAGCCTGACGCTGTAGCGGCTGGCAATTCCGGCAAGATAATCGACCTCATCATCCAGTCAGGATTCAAAATACAGGCTATGAAGCTCACACGCCTCTCTAAGGAGAAGGCAGAGGAGTTTTATGCGGTGCACAAGGAGCGCGGCTTTTTTGGTGATCTGGTGAAGTTTATGACCGAAGGTCCTATCGTGGCTGCCGTACTGGAGAAAGACAATGCAGTGGAGGACTTCCGCAAGCTGATAGGCGCCACAAACCCTGCCAACGCTGCAGAAGGTACTATCCGCAAACTGTATGCTACAGACATCGAGCGCAATGCCGTACACGGCTCTGACTCTGATGAGAATGCTGCTATAGAGGCATCCTTCCACTTTGCCGGCGTAGAGAGATTCTAAGCGCCTTTCCTAAAATATACTAACCCATCCTCTACCCTATCGGTAGTTTGATGCTTTTTGCCGAACTTTAGCCCTATGCTCACACGGCGAATACTTCTGCTATGCATGCTGCTCTGCTCAGGGCTGGCACAGGCTTCTTATGTCCTGATCCCTATGGATCTGGCCCAAAAGAACCACCTGAAGGCCTATGGTATAGCATTCTGGATACTAAAGAATGGTGGTGAAGTAGACTGGCTGCTGAACTATCGTGGCGGTAGCTTTTGCACCAAGTACGTAGCCAATATCGAGACAGAGTGTACCGTGCGCGGTGTATCTGCAGAGGTGATAGCAGATGGGCAGTATACCGGTATACTCAATGAAATAGCCAATCCCGAGGCCAATATGGACGTGGTAAAGCTCGAAAAGGCGCCGCGTATGGCCGTATATCAGCCCCGCTCCATGCAGCCGTGGGACGACGCGGTGACGATGGTACTCACCTATGCCGAGATACCATATGATGCGATCTATGACGATGAGGTACTGGACGACAAGCTGGCCAAATATGACTGGCTGCACCTGCACCACGAGGACTTTACAGGCCAGTACGGCAAGTTTTACGCCTCCTACGCTACCGCTAAATGGTACCAGGATCAGGTAGCTGATCTGGAGGAGATAGCCAAACGGCGAGGCTTCACCAAAGTTTCAAAGTTAAAACTGGCTGTGGCGCAGAAGATACGCGACTTTGTGGGAGGCGGAGGATTCATGTTTGCCATGTGCAGCGCCACAGACTCATATGACATCGCACTGGATGCTTACAACACCGATATCTGTGACGTAATGTATGATCATGATCCGCAGGATCCTAATGCACAGCAGCATCTCGATTTCAGTCAGGGTTTTGCTTTTGAAAACTACCACCTCCGCACTAATCCATACGAATACGAATACTCGGATATAGATGCCAATTTTGGCCGTACGGTGCAGAAGGATCTAGACTATTTTACGTTGTTTGACTTCTCTGCCAAGTGGGACCAGGTACCTACCATGCTCACGCAAAACCACACTAAGACCGTCAAAGGCTTTCTGGGGCAGACTACGGCATTCAATAAAAACTACGTGAAGAAGAACGTGCTGATCATGGGCCAGAACAAGGCTGCAAACGAAGCACGCTATATACATGGGGAGTTTGGCAAAGGGATGTGGACCTTCTATGGCGGCCACGATCCTGAGGACTATCAGCACCTGGTAGGTGACCCGAAAACTGACCTCAACCTGCACCCAAACTCTCCGGGCTACAGGCTTATTTTGAATAACGTCCTCTTCCCGGCAGCCCGCAAGAAAAAGCAAAAGACATAATAACCCACATCTGTATGAAGTTTCTCCAGTATCTTATCCTGCTAGTATTCCTCTCTCTGGGCCCGGGCCTGCTCCACGCACAGGAAGACACTACCCCTAAGGCTGACAAAAAAAAGCATAGAAAAGCTAAAACCGAAAAGGTAGACGCCGGAGGGGATCAAGCTGAAGGCAGCGACAGTACGATGGCAGCAAAGAAAGCACCTAAGGAGCCATCAGAAGCCACAAGTGTGACCGGGAAAAAGAGGCACAGCAAACCCGCTACCGCTAAGTCACTACGCGCCGACTCGCTGCGCAATGTGAAGATCATGAACAATGCCCGAAAAAAAGAGGCTGCCACCAAGGCAGCCAAGAAAGCAGAGCACGATAAAATAGAAGCTAAAAGGGAGGAAAACCGCCCTAACCTCAGCGCAGAAGAGAAAGCCAACGCGGCAGTGAAAGACCCCGAAGACCGCACGATGAAGGGCCCCAGCGGTCAGAAAGTATATAGCTCACCCAAAGGCGGCAAGTACTATATCACGGGATCAGGCGGCAAGGCTTGGCTCAAGCATGACCGGAAGTAGAACCACAATCGACATTCGTATATTTTAGATAGGCAATAAACCGATTTGATGGACAATCCAGCATGGGGCATACTTACCATCCTGATATCTGGCACTGCCTATCTGATCTCATATCAATACAAGCGGCGGAGTCAATATGGAGTAGCGATATGGCTTCTAATGCTTGCAGGAGTTATCCTACGTATTTTTGCTGCATGTGACTTCTATCTTCATCCGTGGGACGAAGTTTTTCATGCGGTAGTAGCTAAGCACATGATAGTGCATCCATTTACGCCAACACTCTATGAGCATCCCCTTCTGCCCTACGACTATCGCAACTGGACAGGCAATCATATATGGCTACACAAGCAACCGCTACCATTATGGAGCATGGCGCTGAGTATGTCTGTCTTTGGTGTCAATGAGCTCGCGTTGAGATTACCCTCTATTATACTTACTACGCTGGGAGTAGCGATGACGTTTTACATCGGGGCATACTTTTTTGATAAAAGAACCGGCTATCTGGCAGCTTTTTTTTACTCGATCAATGGTTTAATCATAGAAATGACTGCCGGTCGCGTGGCGACAGATCATGTAGATGTCTTTTTTCTCTTTTTTATTGAACTCGCGATATTTTTCACTATTGTATTTGCTCGTAGTCAAAAAAGCATTTACAACATTGCAGCCGGACTCAGCATAGGCGCAGCTATACTGTGCAAATGGCTGCCAGCTTTGATAGTTCTTCCCATATGGCTTATCGTCGTCATAGATTCTAAGCAATTCACACCTTCGGCTATTGCACGACAATTCACGGTGCTTCTCCTCGTAACGGTTGCAATTTTCCTGCCTTGGCAGATTTATATTTATCACAAATTTCCTTGGGAAGCTCAAAGTGAGGCAGCACACAACTTTCGGCACATTACTGAAGTCTTAGATAATCAAGGAGGGCCGCTATATTACTATCTCACTAAAATTCGCATCAACTATGGGGAATTGGTATATATTCCTTTAATATGGTTCTTGGTTACTTGCCTGTCTTGGCGTAACCTAAAAAGATGGAGCCTTGCAATTTGGTTTGTCATACCAACAGTTTTTTTTTCGGTTCTTAAAACTAAGATGCAGGGGTACATCCTATTCTGTGCTCCGGCGCTCTTCATAGTTACTTCGGCATTCTTTTTTACCCTTAAAGACTTCGTATGGCATAGAACTATTAAACCAATTTATAAATATGGTTTGGTACTCATACTTACCCTATTTATAGCTCTCCCGGTTCGATATGGATTAGAGAGAATTAAACCTTTTGAGAAAAAACGAACGCCGCCGTGGGTAACTTATCTCAATTCTAGATCTGACAAGAAT
Source organism: Bacteroidota bacterium (assembly GCA_018267365.1). Classification (GTDB taxonomy): domain Bacteria; phylum Bacteroidota; class Bacteroidia; order Chitinophagales; family LD1; genus UBA1941. The sequence continues at coordinate 58,789 of JAFDYQ010000010.1, read as the reverse complement.
AACTCTGATATAGTCCTTTTAAACTATCCCCACGATATTGCAGCCATGTTTTATACGGACTGGACAGTCTATGCATATATTCCTCCGGATAAAGATCTACATAAGCTTATTAATTCTGGGCGGAAAGTCATCATCAACGATAGGGGTAATCTCCCCCTAAAAATCCGATATATGAAAGGAGTTGAAATTTTGATGCTGTGTGATGCAACTAATTAGTAGCTAGAAGTTAAAGTAAAAATCATTAATTTGCGCAATACAGCTTATTTAATGCAAAAGTCTATTAGAACACTGGGATTTGTACTACTTCTAGCGCTTTCTACGTCCTGCAAAAGAGATGGAACCGGTTGGGATACGGGTCTTGTCGCACCCTTAGCTACTACCAACGTAACTCTTGCTAATCTTGTTAAGGACACTATTTTACAAACCAACTCAGATAGTACTCTTTCTATTGTGTACTCCAATACAGTATATGAGCTAAACTTGGCGGATCAATACATTCATATTCCCGATACTTCCATAGGTCAAAAATATACCATCGACTCTTTGGGACTACCTAATGTGAGCATATACTATAAGATATCCTTAGGTGCCATGGCCCAAAATTTAATTGCTTCTGGTAATGGAGTCATTGGCCAAACACTTATCAATGAGAACGGAACCTATAATAATCTACCGGCTCTGTCAGGGTTAACATTAACTCCATTCTACTTTTCCGCAGCAAGCTATTTTCAAACCGCTACCTTCTCAAATGCTCGTTTAACCTTCAATGTTGATAATAGACTCCCTATCACTATTACTGATGTAAATTTTGAATTACGCAATGTCAATGCCAACAATGTAATTCTTACGGGGCATTATGATAGCATTCCTGGAGGAGCTTCAGGATACTTAGGATATCAGCTTCAAAATGTCACTATTGAATCTAACCTCGCTGTTCGAATCACAAGTTTTTCAACGCCTGGTAGCCGGGGAAATTCAGTTTTGATAGACACATCGAATTATATAGGTATCGGAGCTTATATCGATAATTTGCACGTAAGTGATGCTGTAGCGGTTTTCCCTGCTCAGGATCTTATCTCGTTGGATCAAGAACTCACTCAAAACATTGCCCCGAGAAAGTTTACTTATATTGATTGTAAAGAAGGAACTTTGGATGTGCAGATCAGCAGTGCCATCCAACAACCGATCAGATTGACATATCAGATGCAAGGAGCTTATAACAAGAGCGGACAACCACTGATCGCTACCTCTGACATTCCTGCTGCACAGGGAAACAATTTATCTTCCATAACCCAATCTTATGATCTAACCGGTTATTCCATTAATCTAACCGGCTCGAATGGCACAAAGTTTAATACTTATACTCAGATTATAAAGGCGCATATTGATTCAACAGGTCAGCAGACTCATATCACCAGTAGCGACAGCATCCACATACAATACTTCCTCCGCAATATCAAGCCACGCTACATCAAAGGCTATGCGGGAAAAGACACAATCAGCTATACGGGAACTTCTCCATTCTCTATTGCTGACCTTTTTGCGGGAAACACTTCTGATGCGCTGAAGTTTGACAAAGCATCACTGTCAGTCTCAGTGGAAAATGGCATAGGCGTGGATGGACAGGTAAAGATCAACAGCCTAACCGGTATCAATAGCAATGGCACCTCCGTATCGCTGGCAGACCACTCATCCAGCCCGGTGATAGGCAGACAGCTATACGTCAATAAAGCTACAGATTTCCCGCTTACGCCGCACACTACGACCTTTAACATTAATAGTACAACTTCAAACATTGCGGACTTTATCAGCAATCTGCCCAACCAGATAGCGTATGATGTCAAAATACAGACCAACCCCAATGGCAATCGCGGCACTTATGATGACTTTGCCTATATAGATAGCCGGATGAAGGTCAATCTGGATATCAATCTGCCACTAAGCCTGATAGCCAATAATCTCACTCTGCGTGATTCTTTCAACTTTAGCCTGGGCTACAGTCAGAAAGATGTGGCCAACATCAAAGATGGCGTATTGCACGTGATACTGTACAATAAATTTCCGCTGCAGTCTAATATCACACTCGTAGCCTACGACAGCGCGTGGAATAAACTGGATACGCTACTCAATAACGCACAAGTGGATGCTGCGCCCATCAATAGCTCCTGCCGTGCTACTGAGTCCAAAAAATCTATGATCAATGTCAATGCCAGCGCAGAAGTGATAGACAGGTTGCGATTCTCTAAGCATGCTATTATGACGGTGGTCTTCAATACACGAGCCAGCAATGCGACCTGCAATGGACAATACCTGAAGATATACAGCGACTACAATATCAACGCTACGATCACGGGCGATTTCAATTACAAAGTCAAATTCTAACGCAGCGGGACCACAGCATGAGAAACTTTTATACGGCCCTCACCCTACTCATCATATCGGCCTCTACAGCATCTGCACAAGATACAACTACCACAAAAGCAGCCGATACCGCCTGCCACTGTGTGAAAGTCACACCGCCGGTGCCGACCTTTCACAATGACCATCTCTACCACTCGTTGAGTCCTCTGCTATCAGAGTGCTATGATGCCAATGAGATACAACTGGACTTTGACTTCCATGTCAATTCAAATTCTATAGTCACTACGTTTGCGGGAGCTTTTCTCACGGGCAAGGAGATCACCACGACGCTCAGAGATCGTGTGGCCGGCTATGCTCCGCGTATGATAAAGTATGAAGACGAAATGAAGGCAGGTCTGGCATACAAACATTACTTCAAGAAGCCATCCGTATCCCTATACGTATCCTATTATCATCGCAATATGCGATTTCTCTCCACAGATCGTGATGCCTTTGAGGTATTGTTTTACGGCAATAAACGTTTCGAAGACAAAACGGCAAGCCTGAACAACATCAACTTTGAGAACCTGATGTACAATCAGTACTCCATAGGTGTGAGCAAATCTGATGGCCATTTTTTTGGAGGACTCAATGTATCCTTCCTGCAGGGCTTTAGCGACCAGCAAGTCAAAAACCCAAGGGGTAGCCTCTATACTGCCCCGTACGGAGAATACCTGGATGTAGCCTATAGTATGACATTCAATCAAGCTAACAACGGCGCGTCGAGCTTTTTTGATCTCGATGGCAAAGGTTTCTCTGCCGATCTGCAACTGGGCTACAACACCGACAAGTGGCGCCTGAGTGTGACTGTACAGGACCTCGGCTATATCAACTGGAACCGCCGCCCTACCAACTATACGGGCGATACGGCTTTCCGATATAATGGTGTAGTGATACCTGATCTGACCAATCTCTCCGGCATAAAGATTGATTCGGTGCTGGCTACATTGGGCCCTAAAAAGAGCAATAACGCCTACTCTACCAATCTGCCTACGATCTTCCAGGTAAACTTTTCGCACCTGGTGAAACTGAAGAAGAATAGCATGATCCTCACAGCATCTGTCAATACGCGCCTTCTGAAGAATTATTATGCATATGGCTATGTCAAAGCTGCTTTCCTGCTGGATCACGACTGGACCACATCTGTCAGCGCAGGAGCCGGTGGCTACTCGCTTTTCAATCTCGGTATGGATGTAGGCAAACGCTGGAGGAATCTTGACTTTATTATTGGCAGCAATAATCTTATAGGTTCTCTCCTTCCCATGTATTTCCCGGGATCATCTGCATACTTCCGCGTAGCGGCGCACTTCTGATATGGCAGCTACTGACATCCTGATACTTGGTGCAGGTCCCGGCGGTGCTACTACGGCCCTTTTTCTCGCAAAGCTCGGCATACCCTGCACTATCGTAGACAAAGCTTCTTTCCCTCGTGATAAGATCTGTGGAGATGCGCTCAGTGGCAAGGTGGTAGAGGTGCTCAAGAAGCTAGATCCTGCTCTGGTAAGTCAACTAGAGCTGCGCAGTGAGTTTCTCAGCTCTTACGGTGTCACTTTTGTCGCGCCCAATGGTGATACGCTGCGAGTACCCTTCAGAAAGGATATAGGAGAAAGCACTCCCCCTCCAGGCTTTATATCAAAGCGCGTTGACTTTGATGCATGGCTGATAGAGAAAGTCCGGGAGCATCCTCTCATTACGCTACGCGAGCACGTAGAGATCAGGCAATACGAGCGATCTGAAAATGGTTATAGGGCAATTTCAAAGTCAGGTGAAGTTTTTGATGCTAAGATCATCATAGCTGCAGACGGTGCAGGCTCTACATTTACCAAAGATATAGCAGGACTCAGAGTAGAGCCGGAGCACAATTGCTTCGGACTACGTGCCTACTACAAAAACGTCTCCGGCCTCGATCATCAGAATTTCATAGAGCTGCACTTCCTGAAAGAATTCCTCCCCGGCTATTTCTGGATATTCCCTTTGCCGAATGGCTATGCCAATATCGGTGTGGGTATGCGGGCCGATGTGATGAGTGACAGAAAACTGAACCTAAAAAAGGAGTTTGAAAAGATCATCACGTCTCACCCTGCGGTGAGAATGCGTTTTGAGCAGGCAGAAATGATAGGCGATGTAAAGCTTCATGGCCTGCCGTTGGGTAGCAAGAAGCGACCGCTATCAGGAGATCACTATATGCTGGTGGGCGATGCTGCTATGCTCATAGACCCATTTACAGGCGAGGGGATAGGCAATGCTATGATGAGTGGCATGCTGGCTGCACAGCAGGTTTCGCGCTGCATCGCTACGCAAAAATTTGATGCCGCTACGATGCAGCAATACGATAAAGCTGGGTATGACCGTCTGTGGAGTGAACTGCTGCTCAGCTACCGCATGCAGCAGTTGGTGAATTATCCATCGATTTTTAACTTTGTAGTGCGTAAAGCTAACGGTAATGCTGTGCTGCGCGAGACGATCATGGCCATGTTTGAAGACCTCGATCTCCGCGCCCGGCTCAAGGACCCAAGGTTTTATTTCAAACTGTTATTCTCATAAACACCTCCATACAAAAAATGAAAAAAATAGCGATCCTCCTATCCGCAGCGCTGCTCACTACAGGCTGCACCTATGCTCAGAAGGGCCAGACCTGCGACCCGGCCAAAGAATCGAAATACAAGTCTCTCACTAACCCTAACGCTGCCGGTGGCTACGGGGCTGTGATCACTAAGGATAAGGCTATGACCGTAGCACAACTGGAGAAAGAGATGAAGGAACAAAATGTAAGTGAAAAGAAAAATGTGAAGATCTCCGGCAAGGTGAACAGCGTATGCAAAATGAAAGGCTGCTGGATGGAGGTAGCCGATGGCAAAGGCGGAACAATGAGGGTGCGCTTCAAAGATTATGCGTTTTTCGTACCGCGCGACTGCGAAAACCAGACTGCCTACCTGCACGGTACCGCACGCTACGACACCACCTCTGTAGCTATGCTGAAGCACTACGCCGAGGATGCAGGCAAGTCAAAGAAAGAGATCTCAGCCATCACGCAGCCTGAGGTGTCATTGACCTTTCTCGCGGATGGCGTGCTTTTCGACAAAAAATAAAAAATGTCCACAGGGACTATAAAATCCTGTTTAAGATCATATATTTGCAACCGCTTTAAAAAGCAGGTCGTTTCCGTAGCTCAGCTGGTAGAGCAATACACTTTTAATGTATGGGTCTCGGGTTCGAATCCCGACGGGAACACAGAAACACCAATCAGATAGCCGACAATCGTTGATAATCAACGGTTGCCGGCTTTTTTATTTATGGCACTTACGTCACAGACCAGTCCGTCAGGGGCATATTTCTTCGCCAAACGTCACACAGCTATGAACTCTGTGACGTATAGTATCGTGTACCGTAAGGACGCCATCAATATCCGTGGAGAGGCTCCACTGTATCTGCAGGTATTCGTGAATAAGGAGCGTGACTTCATCCCCCTGAGCGTAAAAGTGGATGTGAGCCTCTGGGATCCTGACCGGCAGCAATGCAAGCCAAAGCATAAGGATGCGGACCTGACCAACGATATCATTGATATCGCTGTCAGCAAAGCGAAGGAGATACACCGTGATGCGAACCGGGCAGGCCTGACGCTATCTAAGCGGATCTTCCGAGATAAGTTCTACCTGCTGTTTGGCGATAACTTCACAGACTTCTTCATCAGCCAGGTAGAAAGGCGGTATAGCAACGGTGTGATCAGCAAGGCCACACACAAGACGCATCTGTCTCTGGCCATGAAGTTCAAGAGATTTGCCAGCAAGGTTACCATTGACCAGATCAGCAAGGATCTGATAGATTCCTATGAAGCCTACCTGATGCGACTGGGCAATAATGTGAACTCGCGTCGCACGGCTCTCAAGGTGCTGCACACTTACATCCTGATGGCCATAGAGCACACCCAGGCGAACATATCTGACCCATTCGATAAGGTGAAGATCCCGGAAGAACTACAGACCAGAGAGTCGCTGAAAGAAGAAGAGCTGAAGCTTTTGCTGAAATGCCATGATGACAGGCTGATCCCGGACTATCTGTATTCATCCGTCCTATTCTTCCTGCTCAGCTGCTTCACCGGCATGCGCCTGGCTGACGTCAAATTATTTAACCGGTCATGGGTGAAGGGTATCAAACTAGAATATACACCTCTGAAGACGGCGCGCATGGAGAAAAAGGTAAAATTTGAGCTGTCCGCTGTGGCGCAACGGCTGGCCAAAGAGGCGTTGGTATATCTCGACACCGGGCAAACGATGAAAGCCGATCAGACCGTGAACGATCACCTCAAGATAGTGGCAAATGAGCTGCACATCAACCCAAAGCTGCACTTCCACATGGGCCGGCATACATTCGCGACGACGTTCATCAGGAGAGGCGGCAGTGTGGAAGTACTCCAGCGGATACTCTGCCACAGCAAGATAGAGACGACCATGAGGTATGTGGGAATGATCGACGACCGGATAGACCGGGAGATGAAAGTATTTGACTCAGACTACAAGTAATATGCTACTACAACCAGACACACTAGACCAGGAGCGGGAGGCTCTCAAGGCGCTGAGCCATCAGGACCAGGCCAACAGATTTATAAACGAGGATGTGCGGCTAGAGATGGCCGTGCAGCTGGGCGATCTGGTACCAGGACACAGCATCCACTATATGACAGAGGCACGATGGCACCTGCACGACCTGCTGGTGTACTGCCTCGGGCAGACGGGACCGGCTGACCTGTACCTCTGCATGTATGCAGTCAAGGAGTACCAGGCGAACATGATAGCCTCTATGAAAAGCCGTGGGCTGATACGCGAGCTGCACGTGCTGCTGGACTATCGCTCCGGTGTGAACCACGCCGATGCCTTGCAGATCCTGCGGGCCAATGCAGACAGCATTGGAGCGATACGGACCCACGCGAAGCTGGTAGTACTGCGCAATGATCAGATGGGCGTCGTGATCACCGGCAGTGCCAACCTCACAGCCAATACCAGAAGCGATGCGGGTGTGATCACCTGCGATACGACCGTAGCCAATTATCGAATAGAATATATAAAAGCGAAGATCAATGCAACTAAGGCCTGACGAAAAGAAGATGCTGGAGAAAATGGGCGCTGCCGGCATGAAACATGGAGAGTGCGCCGCTATGCTGGAAATGGATATGATGGCGTTTAAGGATGCCATGAGGGACCCGGACAGTGAGATTTTCAAAGCCTATGCGAAAGGGTACCTTGGTGCTAAGCTGAAGCTCTCGGAGAGTATCTCAGAACTAGCGTTCCGCGGCTCAGGTCCATCACAGAAGATGCTGCACGATATCCTGAGCGCTTCCGATATTGAATTTGATATATAGTGCGCCTCTCTTCCCCAAGCTCCTTTTTGATAAAACTTTTTGGAGCAGACAAAAAGTTTTCGCGGGCATAGGAATGCCCCGCAGGGATGCGAGGCAAAACCTATCCTAAAAATAAACTACGTGCTCCTCTGCGGGCGGTTTGTCGAACAGTTGAGGTTGTACAGCCTTCGGCTGTTCGCCTGCCTTGTGGCGCATTATAACGCTTTCCTCTTGTGTGATGGGTTGAATGTAAAAAGCTCCATACTTACGCATCGGGTTGACGTGCCAGCCTTGTATAATATCGCTCATTCTGAGGCTGTCGTGTTGTATTACCTCTCCCTCTACTCCGTGGATCAGGAAATTGAGCGCGCAAATCTTGCAACACATACCATCTATATCCTCTGCGAAGGCCAACATTTTACCTTTCAATTTCATGTGCGCGGATAGCAACATACGGCCACTGCCTGCGGTCGGGTCGCTCACGGTCTGTATCTCATCAGTTGGCTCCTCTATGGTCATTTCTGTAAGCATATCGACCATAGGCTGAGGCGTGAAAAACTGTCCTAGCTTCCCTTTGTGGTACTTGCCGCTGAGATATTGGTAATACTCCCCTAGTATATCCAAGTACTTCCACTCCTCGGATTTAATTTCATTGTGCATGGTCATGACCCAGCAGCGGAACAGCTCCGCGAATAACTGTAGCTCCTTCTCGTTGTAGGTGCTGCGCATCCTTTCAGCCAGTCCCTCGGTTGGGACTAACTGAAAGTTTGACACGGCAATAGATAGAAAGTCCTCGAAAATCTGCAGGTGATCCCATCTATAGGTTAGTTGAGTAAATATCTTGTCAAATGGCTTAATCCAATTCGGCAGGTACTCCATATGGAAAATTTAGAGTCTGCTCAAACTTTTCATAGGCGTATGGATACTGCCTAGCTAGTATATCGAGCGCGACCATGTGAATAGATATAGTGCTGATTTTATCGCAGTGCGCAGACTGCTGAATGATAGATAATAATTCATCCAGTGTCTTCTCCTGGAGGGCATCTATCAGGAATTGCGCGGGTTCAATTATCAGTTCCATCAGTGGCGGGTTTAGTTTGGGTAATATCAAATACATAGGCAAGGGGAAAAAACTTTGTATCGTCGTCCTGCTGCAAGGTGGGCACCTGTACGGTCTGACCGTCTGCGGTCTGTTTCTCCTTGTGCTGGTTCGGCTTGCCCCACAGCAATAGGGCGGTTTCTCCTTTCTTGACCTGTCGGCCTTCTTCCTGCCATTGTTTGTATGATTTCAGGACTTTATAGCCCTGTTCTGCGTAATGAGCGGCTAACTGTTCATTGACGGTCTCCCCTTCCCCACGCGGCGGTAATGCGCGGCAAATAGCCCGCAGTTCATCCCTTCTCGGATTCTGTGACATTGCAATAAAATTTAATGTTTAGGAAAATGGGGGGCGCGGAATACGCCCCCGATCAGATGGGTTAGCCTATGGCAATAATTTCGCCTGTTAATTGCTCCTGCTTGGCCTTCAGGGAGGTCATTATATCATCCATGACGACCTTTATCAGCACGGGGTTAGAGGTGCGGAAAGTGGCCCCTTTACCGTCTTTCAGCTCTAGTTGGTTGGTACCATCATCGGTGGCCAGTTTGAAGCGTTCCAGTTCGCGGCGGGTGCTGTTCAGCTTTTCTTCCCTTTCAAAAAGTACTTGCAACTTCTCCGCCTTTGCTCGCTGGCTTTCCAGCGTGGCCACTGGCGGCGGGGTCTGGATGGTCGGGGTCTCTTCCCGTCTGGTCTCTTCGGTTGGGGTTTCCGCTTTGGTCTCAGGCTTAGTGATAGCCGTTGTAAATGTCTGGCTGCCTTTTGCGTTCAGGGTAGCGGCACCATTGCTACCGTTTTTTGAAGTGTCCTTCATGTTGCTTTGCCTGTTTTTAGGGCGGTGGCTCTCCGCTTTTTGTATTAAATAAATGACTGATTGCTAATTTCTTAGCTACTGTAAAGTTAAGCAAAATCTAGGTTTTTGCCAAGTTTGAGCCTCAGAAAATTTATATGTAAAATGTTAAATTCCACTGGATTAGCCATGTTTCCGTTCCGAAAACATGGCTTTAAAACACTGTGCATGGAGGCTTGCGCCTGTAATTTTTACAATTGTAAAAAGCAAAAAACGACCGAAATATGATACAGTGTCTAGTCGGGTGGGCGGCGCTCCGCGCCTATGGTGCGCCTGCCACCGCTGCCTATAGCGTGACAGATTCCGCTTATGGGTAGGGATAGCATGTAGCGAATGACTGAGCGACCCAGTGGTACACGGGTGCGAAGGAATGAAGGCTATGTGCTAGTCCTACCTGTATTGGGGGCGCGGGCAGTGGCTACGTAGTAAGCCTCTGTCCGCTGGGTGTATTGAGTTAGGGATGGTAGCAGTGTGCCATGCACCGCGTACAGCCCGGCCGCAGGCAACTCCCTGTCCTTTATCCAGCAGTAGATCTAACTGAACTTTACAATTGTAATGAAGGAACTGATCGACTGGCTTAACGACCCCAAGGACTACTACCGAGGCATACACCTCTACGAGGTACATGGAGGCTATCAGTCTCTCGTCACACTACTGACCAACCACCATGACCCGGAGAAGCTAGAGTCAGCCATGCGTAAGCTAAAGGCCACACTGGCAGAGAAGGCTGCTTCTCTCCCACCTGCTACACCTGCACACGCACACGCGCGTAACAATACATATCTCAGAGAGCTAGACGCCAAGTGGCATCCATTGTTCAGTGAGATGAGTATGTGCCATGCCAGACTATCTACAGTCAGAGGCGATAAAGAAAGAAAGAAGCTGGCCACACGCATCATATCCCTAGAGGCACAGTGTGCTACCTACTGGCAGCAGCGTGACCACTATGAGCAAACAGGTAAGATCCTCGATATAGCACCTGTGTCCAGGAAGAAGAAAGTGACCAGGGCTCCACAGCTCCCGGCCAATGAGCACCGGCGCCTCACCACGCTCAGGAGTAATCTGTGCCACAACCGTAATGAATTAGCGGCCATAGAAGAACGCATACAGGCCGTTAAGGATGGAATAGAGAAAAGTAAATGGGAAGGCCGCAAGACAAAGAAACTGGCTCAGATCAAAGAAAAAGAGGCTGCAATTAAAAAACTGGAAGAATGAGTGAACTAGCAAACGATCTGGACAAAATAGCCGCTTATATCGCGTCGCCACTGGAGACCATGGATCTACCTCCACACCTCGAGCGTAAGGCCAATGCCTGCACACTGATTGCCTCTCTATTGTTGGAATACCCCTTTAAGCCATTGGCCGAGATCGAGCGAATGGTCATACGCACATATCCGGAACTTAAGAAAGGTACTATTGCCAGCTACGTTCGGGATACAAAGTACATCTATGGGCAGCTGGATAAAATAGACCGTGGCTTTGAGAGGTCTATCATAAAGGCTCAGATAGGCAAGGCGCTGAACACCTGCTATATGCTGGGAGACATGCGCCCGGTGCCGAAACTACTAGAGCTATGGATGAAGCTATACAGGCTCGACAGGCCGGATGCACTCGGTATAAGCACTGAGGAAATGAAAGGGCAGATTCAAAATATCTGGATGATCCAGAAAAATGAGTACCACCTCGATAACGGCCAAGTGGTACCGCTGGATGAGATGATTTCCAAATTGGAGCGTCAGCTGCGGGATGAAAAGGTAAATGAGGGTGTAATAGAGATCAAGGCAGATGAAGGTAAATGAGTTTAGGCTAAACAAGACGCAGATGAGCTTTCAGCTCGCAGATGCCAACGAGATGTATCTGTTCTGCGGTCGTGGCTTTGGCAAGACAAAAATACTTGCAGCATACGAAGCCAGGAACATGCACTCCATGCCTAGATGCTCCCGTATGCTACTTGGGCCCAACTACCGGAAAATGCTCACCGATCTGATACCGCCATTGGTGAAATCCTGGGAAGAGATGGGATACAAGCGGGATAAGCACTTTGTGATTGGTAAGAGTGATATCCCTAAGAAAAATGGATGGCAGGATCCTTACTTGGCTCCGGAGAGGTCTGCAAGGGACTTTATGATCCACTGGTACACCGGCGCATCTCTCAGGATCACCAGCATGGACCGGAAGGTTACTAACAACGGTACAGAGTGCGACGGTGTTACCACTGACGAGTTTAAGCTGATACCGGAGGACCAGTTCAATGAGACCCTGAAGACGAACCGTGGCAATTTGCGTTATTTCGGCCATTTGCCGGAGCATCACAGCGTCGTAGGCGTCACAGATAAGTATTTCACTAAGAAAGGGGCAGAATGGGTCTTAAAAAAGCGTCTGCTGGCCAATAAGGAACGGACAGATGCAATAATCCGCTTACAGCTGGAGCTAAACGAGCTTCTGGCCACCGGTGGCAATCCCGAGACCATCAAGCGTCTACAACGCTTGCTACCAGAGCTGCGAAAGCGCTGCGTATCTGTTTTCGAGGCCTCCAGTCTTGAAAATCTGACTAACCTGGGTGTCACATACTTCAGGCAGATGAAGCGAAGCATGACACCGTTAGAGTTTCGTATGTCTATCCTAAATGATGATGTACTGAAGATCGAGGGAGGCTTCTATCCTCTCCTGGATCAGGACCGCCATGGCTACTTCGCTACGGACTATGGGAAAGTTGACAACGCTCGGTTCGACTTTGAGAAAATAGAAAAACGGGACTGCGAGTGGGATACAGACTACAGGCATGAGCTGCCACTAGAGATATCAGTAGACTGGGGTGGTAGTATCAATACCATGGTCGTTTGCCAGGAGAGCGGAAACATGTTCAAATGCATCAATGAGTTCTATACCAATGATGCTGAGACCATGCATGCACTGGCAGTGAAATTTAATGCCTATTACGCTACGCGACCGGACAAAAGCGTGACCATGTACTATGATCCCTACGGGAATAACTCCCGTCCGGATAGCAAAGAGACCTACGCGCAGGAGTTTGTCCGCAACCTCAGAGAGCTTGGATGGAAAGTTGATCTGAAGGACAATATCAGCACCAACCCGCACTACCATGACAAACACCTCCTGTGGCAAAAAATATTGTCAGAAGAGGATCCGCGCTATCCACGTTTCAAGATGAATCGTGATAACTGCGAGTATACCTGGATATCTATGCTCAAGGCTCCATTGAAACAAGGTCTGAAAAGCGGCTTTGAAAAGGATAAGGGCAGTGAGAAGCGCAAAGGTGATCAGCGGGAAGCCACACACCTTTCAGATGCGATAGATATCATCATCTACGCGAAGTATTTCAACAAGCTCAGCAGCATTATCCACTGGAGCGAGAACGCCATCGCATAAAAAAGCCGCTGCATCAGAGACGCAGCGGCCTGGGCAAACAAAACAAGAAAATCTTGTCGTTAGCAGGTAGACCTGGCATAGAATGCCTGAGGCCTCTCTACATATGGAGATTCATACAATGGCAGTATCATCGCGACATAGCCATATTCTACCACCGGCAGCTCCGGAGCTTCAGCAGCCATGCCAAAGCAGGTCAGCTCATAGATCGGCGTATAGGAGCGCAGCTGCAGCTCCTGAGGCAGATCTGCCGCATGGATGATATATACCCTTCTCTCCTTTTTCGGTGCCCCTGTGCCGCCCGGGTCGGGTGGCGCAGCATTGGCAACGCATGCACTCAGCAGCATGCTGCTGAGTGCGATGATGTATATAAATGGACGCATAAGACTTTTTGAGTTCATCCCTTGCTTTAGGCTGTAGTGGCCACGCTGAAGTAAGGGAAGAAGTCGTGATCAAAGTGAGAGATAATGAAGCTTTCATTCATAGCATCAGGCGCTACAGCGATGATCTCTGTGCCGGCTGGTACCGTGACAGGTACTGTAGTATTTGGATCTACTTCATCACCGATCAGTACTCCACCTTCAGGCAGTGTGGCACCTGCAGCCAGTATATTCACCGGTTCTAAGCCACCCATCTGTACCATCTGTACATTGATGTCCATATCCAGGCCGGATATATTGGTGATCTCGCAGCCATTCATCTGAATGTCCCGGATGATAGCACCCGTGCCATCTATGCCTATCACTCTGGCCAGCTGGAATACTTTGCCATTGCTCATATTAAATTGCTGCGTGATGACATAAACGCCGTCGAAGTTGCCACTAACTGAGACGTTCGAGTCTACAGTCAGCCCGGCAGTGTCATCTATAGGGTTTTGCGCGAGTAAGTGCCAGAATGATACTTTACGGTCATACCCTGCTATACCGACACCGGCCGGCAGATTGATATTATCCGGATTTATAGCAAAGTTGATATCTAATGCACCACCGCCATTATCTACGATATCAACGAGGCCTGTACCCGCAAAGACTGCCTCTATAGTAGCATTTGGTGCAGCGGGTATAGTAAATAGCTGCTGCTGGCATTCAAAGCCGGTACCGCTATCCTTCACGCGGAAAGCATAAGTCTTGCCGTGCTGCAGGTTAGCCGTATCGATATCTACAGTAGCCAGGTCAAACTCGCCAGTGGTGCCAGCAGCGTTGATGGTGGCCAGATCAGTCCATGCAGCACCAAGGTTGTTGCCACGGGCTTGTAGTTTGTAGTTGCCGGAGCCAGAGCCGGATGCGATGCGCAGACGCGCTGAGATGCTTGCCATGTCGGGATTGATTGAGAGATAAAAAATGAGGTTCTCAGACTGCAAAGCGAGGCCCTTAGGAAAGTAGGTCAATTTCTCGCCAGGTGCGGTGATCAGTATCCTGAAGCCATCGACCTCCTCGTCAATGTCTTTGGTCTGATAGTTATTGTCATAGACGAGTGCGGCCAGCTCGTCATTGGTGAGGTCATTTACCTCCACAATTTTTGTAATATCTCCGCGCCTGACGATAAACGTGTTTTTTGCCATGATTATGGGTTATATGTGAGTAATAAAGACATTACAGGCTGGTAGGTGATCTGGCCGGTATAGATGTACATGATACCTGGCCACGTAAACTTCAGGATATACCCCTTTCTGCCATCAGGGGCGGTAGTACCGATCTCCAGGTCACAGGTCATAGTAGCACCCTTGCACTCATCACCCAGCTGCAGCCACAGCGGGTTATCGCAATCGGCATCCTTGTGCAGCGTGATAAACTCATCGTTCAGGGCTTTTTTCACAAAGCTCAGAGTGGCATCGTCTATACCTGGCAGAAATACGCTGAACTCATTCTTGAGCGTCTGGCTACCCTTGTTGCCGGCAGTAGCTGCTTTGCCAGTGTGCTCGTCTACGATGATATAGGCCGTTTTCCAGCCCTCTCCGGATGGGAAGGTATGATCGGCTCCGATGATCTGGCTGCCGGGTATGGCCGGCGCTATCGTGCTGAATGCAGACTTCTCGCAAAAGAGGAATTTGCTGAGGCCTGGCATCAGGTTGAGCGGCTTGGTTAGTGTATTGTAACCCATGCCACAAATATCTGCAGCGGTCCTAGCGGGCTAAAGGACAGGGTTATTTCCGGGAATTTCTATATTTGATATATGAAATCTACCTACCTACCTATCCTGATGGTCCTGCTGCTGACCGTCTCTTGCAAAAAGACCGATACCGTCACATACGATAGCTCTAAGATTTATGTCACGCAGACCGCTACCGACATTACTATCGGCCACGATCAGGCCAACGTAGAGCCAATTGCTGATTCACGGCTTATATTCTACTTCAATAGTATCCATAGCAAGACATTTTCAGGCATTGATTTCATAACCTGGAATGGAACCAGCGGCCAAGTAATCCCTGAGACCGTCAGCCTACGGGATATCGAGCAGCCGCAGCCCGATTCACCGATCTACCGCATAGATTCGGTACGTCTGTACTACCATTATTTCGTTCGCTCCACTCCTAACTACTCAGGGCGCGACACCTTATTTTTCAAGCTTTAAACCGTCACCGCTACGGAATTCGACACGGTTAGTGCAGGTGTATCGATCACTGTAAAGTGGTATGTCTGGCCGGCTGTCAACCCTAATGTTGCATAACTTGGTGCATACGTTATCGAGCCCGATCCTGTAGCATAGAAATGCCATAGGTTGACCACTACGTCGGATGTATTCCTTATCTCCAGGCGATACTCCCCGCTGCATCCCGATACAGTCGTACCCGTAAAATCCAGACTGCCCGCTGCAGGGGCAAGTGCCAGATGGAAAGAGCCACTGCCGACTGCCGGCATCTGAATTGATACAACATTTGAGTTAACCCTATTCGTCGGGTCCATCAGGTATATGGAGAGGTTGCAGCCGATCTCAGACGCTTTGACTGTCCTGAGTAGCGTGGATAGCTGGCCATCTGTAGTCTCTGATATATTGACCAGGTAGCTGGTGCCTGCATCGTTATTGGCTACTACCAGTATATATGAGCCGCTGCCATGACTGGCCGTGCTGCCTGTCATATCGATGATAGGGAAACCCTGAATATCCAGGAGCTGCAGAGCAGACAGGACAAGCTCTGTAACGATCTTCGGATTGGTATCCTTTACCTTGTAGCATTCCATCGTCACGGTGCCGTCGTAAGGTTCAGTATAGGTGATCTTATACGGCAGCATCCGATTATTTAGCAGTGCCTTAGGTGTATGCAGATCGGTGGTACCGGTATCATTCATAGATGGATACAGCTCTACCGTATATTTTACGATGCCTTTGATCGTTTTATTCCATTCGTCAAAGAAGTGGTGAAAAAGCGACCGGGAACCCTCCAGTGTCAGGTCCCATGGTCCCAGAAAACCACCGTTAGGGTCTATCTGAAAAGGCGAGGCATATGGTACTCTGGTCAGAGGGGCACTAATGGTCAGCGCGTGCAGACCATGATAGAATAGCATCATGAGAGGAAAAGAATTGAACTTCTGTTTTCCATCGTCATCCAGGGCCTGAGCTAATGCATCCACGTGATAGGTGAAGTTATCGTAGGTGTCGGTAAAATAAGAGCCCTTGGCGCGGATCACAGGTGTCCGCACCTGTATACTATTGGGGGTCACTGTGCCGCCCAGCACTTCACTTTCATAAGCTACCCAAGTAGCTATCGGTATCGTACTCCCATTTATGGTCCTATCCTTTCCACCCTCCTCAGTATGGTTGACCAGGTTCATGCCATAGCTGGTCCAGACACCTTTGCTGTTTTGATAAAACTGCTGCTCGTCCCGCACCAGCGCTATCAGATCAATGTTGTAAGGTGATGGTGCCGGGAGCGATGAAAAAGTATTGACCTCGATATATGTACCTGTGGCGGGCAGGCTTTTGATCAGATCGTCAAACTCTATCAGATAGGGATTGGCTGAGCGGAATGCTGCACTACCATCTGCGGCCTCAGGTGCGGTAGGAAAGGTATACTTCATATTCATACCGGAGGAATAATTATCGGTAAGAGACTTTACCTCCTCCGGAGAAGTGGGGCAGGTGACAGGATAGTCGGTCATTGCCAATATTTCATTGACCGTATACAATGTCACGGTGGCATTAGTCACCTTGGGTACAAGCCCGAGCCAGGAGAATACCTGATTGAGAAAGTCCACAGCTGCCATATCCGGCACATGGTTGGCCGGGTTGATCTCAGTACATGTGTCTTCGATAGTTATGTCCGGAGAGCCGCGGAATACCCACTTGTTGACGCTGTAATTATTTACAACGATCAGCTTTGAAAACGAAGCGTCAGAGAGTATCGCTCCTTTCAGATCAAAGCCTACATCTGCAAAAATACGAGTGAGTAGCCCCTTCAGGGTAAACATCGGAATGATCCTGTTTACGGCATTGTACTTGGCATTTATCGTGTTGCTGAACTTATGCTGGTAAAGCAGATAAGGATAACACTGGGCGGCATACGGATAATCCCAGCCCCCACCAAAACCGTTTTGTACGATACCGCCCAGATTGTCGGTCCAGTAGTTCACACATTCATTGGGCAATGGTATAGCACTATCCTTATCCCAATATTCTGAGTCAGGCGTATTGTATGTGTCGTGGTGAAAGCTCTCATACTTGGCACGATCGCGATAGTCGAGCCAGCGGGTCATAGGAAAGGTCACGTCGTAGCCGACTATGGTGCCGTTGGTCACACCGGTGGCAAACTCACAAGCTGCACTCTTGTAGGTCCATCCGGATCCGGGGTCACCATCTATGGGAGATGCTCCATTATTGGCCGTAGCTGCCGGCAGCACTATGGGGCCACCGAGCCGCAGCGCTGACAACTTCTTGGTCCCAAAGCTATTTGCCAGGATGCCCTCGGTGCCATTTAGATTGCCATCAATACTGCCCTCCCTGGTATTTTTATTCCATGTCACCTTGTCTATATACAGCAGTCCATCTACCAGTTCGCCCAGGCTCATATACTTGACCTCATAGATCAATGGCTCATCGAGCAGGCTATTTTCCTGAATGTTGCCGAGTAACTTCCGGCTGCGCTCAGTCAGCGGCCAGGTGAAGGGGTACGAATACTCGCCCTTAATCGGCTCGCCTTCAAAGAGGTTGTTAGCGCGTTCAATTTTGAGAGGTTGTCCGTCTGTATCCAGCGGCTCACCTTTGAGGTATACTAGGGGTCCGTGCATGATTAATAGTTAATGGTCCATCCTTTGGAAAGTAGAAGACTGAGAGCGACGACACCTATAACTGAAGGTGAAGCGCCAAGGTTTTGATATCGAATATCCAGATGGCCTCCGGTGTAGCCGCTGGTATCCAATGCAATGAGTAAAGAGTCCAGGTCCGTCTGCGTAAGACTATTGTACTGTAGAGACAAAGTAAAAGCTCCGGCCACTTTATACGCGGCCACTATGGCATTTAACTGGACTGTAGTGAGGCCTGTGATACTATTATCGCTGAGGTCCACACTGGTCATACCCTCGATCAGCATAGGCATGCTGGTGATGGCATTAGAGGCGAGGTTGAGTGTCAGCAGACCATTTGGAAGAATGGCATCAAACATGACAATATTGCCGGCTGTAGCCGTAAAACTCTGTGTACCTGCCGGTACCGCACCGCTGATATTTGTGATCGAAGTGCCAGCCATCGGTATCGTAATACTGGTGTAGGTCACTATATGCGGCATGTAGAAAAAGTCCATATTGACCACTCGCCTGCTCACTGTACTGTATGCAAGGGCATAGGTGTTCCATTTATACGTACCATCGCCATTATCTATGCCCACCCGGCTATCGTAGGCTTCTGACGTGACCAGGCTTATGGAGAAAGCCGATGCATTGATAAGAAAACTCAGGCGGGCATATCTCTGGCCACCGGTCAATATTGTAAAGCTATTGCTGCTACATGATCTTTGGTTTAGAAGCCATTGGCTCTCGGCTGCAGATCGAGTCAGCTCTATACTGAAGGGTGTCGGCTCATCATTGTCTGAGTTGACAGTGGCAATCTGTGAGCTCGTCACTGTCACAGGTACCAGCCGGTAAGCATTATCAGATACAGGTATACCTCCGTCATCAGAAGGGCCATTTTGATTGATGCCCTGGTTATTTACATAGCCCCATTCATATTCACGAATGTCCTGGCTGATGCCAAGTTGCCTCATCTGATGGAAAAGCGCTTTATAATATTTCGTACCGAAATATGCCATCAGATGTGCAATATCTCCGGCAGTGACCAAACGCTCCCTGCGAAAGGCCGTACGCTGCGGATAGACCAGTGCATCCGGATAGTTTTCCCCATTCACCGGCTCAGCAATATCTATTACCTGATCCTCATAAGTGATAGACTCCGATTTGTTGTTGCGGATCTCTACACAGTCTGTTCCACCCAAACTATTGATATAACTATAAAGCCTGTATTCGCTCTGTGCCGGCGTGACCTTGAGATAGGCAAGGTTTATGGTAAACCCACCGACGCTATAGGATGGTGTATACTCATAGACTACATACGAGACACCTGTCAGGTCTACCTTCATCGACAGGTGCACTACAGTACCATATCTGATAGTAGATTCCAGGAGGAAGTCATATGTAGTCAGCACAGCTCTCGATGCGTCGAGTAATTTTACCTTCAGGATTGATTCATTGCCATCCTCTCTGTATAGGAAGCTAACCTGCAATGGTGCCTCACGGTGTTGTAGCCACAGGCCCTGATGCAACAGAATTGGATTAGAATTTATGGCAAATGGAGCTGTAGATACACGTATGAAGCCGCTGGTCTTGTTATACCCGTCCTGAGATAGCCCGCCTTTAATGACCCAGAGAGGGTTTGTTTCAGACCAGGTATTGTATGCTTCTGTCACGAGTCCAAAGCGGACCTTGTATTTGCAAGTCTGACCTTCATATATCACACCCGGTATATTGCCAGAAGTATATGACGATGCCGAGGTCAGAGGGTGATTGTGATAGAAGGTCAGCTCGCTGTCGAGGATGTATTGCAGGTCCAGCTTTGTGACGCGATCTGTGAATGTCTGAGAACCATCATATACCATGCGCCATCCAGAAGCAGCATACCGGTCAGATATATATACCTCAAAGCGAAGCCGTGCACTGGCGTCTCCCGGATTATACATACTGAAAATTATCGGATTGCGTGACCAGCTCCATTGAGGTGGGAAAATCTGCTGAAGAACTACTGACATGGCTTTAGCTTGTTTGGTTTAAGAATGATCCGCGGTTTCTGGCATTGCTGAGACGGGTAGCGCCGGTAGCTATATCATCCAGTACTACATAGCTACGGCTAGGTTTACTGGTCTGCGAAGCGATAGACTGCAGGAGTGCTATCACTCGAGGGTCCGTGGATCCCGTCACGTTATTTGCAGAAAAGACCCCTCCATTGGCGAACTTGGCAATACTAAAAATACCGCCATAATCAAACCTCGGCTGCATTCGGGTGGCGCGAAGGTCTATCGGAGCGCCGCCGCGGTTCATACTGCTATCGAGCAGGGCGTCTATGATCACTCCGTTATTACGATAGCTCTCGCGGCTCAGGATCACATACGGTTCACCTCCCTCCATCTCCCCTACCTTGCGACCGCTGGTACTATCTACCAGTGCGATACCCCCCTGAGCATGCGACGCGCCCTGGGCTACACCTCCTTTAGCAAACTGAGGGACAGGCGTCGTAGCAAGTAGCGCTATCTGGGCGGCCACCACACCAGCAGCCAGTGCAGCCATAGTAGGGCCCAGAACGATACCGGCTACCGGTATGGCAACTCCTGTATTATAGGCGTTCAGTACAGTAACCAAGCCAGTGGCGGTTGCTTCTATGATCTGTGCATCACGATTCTTGCGCGCCTGGTCAGATTTTATCTCTGCTTGCTTCTTTGCAAACTCGTTGTCCAGGAGGGCAACCTGACTGTTGTACTCACTCTGATTGATGATACCGGCATCGAGACGGGCCTTGAGTGCTTCCTTCTTGGCATCGTTCTTATTCTTGAAGTCTTGCAGCTCGTTTTCGCTCTGTTGGTTGCTTATTGCTATAATGCTGCTAAACAGGCTGGTAACGCTACTACTGAGGTTCTGATAGGCTGACAAGGTGTTTTGCTCAACCTTACGATTGGCGTCCTTGGTAATCTTCTCCTTCTGTGCCTCATACCAGCGGTCCAGCTCCAGGAGCGCCTGCTTGTTATTCTTGTACTTGACCTTTTCGTCAGCATAGCGGTGGTCCAGCTGCTGCAGCAGAGCCTTTGTCTCCAGATCAGTATCGTTCTTGATCTGGGCGATGAGCAGATCTGTATCGTCGTGAATGGTCTGAGCCTCCCGCACCCGGCGCGCCACCTCCTGTGCCAGCTCTATACGGGCTTTGGCGGCATCCGCCTCTGCCTTTACCTGATCAGCGGCGGCACTCTTTACTACGCCGGTATAAGTCTTGGCCAGCTCTGCCCTGGCATCGTACTCAGAAACTTCAATTGCCAGCACGGCAGCGCGGTCATCACCGGCCGCTTGCTTCAGCTCCCCATAAACATTATTGACCAGCGTCAGCCGGTTCTTGTAGGTCTCCGCAAATTTCTTCTCCGTGCGCTGGTCCCCGATACGATTGACCTCATCTGCATAGAAGCGCTCCAGCTCCTGAGTGATCTTGCCATTCTCACCGAAGTGGGCCTTGGCAAAATCAAACATAGCTTCGTACTTGGTACGTACTGCGGCCAGCGCCTTAGCATCTTCATCGAGGCCGAGGATCGCATTCTCATTGCGCAGCTTCTCCAGCTCTTCCATGAATTTGCGCATCTCCTCCAGTTCTTTCTTGCGCTTTTTGTCTGCGTCCGGATCCAGGTCGAGGGTCTTGGTAGGTTTATCCTCGGTGGTCGGCGCGGCACCTGGTGCGCTGGCAGCTACGTTGGCTACAGCAAGTTTCTTGAGGGCTTCGATCTTTGCATCAATGGTCTTTATTTCTTCCTTGCGGTTCTCAGCAGCTGCCGCCTCCAGTGTATTATAATCCTGATATGTCAAGGTACCTGAAGCGATATAAGCATTCAGCTTCTGATACCATTTGACACTCTCCTCTGTAGTTTTTGTCTGGGCATCCAGTTTGTCCCTATACAGCTCAACCAAACGGTTTTGTGTAGCCTGTGCAAGGGCCTTTTTCTCTATAGACTCGATGTACTGGTCGATTGCTTTTTTAGATTCGTTCGTATTGATAGTCTCCAGAGTGATATTGCCCAGGTACTCGGGTGATATCTTGTTTATGTCCTCTATAGCCTTCTGACGGCGTTCCATGCTCAGAGCGCTATCACGCGCCACAGCCAGCAGCAGTTCCAGATTGGTGCGCTCCTCGACAGTTGCTTTGAGGGCTGTAGTACGGACCTTATCCAGTTCCTGTGCTACCTGAGTAGCTGTACGCATACTATTGGCATAAGCCAGCATCGCGCCGGCAGCTGTGATCACAGCGCCGACGATCAGGGTGACACCACCGGTGGCAGCAGCTGTAGCCAGCTGGTAGGCACGAGAAGCAGCGGTGGCAAGGGTGAGCTCACCGGTCAATAATGCGACGGCTACCTGGTATGCTCCGGTAGCCAGTGCGCTGGCATACTTCAAAGCTGCTGATGCCCTTTCCACTACATTCTCAGCAGTTTTCACAGCGGCATAGTAGATTGATTTGACTGTTGCCACTACTACCGCTGCATTGTAAGCCGCATACGCCGTGGCCAGCAGTATCAGATAGTTGAGATTGAGAGCAAACGTTTCGCTGAGCGGACGGGAGTTCTTGATCCAGTCAGCTATTGCCTTAGCTCCGGCGCTGAGGCCTTGCACAAACTTTGTCAGGAAGCTATTGTCGAGATTGATCAGGAATATCGAGGAGACAATATTCTTGAACTGGTTCCACGAACTGGAGAGTACCTTTGTATTGTCGGCTGCCTGCACATTGGCCACCCCCTGCTCTTTTATTTGCTTTGTCAGCTCCTCATAGCGTGGCAGGTTGTTCAGCAATACCTGTGCAGCTACAGCATTCTCTTTGCCAAAGACATTCACTACTGCAGTAGTATCGCCTCCTACCTTAGACAATTCTTTGAGTCGTTCATCAAACGACTTGCTGCTATCTGTGACGATATCCAGATTAACACCATATGCCTTGAGCGATGCAAGAGCTTTTTCGTCCAGCCCTTTGGCAGAAGCCATGTTGATCAGTACGTTGCGCAGCTTAGTACCGGCCTCCGCTCCCTTTTGTCCCTTCTCTGCCAGCAGCTCTATCGCTCCGGCGCTCTCATAGATATCTACCTTGCTGGCTTTGGCCACTGATCCAAACTGGAGTAGCGCCTCCGTCACATCAGGCACTTCAGCTGCACCATACTTTGAGGCAGCTGCCAGCGCGTCTACATACTTCTTTGCCTCCGAAGCCGGTGCGCCGAACTGATTCAATGCGTCAGTAAGGCGAGTGGCAGCATCGGGCAGCTGTATCCCGGCAGCACGACTCAGGAGAGTCGCTGCTTCCGCTACCTGTACCAGGCCTTCACGGTCAGCCAGGAGTTCGGGTTTGGCAGAAGCTATGAGCTTGAAAGCTTCTACATAGTCACGGGCACTATTGCTCGTAGCCTGTGACATCTCGATAGCCTTATTCTTGAGATAGTCAAGGTCCTCACCTGTGGCGCCAGTGATGGCCCTGAGGTTAGCTACTGAGCTTTCAAATTCATTTCGCAGGCTAAATAGACCTGTCACGCCGCTGATCACCTTCTCTACCCCCGCCTCCACACTATTTCCGATGATCACACCGATGGATACGGACTTGACCTGAGATACCAGCGTTTCGTATGCTTTGCCTACACCGCTGATCTGCCCCTTCATTTCCGTAAAAACGGCATTGGCCTTGTCAAATTCCTTGAGCTTGGCAGCCGCTGCCTCAGAGCCCTGAGGCAGGGACAGGTATTCATTATAGAGCCGCCTGACGGCATCGCCTGCTTGTTTGATGGATGGGGACAGCTCACCCCTCATTTGCTTCTCTACGATGGCTATTTTGTCTTTGACAGATGCGAGCTGCGCCATGTTCTCATTCAGGTCCTTTTCGCTCTTAGCGGCAGCCTGGATACTGTTTTTGAGGCTATTGATCTGGGTTTCGACCTTGGTGATCGCCGATGTAACATTTCCCATCTCCCGCAGCCTGCTGGTGGCGTCTCCACCGTACTCTTCCACCTGCTTGATCTCCTTGGCCAGAGCCTCACTGGCACGCTGTAGTTTCTGCAGCTCAGCTTCTTTGTCACCCATTTTTTTGAGCGCCTCCTCTGTGAGCTTTGCGGCATTACTGCCATTTGCGATTTTGGTATTGAGTGTCTCAGCCTGCTTGGACAGGCGCTCTATCTGTTTGGCCAGCTCTGCTTCATTGAGATAGATATTGACGCCTCCTGATAAAGTCTTATCCATAGGGCGAAGGTCGGTGCCGAGTGTGCCGGGCGAAAGGACAGGCTACTGAATGAAGCCTCCAAAGATACCGCGCATGGCGATATCCAGTCCGGCCTCTGCAGCAGCATCGCGGAGCTTGGGCAGCTCCTGGTTTACTACATCGAAGATGGGTTTCGGATGTTCGTTGCCACTGCCGACGCCGCGGTACTTGCCGACGCCATAGTGTACATAGGCCATATGCTTGGGGAATCCGAACGATATACGCGTGGGCAAGCCATTACGGCGCTTCACTCCTACCTTCAGGCCCTGCAGGCTGTCCGACTTGCTGCGACTGTTGGCGCGGTGCCGGATGCCCATTTCAGAGCCGCGGCTTTTCACTTTCTTCAGTGTCTCGGTGGCCCAGTCACTGACGGCCTTATTGAGCTGGTTGTATGAGATTATGGTTGCCATTGTGCAGCATCGTATTTAGGTGCGTAGGACTGAATAGTGATGAGCAGACGCGTGCCGCATACGATATCAGCGCCGACCACATTTTCAAACAGGCCATACGACACCGTTTTGAGGTCCAGATATTTCTCCAGCTCTACACAGCTTCCTTCGTCTTTATTTTCCTTGATACGTGCGACTATCTGAAGTACTGCGTTGCGCGAGTCATTCCACGCTGTCATCTTCTCATCTGTGGAGCCCTTCTTCGATATCTTGGTGGCCACCTCTACGGCTATCGCGAGACGGTCCAGCATCAGGATACCTACCGGTGCGACATTGCCGTCTGGTAGCTTGGAGAGTGACAGACGGGGAAACTCCAGACCGTTGATAGTACCTTCAGATATCTCCTCATCCGTGAACCGGGTGAAGTGGTTGCCCTTGCCATTGGTCACGTTCATAGTGTGCCCTACATAGCGCAACTGGTGGGCTACATTCTCAAAGTACGATTCGATATCTGCGATGGTGAACATAGTTAGTCTTTAAACATTTCCGGATAGCGGGCTTTCAGCTCCTTTATATTCTCGTGCTGCAAGTGCAACTCGTAGAGTATTGTCTTCAGTGGCGTCTGGTTGGTCTTGTCCAGGTCTCCGAACTTCTTGCCGGCCAGCTCAAATATGATAGGGGTCCATCCCTTCATGTTGCTCTTACTCTTGCTGCCACCGGTGAATAGAAAGCGGTAGCCTTCAAACAGCTCAGACCGGCAGCTATTGTACCATAGGAAGATAGCCAGGCGCTGGCCCTTTGGCAGCTTCTCTATCTGAGCTGCACGGATCTCGTTCAGGTCCCGGTTGTACGCTTCGCGCGGGTCCCCATGCTCCAGACTGGCGCCTTTGCGCCGGGCGCGGTAGAGAATAGCAATGAGCATATCCAGTGCATGCAGGTCTTTGTACTCTGATTGCTGAAAGATATCATACCAGTACTCCGCGTCGTCAAACTCACCGATACAGAGGTTGTCAAAGTTATCTGCAGGGCCGTAGAGCTTATCCGCATTCAGGTAAGGCTCTACGTCAAGTACTTTGATGAGATTCTTTGTAGTGGCCTTGGTACCAAACACCCATTGCACCCGGGGGACCAACTTGTGCCACACTTCGGATGGCAGCAGATCCGTGTTGCCGGCTTTCTTCATAGCCTTGCGCAGGTCATCGTCCCAGCCCAGCAGTGCATTGATCACCGGCACGGCAGCATCTACATTTGTCTCCCTGCTGAAGAGGATATCTGCCACCGCTGCAAATTGCTCCGGTGTCAGCTCCTCCCAGCTCTGAGGCAGCTGGTATTCTTTGGTAAGGGTGCGGACTGCTATCATGGGCGCTTGAAGGATAGTTTGACTTTCATACCTGCATTGATCTGGCCGGTGAGTATGTAGTAGCCGGCATCGAACATATACCGGTCCTTGATCACAAGGGCAGCGTTGGGAGCTACATCAATTCCGCCTTTGGCCAGCGGATCCTGATAGCGCACACCGATATCTGCGCCGAGGTATACCTTTACCAGCGGCTGAGGGCGCTCTACCGTCACTGTTTTGGTGATGAAGTGCTCTGTGATCGGCGTGAGGTCGGCCCACCAGACTGAACGGTGAACGATGCGATTGCCTACCAGTATCTCCTGCAGCACAGCCTTGAAATGATTCGCCTGGTACAATGTGTCATTGTAGAAGGCGCTATCGTGCGCGGCAGTCTGTACCGCAGGTGCGCAGCCTGTATCTACTGCACCGCAGGTACTGTCTGCTACTGCTACCACACGCCGTGGCACAGGTACTGCCGGTATATCTACATGCCTGAGGGCAGTATCTGTGCGCGGCGTCTCGCGGGTTGCTGTATCTACCTGCACACCTACCTCCGGACATGGCCCGGTATTATTGCAGCTGGCCATGCGCAGGAGTATGAGCACGGCGATCAGGAGTATAGCATTGGCTATCAGTGAGCCGGTCTTTAGTTTGTCCATCTGGAGATGATATACGTGGCTTTAAAACTGCGTTTCTTGAGGTAGACGCCATCACCTTCCGCGCTGCCGGCACCGTTAGTATTGCCTTCTACAGACTCGTAAAAGGTCTCGTTCACGCGCCGATGGTAGAGGCCAGTGTGAGCGACCCGCTTATTGTAGTAGTCCCAGAAGGTGATGTTGTCTCCGGGCAACGGCTCAGAGGTGAACCGGCCCTGGCTGTAGATGATGTGGTTGCGGTTGATGCAGGTAGCGGCCCATGCGGTGATGCCAGTCGTATTGATACCACACTGGATGTAGCACCACTTTACGAAAGCAGCGCACCAGGCGTATCCCTTGCCAAGGCCACAGGTGTGCAGATACTTCTCTACGTCCTTGCCATCATTGTGGCCGGTCAGCTCCCGGACTCCCAGCTGAGAGCTATATGTGTGGGTGATACAGCTTCGGTCTAGATCACCCTGAGCACTACAGCGACAAACAGGATGAAGTAGAAGCAGTATAAAAAGACAGTGAAGAGTACTTTTTGCCATGGCGCGAGTCTTGAAAAGGATTCTACAAATGTTACATGATAGTGCCCCCATATAGCAGGGAAGTTGAACCAGATGGCGAACTGTACGGCCATATTGATGGCCACCATAATGAAGCCGGCCAGCACTACCGCTTGAAGTATTGCCGGATCGTAGGCCGCCCAGCCATCACCAAATGCGAAATGGCCGACTACCTCTACCGCAAGGAAAGTGAGGAAAGATAGAGGCACCGACCAAAAGCCGTCCCATAGACGTAGAAATGTAAAAGCTCTCTTTATCATGATTTACAGTTTATGCTTTGCAATGGCTTCCTTGAGGTCAGAGATATCTTCCTTCAGCTCAGCAACCATCCCCATCAGCTTCTCATACAGGCCGGAGTGGTTCTCTTTGTGCGTACGGTTGTCTTCCTCCAGATGCTTGATACGCACCTGTGCTACCTCGTTGGCTTTTATCAAGCTCTGCACTTCCTTCCACAGCCAGCCGATGGCGCCGCACATAACGGCCAGTATCACACCTTTTATCTCCTCGCTCATAGTACAAGAATATTGCTCAATCCGTCATTGACAGAGGACAGGCCTGAGTCTCCCGGAGCGGTATATCTATCGCTGGTAAAGTAGACCTGGAACACTGTATCCGATGCGGTGGCATTGAGATAGCCGACCGCTATGTCCAGGAACTGATCACCGGTCCGCTTCTGGTTGAGACGGTACATGTCCATGGTCGTCTCATTCACGACATTGCGGCCACTATTGGCAGAGGTAGCGCCACCGGTATACTGCTGGTCAGTAGACAGGTAAGCCACACCATAGCCATCCAGCTGCAGCGGCAGCGAGCAGCGGCCCATGGTCATACGGCCAATGGCCTTGCGTAGCGCGGTGACTGCCTTCAGGACCTCTGCAGATGGTGTACCCTTGAGCTGGGAGATCAGATAGTCATAGAACTCTTGACCGATGCGCGGGATGATCAGCAGCTCCTCGACCTCTGCTATGGTAGGTTTCAGCCGCATGAAGAGCTGGCGGCTCTCTCCTATCTTGACCACCTCGTCAAATTGCTTTGTGGTCTGCATCAGCAGGCCTTTGAACTCAGTGTACTGAGAGCTGGCCACCCATGGACCGTAGTCACCTTTATTCGCCTCCAGGAAGGCATATAGGTTCTCTGTAGCTCTCTCTGCATTCTTGCGGAGGGTCTCCTTTTTTTGGTTGGTCACCCAAAGCCGTGCGGAGTTGGCGCCGCCCTCCTCTGTGGTACCAGCTGTGCCGGTCAGCGCCATGGTATTGCTGATGTAGTCAATGATGGCCAGAGGCAAAGCTACTTTGCAGACCATAGACCACAGCGCTTTGAATGGGGCAGCTAAATCATCCCCACTAGTTGCAGCTTCATAAGCCGCGCGTAAAGCCGACAGCTGTGCCGCTCCGATGATATCTGTGATCACAGAGTCTTCTATCGTCTCCAGGCTCGGGGCGAAGTCGTCTATATTGACGCCGTTGGTGAGGGCGTTGGTGAACTTCGAGAGTTCGTCTTCGGATTTGATCAGTGCCATTATGCTGCTACGTTTACCTGGCCGTTAGGGTTGACGTCCAGTGTGGTGAGTAATGTATCTTCAAAGCCCAGCACCTGGGTAGGCTTCAGGAGGCCGTTATAGCGCATCGCGCGGTCCAGCGGCTCCAGTATATTGTCGCGGTGCATGACAAGGCGGGAGACCAGTGTATTTTTGCTCTCGTTGATATCACTGCCTCCTCCCCGGCTCTTGGTATCACTGAGCACCGGCCCGATCAGCGGCGGTGGCGTACCAAAACCAACGAATATGGAAGCCGTGCTGGCCATGATATCCTGCCAGAAACTGGCCTCCTTGCCGCTGTCTGTCTCTACGCGCTCGATGGTGATGAGGTTGATCTCCTTGCCATCCCGTTCACTGGTTTTCTTCTCGGAGAAGATAGTCTTGAAGGCATTGGCTGAGCCGATCAGTTTCTGTTCTATCATTTGATAGAACTCCTGCTTGATGGCCATCCGTTCAGCTGAAGTCTTGCAGGCGGTCCAGCGCTCTCCGTATGCTGTCTCCCAGTAGCTGGCCTCTACCCGCACATGGTACTTGATGAACATGGAGTTGTCTATCATCCGCTTGCGGATCTCCGGCAGCTTGCCGGCAAGCTCCAGTGTGCCATTGCGGACCATGGCGTGCCATGGATGCTCGTGGTAGAATGCCTCTCCGGGCGTATAACTATAGCCCTGGTACATAAAGCGGTTGGTTTTGCCGGCCATCATTTCAGCGAGGCCCCACATATCAGTGAGCGGAAGTGAGTCTATATAGGCATCCGTAGGCATTGTCTCCCAGGCTCCGGAGATATAAAAGTCAGGTATACCGACCTTCGTCTCATCCCATTTACCCATGCGACCATAAGGCGCATCCAGCACACGGACTGTTGCTACACTTTTACGGTCCCGGCTCGGGATCATCTGGGTCCATGTGTTAGCGAGGGTCCAGTAGTCGGTAATAGATTTAACGCAGTAATTCTGTGCATTGACCTGGCGCAGCCATTCCCACTGCTTTTCATCGTACACGGGGATTTTGACCTTCTTGTTGTTCTGGACAGATTGCTCATATACACCCAGGCCATTGCCGTAGGTGTAGCTGCAGAGCACGTCCAGGCAGATCAGCGCCTCCGGTGACTTGGACAGCAGCTTGCGGACCTGCGCCGGCCAGATATTGTCATCCCCCCACGGCTGCCATGGTTTACCGCCCATGTACTTGCGCAGCCTTGCCTTGGTGGGCAGGGCTGCGGCTGCAGTCTGGGGCTGGGCCTTTGCAAAGAAGGTCCGGGTATCTACCGTGATGTAGACCTCATTTTCATTATCGAGCAGTTGAATCATAGCGCGACATCTTCATTATTGAACTTTATAATCAGGCGGGTGTAGATCTCTACAATAGTGCCGTCCAGGCATGCAAACGGCGTCAGCGACGTATAGGATGATGCAGAGCGGCGGCGGGTATGGTCAGCCACATGATCACTACCGGCGGATATCTTGACCTGCTTCCGCAGCTTCTTGAAGATCCGCTTCTCGCCGGTCCGTATCTTGATGTACTCTACATCAAACGGCTCTCCGGTATTCATCCGGCTCAGCATTTCCGCGTGTTTGATCATAGGTCAAAACTACTGTGGGCCCATGCCCGGCGAAAGGACAGCGAAATGAAAAGGCCCCACTACACGTGAGGCCTTTGCTAACTATCCACCCTAATTCTTACTTGCCTGTGGTTTTAGCAGCTGCTGCTTTTTCAGCAGGCTCCACAGGATGAAATATGTCTTTGCACTTATTGGCCTCATGCAGTTTCTCTATATCAGCTATGCTGATCTGATCGAGGTATCTGCGGCCGCCCAGGCCTGGCAGGATGTGCGCAGACTCAGGGTTGAGCGTGGTGGTGTATTTTGCCGCTACTGCGGGCTGCAGGGTTCTTTTTACCAGGTCTCCCATGACTAAAGTTGTATTTAGAGGTTAGATAATGCTTATGGCTTCATCGTGATAGCGCCCTCGTAGATGTACATGATACCAGGCCATGTAAACGTGAGCATGAAGCCTTTTTGTCCATTGGGCTCTGTGGTACCTATCTCGAGAGCCGCTGTGAGAATGGCACCTTTGCAGTCATTACCCAGCTGGAGTATGAGTGGATTATCACAGTCTGCGTCCTTATGCAGCGTGATAAACTCTCCATTCAGAGCCTGCTTCACGAATGTCAGGTTCGCATCATTGATGCCCGGCAAGAATACCTGAAACTCATTCTTGAGGGTCTGGCTGCCTTTATTGCCAGCAGTAGCGGCCTTGCCAGTATGGCTATCAGGCTGCACATAGCCAGTCTTAAAACCTTCACCTGCAGGAAAGGTATGCGTAGTGCTGATCGTCTGGGTGCCGGCTGTAGCTGACTGCAGCGCCAGAAAAGCTTCCTTCTCGCAAAAGTAGAACGCGGTCAGGCCAGGAGCGAGATTGTCCGGCTTGAGGAGGGTATTGTATGACATCGCAGATGTATTTTGAAAATGAGAAAATTATTTTGTCAGGGCTTCTTTCGCTGCTACAGCTGCATCTACCACAGTCTTCCGGGTATCACCTGCAGCGAGTGCGTCTATCTCCTCTGCGGTAGTAGCATTCTTGATCGCGGAGATCACTTCGTTTGCCGGTGCCGGTTTCTTAGCGGCAGTAGATGTGCTCTCTGCAGTCTCTACGAGCTTCAGTAGACCATCTGCTACGTGTGGCTTCTTTGCATCCTTTTTGCTGGCTTCTACCAGCTCGTCGAGCAGATCCTCATTGTCCAGGGCCTCCTCTGCTGTATAGGGTACACCATTGTGATAGAACTTTGCTATCCGGAATTGATAAGTAGCTCCACCGGAGGTGAATGTTTTGGTCGGTACTTTTAGGGCTTCTTTCTTTGCCATAGCGTAAAGTTTATTGTGTGACTTCTGTTACCTCAAAACCCCGCACGAGGCGGGGCAATGAGATATGTCAACAGGTACTATGCTGCATCGTTTGCGAAGAGCACCTCTGTGTCCCGGATCTGCAAACCAACCACGAACCTGAGGCCGATCTTCTGGGTCCACACATCCGGCACCACCTTCAGTGTATTCATATCGCTCATCTTGTTGGTACCCATGATGAGGTTGTCTGCAGGTGAGAGGATGAGCTTATTGCTGCCGGCCAGCCAGTCCACTGCCTTGATCTCTACCGGCTGCTCTGCCAGCTTGAGATAGAGCGTCTTGACACCGTTCTCATAGGTCTCAGGATCACCATCCTGTGGATAGCTGGAGCGGTAGTTGAGCTTATAATTGAGCCTATTGGTAGGCGAGCAGTAGATTATCATAGGCTTGCTGATCAGCGCAGGCTGTGCGGCCATAGCTGTACTGTAAACCAGCTCCATTTTTCCTACAGCATTAGAGCTGGTCAGCGCTCCTGTCACTACGGGAGTCACGTCACCATCTATCACGGCTTGAGCCAGGATCTTCTCGAGGCCATCACAGATGCGGATAGCCTTGTTGGTAGATACGTCATCGGTGTCACCTTTCCAGATCACTGATGTGATGAGCTTATCAGTCACCCTGCCTGCCACCTGCTGCCAGAAGTAGTTCTCGTATGGTATCACATCCAGAGTAGCATCCTTGCGGTTCAGCCTCAGGTAGGTATCCTCAAATTCGAAAGCATCGATGAGGTACTCATCCTTTGCGGGCTTTGTGGTCAGCTCACGGTCAGAGAGCACGAGCGAACCTTCACCTGTGAAGGTGGGGGAATACGGCTGCAGACCGCTTTGCACGATGTACTTAGGGTACTTCTTTGAGGTCGAGACATTCTCGTCTATGAAGATGCCCTGTTTGGCCAAGCCCAACAGCGCCTGAAGTATGATCTGCTTGTCATACTGCTCTGCGAAACTACCTATGCCTGATACGTCTACTGATCCTGCCATGATATATGAATTTTTTTAATTATTAATTATTGTCTGGTTTGTCGATGCGTGCTGATTCGAAGCTGAAAGAGTCGAACTTGATCGTCTCCTGGCCTTTAGCTGTGATGGATGGATTCGTTGTCACTGTTTCAGGATTGCCTTTGCGTTTGGCGCCTGTAGTTTCCGCAGCTGGCTTATCCTTGATGAGGTCATAAGCAGCCTGTACGGTGTCGAGTTGTGCCTTTACCGGAGCTACAGCGGCCTGAATGCGGTCCTGCAGATCTGTATTTATGGTAGCCATCATGTCGCTGGTCTTCTTCGCAGCGACCTTGGCGCACTGCTCCTGGATGCGTGCATCCATTGTAGTAGCATCAGCGGCCTCCTCTGTGTAGAGCAGTACCGTGAGGTCTATGATGAACTTGGAGGTGGCAGTCTGTACGCTCTTGACCAGCGCCTGTACTTCCGGCGTAGCAGTGCTATCGAGCACGTAGTCGCAGGTATTATTGACACTGCGCAGGTCAGAGATCATAGATGAGATATTCCACTCATCAGCCTGTGACAGTGCTACCACTGCCACTTTAGGCTCAGCCTTCGGTTTACCACCAAAGAGCACGCTGAGCTTATCAGCTATTCTTGTAATCCAGGTGTCCTCATTCTCCTGGCTGAGCTGCTGGTGCAGTGTAGCGTAGAACTCACCATATTGGAATGCACCGGCCACTGGTACCGCTACAAAGTCCGAATCCTCCTCGATCACCTCATCTATGAGGCCAGCCTCAAGGGCTTCCTGAGCTGTGAAGGTCACATCGCCAGAGAGGTACTTTGTAGTGACCTCTTCCTCGGTGAGACCTGTGCGGGTCATCAGCAGCTGCGCCAGAGCCTTGTTGAACTTCTTCATGTTCTCTATGGCAGCTTCCATGTCCTGTACAGAGCCTTCTGACTTGCTTTGGATGCCATGGAGTATGATGATAGAGTTGCGGGTAGCTTTGATGGTGTCACAGCCCAGAGCCATATAGTAGCCAGCCGAGGCGGCATATCCTGCTATCACTGCGATAGTAGGCTTTGTGCAACGTTCCAGGGCAGAGATGACCAGTCCAGCCTGAGTATAGTTTCCTCCACCGCTGTTGATCAAAAACTCTATAGCATCAGCTTCGGTATCTGCCTCTGCTGTACTGATCAGCGCCTCCAGCTGCTGGCCAGTCATGTAAGGAGCCTTATCATAGCTATTAGCCGGGCTACCGAGGAATGCGAAGAATTTGACTTCTGCTGCTTTTGGCATGAGTAGTGCTTTTGACACTACGAAAGTCAGGTGATATGATGTCGGTGGGAAGGACAGCGAAACGTAGTGATAGCGCGGGATAGAGGGCAAAAAATGAGGAATGCAATCAGGCTATTGCATTATTGGGAAGGGCTGAAACGTAGTGATGGTGAGGGTTTCAGAATGTAATCAGGCTCGCAAAATTCCCTTTTGTCTTTGACGGACAGTTTCGCCAATGATATTGTGTACTGTCGGAGACTTTTTTGTGTGCCGCTGCCAGCGCTTTTGGATCGCATCAAACGAGTAGGCCTCCTCCGGGAAGTTGTATGCGGTACGGAAGATCTGTATGGCATCTTTGAGCTGGTAGCCCAGGGATGTATAGAACTGGAGTATCATGTCCAGCCGCTCCGTGATCAGATCTTCGATGCGCTTATTGATCGCCACGATGGCCGTCTTGCTGAGGTGAATTCCCATACGTTCGTACACTTCAAATTGCACCGGGATTCGAACCTTGCGAGAGTAATACTGCAGTGTGTATTTCGCATCGTCGTGGCTGTGATTGCGCTGCAGGAGTGTATAGAGTATCAGGAGTTGCGGATCACCTGCAGGCAGGTCTATGAGCGCATCTACACCAGCTGCATCCATGCGTGGATACAGGTTGACCAGGTACTGGTATACCATGGGCTTGCAAGGCAGATCTATGTAGAGCGGTCCCATAGAAACAAAAATAGCCGAGCGAGATCCCGTCTGGTAAGACAGGAGCTGCCGGCTATCGATATAGTTTGGTGTGGAGTGAAGATAGGAATGATAGTGAATAGTGCATCAGGCACTTATTCACACAGACTTCTTGACGTGGTTGTAGTAGTACCAGTCTGTCATACGCTTGTATAGGCCATCGGCTTTGCCTGGCTTGCCATTGTACTGCAGCTGCTGCACGGTGATACTCTCACCGCTCATTGTGATACGGCCAGTGCTGCCATCTTTGGTAAAGGTGATGGTATCTCCGGAGAGGGTGAATCTAGAATCTTTCATCTCATATAGTTTTACTGTGGCTGGCACTAAGGGGATAGGATCGATATTACTAAAAGCATCACCTTCAAAATAGGCTACATATAATGCGTGGGGCTGTGTTGGTTTCAATTTGTCGGTCATGCTATCTTCTTTGGTGAAGGTGATGGTGTCTCCGGAGAGGGTGAATTTAGGACCTTTGATCATAGTGTTCTTAGCGTTTATTCAAATCTTACAACTGCTGCATCATATACCAGATCATCTATCTTCACATGCCATCTGGCATCTGAATGATACTCCAGGACTCCTTTAGCATAAGTAGGTTCTCTATCTATACTTAATATTGTAACCTCACTACCAGAAGTAAGCACCCGAATCCCTCTGATCATGTAGGGCTGCTCAATAAGCGTTATCAGCTGCTCTATGATTATCTCATAAAAATCCGCATTGCATTCCGACTCAAACTCCGGTCGCTTATAGTCATCTCCTCGGCTATCCTCCAAATTACTGGCATGACTATACTCCTGTCTGTAGTAATCCTGTCTAGCCTCCTCTAGTTCTTTATTCATAGTGCTAAGATACTGATTTGAGGGTGAAAAATTAGAAGGGAAACGGGTTTTGTGGTTTGCCATTTTCGAATGTAATGGTCAGGTTCCTTTCGCCAAACTGAAGATCTATGTGTGCGCCGAAAGTATATAGCAATATCGGCATACCAGTATACGTCAAGAACAGATCTGAGTACATAGGCCGGCGGTCCAGAAAACTATGCCGCTTCATAAAGTAACAGAACGAAGCGAATTGATCGAATTTATACCCCATGGACTCAAGGGTATCTAGTATGTGGCAGAAGGCATATTGAGCTGGATTACTCGCATCTTCCCTGAACTGGGCGATGGAATAATTTAAGTCTCCTTCAGGATATCCAAAGCAGCCCATAGCTTAGTTGTTTTGCTCTATGTGAGAAGTATGGTCACCCTCGTTATGATCTGCGCCATAGGTCTTGTCAGCCCAGGCGGAGATCTCGGCGATGTTCAGGCCCTGCTGCATGCCGACGACGCTCAGGCTGCGGAGCATATTGAGTGTATCGGCCACGCGCTGATTGCGGCGCTGCGCATCTCCATCGAAGTGCTTGAGCTTCGCCTTGAGCTTGAGGCCACCTCCAATGTGATCCCATGATGCGCAGGAGTAATCGGGCTCTATAAAGTTGAGGTATTCACAGAAGCCTGGCGTGTGCAGCACGATCATGCCGGCTACGTTATGTTCTTTCAGGATCTCCTGTATCTGGGCTATTGCTACTTTGAGTTTTGGACTGTATTGCATTGATTAATTTTTTGATGGTTTACAAATACGATGGACATTAGTAAAGCTGCGGCTGGCCCTCTCGTACTCAGTGAGTGTGAGAGGGGCTGGAAGCGGCTCAGTGCCGCCGCAGTGGAAGCATTTGAGCTTGTCTGTTTTAGTGACGCGGATGTGCTCTGCAGCTGTGCCGGCGATGTTGGTGATCTTGCTCATGATTACTTGTCTTTAGGGATGACAGGCACGCACTCAGTGAAAGTGCCTTTGGTGAGATAGGCGCGCAGCTCTGCGATATCCATTGTCTGGCGCTCGGGCTTCTCGTCGTCATTGTAGTGGCGCACGAGCTGGATGGTTACCTTATCCTTAAAGTCGCTCTCCAAGTACTCATGCATACCGTATAGGCCGATGACCAGCCAGAGGCGGTTCTTGACATCGGCATAGTGCTGAAATGGACGTGGATCGTGTACCATGGCTAATCGATACAGTGTTGATACTTATAACTTTCAATACAGGCTTGATCGCAGAAGTGTTTGTCGTACGCCGTATATTTCCTATCATAGCATTGGCCTCCGCAATAGCCGCACTCCGGCAGCTCAGCTTCCAATACCCAAGTGAACAGTAGGCCACGCAGCCACAATACCCCTCCGCGCAGCTGGAGCGCTCGCCCTCCACGGTCATAGTTCATCCTGACTTTGAAGAAAAGTAGAGCCACAGCACTATACTCATTACACATGGTACCGCGCTTATGACGCGCGAATGTGAGTAAGCTAAAGCCGAAACCATAGAACTTGTTGAGGTCGATATCCAGGAGCTGCAAGCCTATTCCTCTAAAGGATAGAATGGCAGCGAGAACTTTCTCTTTTGTTGTTTGATTTTTCATTTGAGTGGTTTTTACTGTTTTAAAAAAAGGGCTCTGTATCTTACTACAACTACTACACTGGATTAAATCATTGGTTTTAAATCATTTATCTAAAATCTAGTGTAGTTCAAGTGTAGTACGGCCGATACACTTACTACACTACTACACCTCAACTACACTTCTAACTACACTAAGAATCATTTATAATATTGATATTCATTTATTTAGGTTTATTGTAGTTGGTGTATCTGGTTTTCTGTCGGTTTCCTGTATTTAATTCCTGTTTATCCGCTGGTCTGCCTGCGCCCAGCTGCCGAGTGTACCGGCCATCTTACGTGACTTAAAGTCAATACCGAACGTATCTACCAGCAGCTGGTAGCTACAGCGGAAGCAATCCTTTGTCGGTACTGTGCGGCTATTGCCGGTATCTGTGATATCCTGCAGGAAGCGTATCTGCGTGAAGAGCTTGTCATGATCTACGTTAGTGAGCTTGCACAGCTCGTCCTTGATGGTCTCCCGGTCGGGAGCCTCGCGGAAGTTGACATTGCGGTACCTGGCTTTGAATAGCGTGTAGAGGGCGCCAAAGCGGAAGGCCACATTGACACCATCCTCCAGCTTGAAGTGTACCAGCTCGAAGATCTCACTCTTGTCATACATCATCTGGAGGATCTCAAAGAACTCGTGCAGAGCGGTCTTCTCCGTCTGTACCCGGTACTGGCGGTAGATGTACTCTGCGCCGCGGTTCACAAATTCATCATAGACTCCTTCCCTGCCGAGCTCCTCTGTCATGTGGATCTTGTCTGCTCTGCAGAGGATAAAGGCGGCAGTCATGATCTGGGCCATATTGCCAAAAAGGCGCTCAGGTACCGTGAGGCCGGCCAGCAGCTGGTGCTGCTTAAAGCCTTTGTAGAGCTGGTCGTAAAAGGCACCGTAGTGCTCCTCGATCAGCGCACGGTGCTGCATCAGCTCTATAGATATCTGAGCAAGGCCCTTTTCCTCAAGCTGCCGCATTTCATTGAATGCCCTGGTCTGGTCAGGTGTCTTGGTCTGGTCCATCACTGCATCGTACACGCAGCGGCTAAAGAAGATGGGATTCTCCGGCAGGTAGTTTGACGTGAGCGCCAGCGCTGACTTCAGCTCTACATTGTCCAGCTCGAGGCCGCTCGATCCGGAGGCCTTGACCTGGCCGGCATTGTCATAGGCGGCCTGCAGGATGCCCTCAAAGGGATGCAGATTGATAAACTCATCCATCCAGATCAGGCCGTTGCTGGTGGCGCTCATGGTGCGTATGATGCCGGGCTCTGAGTTCTTACCCTTCAGGTTTATCTCCTTGGGCGTGAAGCCATAGATGCAGGTGGCAGAGCGTATGATGGATGACTTGCCGGTACCAGCTGAACCTTTTAAAAAGAAGATAGGGCTGAACGACTTGTGGCGCAGGCCGATATCACGAAACAGCGAGAAGATAGTGTGACAGGCGGCTCCGAAGGTATGGCGGATCAGGTGCGTGCGGGTGAAGACGGTAAACCACTCATCAAAGGTGATGGCGTGGTCTGTGATAGTGAATGGCTGACGGATGTTCTTTGGCACCTTGGGCAACGACAGATAGTATTTATCTGTGTGCACCATGCCAAAGTCGTCCGGCTCTGCGATCTTGTAGGCTTTGCCATCTTCACCCGGTTCGCACGGTATCAAGGCTCCATTGCTGTATATGAAGGAGTCGCTCTGCTCATGATATCCGAAGCGTGTGATCTTGATGGCTCGCTTATAGCTGGTACGTGTGAACAGGAACTCATGCAGCTCTGCCAGGTGAGCGCCGGTGATCTTCAGCGCCAGCTGCTTGGATGCAATGATCTTGGCCAGGCGGGACGCTGAGGTAAAGTCGTCGTGCTCTACCTCGAGGTAGACGTTCTCTCCCGACTCCAGCTCCAGCCGGAGTACCCATGTGATATTCTCCCGGTCATCCTCTGCCACGTACATGATGTAGATGTGGAAGTTGCTGGCCACGACATCCCAGCCGTTCTTAGCCTTTATCCAGATGCTCTTATCAGCACGGTACCATACGCTGCTGGTCTCGTCCTCGCGCTCCTCACCCTTGTTGCCGCTGTTTTTGACTGTTAGGCTGATGAGATTGAGAAATGACTTCTTGGGAATGAAGGTATAAGCATCCAGAGCACGGGTAGTGTAAAGCTCCCGGGTGATAGGGTTATCTATACGGCCAATGAACTTGGCGATCTCCTCGCTCTTGGTAGTGACGCTATCTGCAGTCCTGGCCAGATGGTCTATGTAGAACATAGTGCCATCTACGGAGTTCTTCTCTATCGTCTTGCGATGGAACACTAATTCATCGCAGGCGTCGTCCGGATCGAGTTTGCGGTCCTTGTATTCCGGGTCATAGTCAGAGGCCTTCATACGCGGATCAGGATCAGCCTGAGGCAATGTGAGCAGGAAGACCTGCACCTTAAAGCCTGCATTGAGCAGCGTAGGGATATTCTGCACGATAGACCTGTAGCCGGCATCATCTGCGTCACGCATGAGGACTATCTTGTCCGTATACCGTTTCAGTTCCTTGGCCTGTCCCTCTGTAAGTGCGGTGCCACAGGTGGCCACGGCATGGCTCATACCAAACTGGTCCATGCGGATCACACTCATATAGCCCTCTACCAATATCACATATCCGTGCTTGCGGATATATGGCGCTGCATTGTGCAGGCCAAATAGAACGTTCTCCTTGCGGTAGATAAAGCTATTGCCGAGGTTCAGGTATTTGGCCGGGACAAAGCTTCCCTGATTTGGCGAAGGCGCGGCTCCCGAGACATCTCTGCTACCAAATCCGATAATAGCACCCTGGACGTTGCGGATGGGGATGGTGAGTCTGTTGATCTGGGCGTCAGTATACTTGCCATCTTTCTCTCTAAGGAGTCCAATTTCGACAGCGACAGCGCGGTCGTTTTTTGGAATCGTATCTCCCTGGAGAAACTGGAAATTGTGCGGAGCGTATCCGAGTCCCCACTTGTGGATGGTAGAGAGGCCGAGCTTTCTATCATGGAGCAGATAGCGGAGCACCTTCTTTGCATCAGGATCATCTGATTGTAGATGTCCGCGATATCGCCGGTCACTTTTGTCGAGTAGCAGGTAGGCGGTGTCGTTTCGCTGGCGGAGTTCTTTGCGTCGCTCCGGGCTGATGCTTTCATCAAAGGACTCTTCGATGAGAACGTTGTTGTCTGACGCGATCGTTTTGATTGCTTCATAAAATGGGAGGTTAAATTTCTCTTGAACAAATGCGATGGCATCGCCCCCTTTCTGGCAGCCGAAGCACTTCCAGCGGCCGGAGACTTTATTTACGTTAAAGCTTGGCGTCTTCTCTCCATGTAGTGGGCAGCAGGCCTTCAGGCTGGAGCCTGCCGCTTTGAGCTCGACGTAGCGGCGCAGAACCTGCTCTATAGGCAGAGCCTTGACGGCATCTATGGTATTTTGTGATAGCACTGGTAAAAGGCTTTTGGTTGGTGACTAATGGTGGGGTAGATAGAAGCCTTTTATGTTTATTTTATCTCGGTGATATCAGTTTCGATGTCGCATTCATATTCTGCCTCTACCACGATACCTTCTGCATAATACTCACCTTCTCTGCGCTCTGATATCTCACCCTCATACCTCACATCGATGCGGCCAAAGCCCTCGTGAAAGTCATTTAGCCGGTCCTGGCTACATGCTACACCGACATACTTAGCGATATCGTGGTAGTCCTTGGCCGGATAGAAAGATTCACGGAATTCCTTTATCTGCTGATCTGTGTAAACGGATGGGTCTATCTCTACAATGAACTCGTCTCTGCGAGTCACTTCTACTCTGAATTTTGGCATTGTGAATTGTTATTGGGTTTGGAAAATTTGTCTCTATCGGCTATGTACTCGATGGCCTTCGCGGCATCGTAGATCTTAGCCAGGTTCTTGTTTAGGATGATGCGCTCTCCTAGCTCAGCGTCAGCGATGAGCGTTTGCAGATGCCAGGCCGTCTGATATAATCTCTCAGCTGTTGCCTTCAGCTGTTCTGGACGGCTCGGCTGTGGTAGCACTGTGATCGTAACGGGTGTGGTACTATCTGGCATTGTAGCGGTCTTTTCTCTGTTTCTCAAAATCCTTCACATACATGGACCTGACGATGCCAATGAATGCAACAAAGAGTGCGCCTCCGCCGGCTATGGAAGCTATGGCGTGGTCGGATAGGTAGATGTGCATACTACTTGTGGTTTGTAATCCCAGATGCTGAGGCGGCCACGGCATGGGATGGCGTGATCAAATAATACAGGTGAGTCTAGCAGCCAGACGTAGCGCTCTCCGGAAAGGTCCCCGAGGATCCTCTCGTGCCGCAGCTCACCATCCCACCAGGTGGGCGGTGACTTCAGGAAGTCTTTAGCTTTGATGACCTCACGCAGATTCACTTTGCCGATGATGGCGCCGGTGGCCATGCTGTCAGGCAGTATCTCAGAGAATGGTGTGAACTCGCGTGATATCATCAGCGCCTGACTCTCCGGCGTTAGACGACCACTCGCGTGGATCAGCAGCTGGCCGCGGTACTTGGTAGACCAGGAGCGGGTCTCCAGCGTCTTTATGCCAAGGCAGCAGAGCACAGCCCAGGGCTGTATGAGGGAGATTGCTTTCATGAGTGCTCTGCGATTTGGTTTTGCAATTCTCTGGCCTCTTTGCCCAGGACTTCATACTCGTTCTGCTGATCCTCTATCTTTTTCTCATTGGCGGCGATATCGGCTGTATAGCATTTGATCAAGGCAGCGGCTGTGCTATTTGTGACGGCGATAGCACCTCTACGATGCGCTGAGTCGGCGCGGAGGATGTTATTGGTGGCCTCTATCTGGTGGCGCCGCTCGAGGATTTCATTTAGGCGCTGTTGAATTTTTTCTTTGTCCACGTTATTCTGTTTTTGGTAGGTGACCTAATAGGTAGTACTTGACTTTCTTGATCTCTGTCGGCTCCGGCAGGATCCTGAACTTGATAGATGTAGCATCGGTAGGATAGTCGAAAGCTTTCATGATATCACGGCTGAGGACCGATGCATTGAAGGCGAGAGATTTGTCTTTACTCTCTTTGCTGACCTGGCGCAGCGGGAATCCCTTTTCATCTCCCACGGAGAGGTAGAAATTGCCAGACTCCTCCTGATCCTGATGTATTGAAATTTTGCTTCCCGGCTTCAATGTGAGCATTTCTACTGCCGCGCCGTTGAAAGTGGTGGACCCTGTAGAGAAGCGCACCACGGGCTTAGAATTACCCCCCCTTGGTCCTGTCTCTACTGTCTCGG
Organism: Bacteroidota bacterium; assembly: GCA_018267365.1. Classification (GTDB taxonomy): domain Bacteria; phylum Bacteroidota; class Bacteroidia; order Chitinophagales; family LD1; genus UBA1941. The sequence goes on along the minus strand of JAFDYQ010000010.1, from coordinate 16,199 downwards.
TGTTGAATGTTGTCAGTTTCATTTGTTTGTATTGGTTTTAAAAAGTGATTAATTCTTCTTGGGTGGCGTGAGATCCATACCGTTTTTCATCATATCTGTGATTGTAACGGCCATGCATTTTTCATTGAACTTCTCGCCTGGAACGGGTGGCGCTGTAAGGTTTTTTGTCACTACCTTGGCTACCTCCTGTTTCATTCTTTCAGCCAGTTTCTCTAAGGCGAAAATGATCTCCACTCCTTTCACATAATCGGCATAGTCCTTATCACACATCAGCCCTATACCTACGCCCTCTGTTAATTCAGTCGGGTCTACATTGATGGTGATCAGCATGAGCCCGCGATTATGACGTTGACGATGGTTTTACCCCCCCCCATTTTCGATTTAGAGGCCTTCACAACGCGATCAGTCTTGGAGCCTTGTATCTCCTTCAACTGGTCCTGCAGCTCGTCTATTGCGCTCTTAACCTTTCCTGCGCGCTTGGTTTTCTTGTCATCCAGGGCGGTCATGATGACGTTGTATTTATCCGGGAAGTGGGCCTTGACCTGATCCATCATGGCCAGCACATTCGTATGCCTATGCATGGTTTGTTCACTTTCAGGTCGCAGGTACTTGTTCAGTCGCAGACGTAGGACAAGGTTCAGAGCTTCGGTGAGTGACTCCGCACTGCGAGCTTTCAGCCAATTGTATAGAGGGATACTGCCGTGTACAGAGGATGGCGCTTTCAGATACTTGATCACATCGCGCTCATGTGAATATCCGGCGAGCTCTATGATCGCGGCGGCCAGCTCAAGGGCATTGAGAGATTCTTTGCTTCCCTCATGTATCTTGGCATCAGTCAGCAGCTTGTAGGCATCGGGAGCAACCTTGAAGAAATCCAGGTCTTGCTGACGTGCCTCCTTGTCTTTGATGCGCTGGATGTTTTCTTTGATCTCAGCGGCACGGAATTCGTTACTCGCATTGGTATTCTGGGCAGCAGCCTTGGCACCTGATCTGCCCTTGTGCGGTTTGATATAAATGTATTTGCCTTTCTCGTTGCCAAAGGCTACAAAGGCTTTGATCGCAGTCTTAATATCCTCATTGTATTCCTGGACTTCCTTTTCATAGTAAGCCTTTTGATCCTCATAGTCTGCTATGTCAGCGCGGCTACTTTTTTCTGTGATCTCAAGGTCTGGATCGAACGGACCGGGGTGGTAGATCTCTTCATAAGTGTATGGATCGAGGATACTGATACCTTTAGCCCTGAGTTCTGCGATCTTCTTGCTATCGCTGCCATAGGTGGCCACCAGCGTGATGGTGGAGTCCTCTATACACTTTTGCAGCTCACGATCGTAGTAGACGGTCGTTTTCTTCTTGAAGCATTCGGCATAAGAGCAGTGAGCCTTATGCTCCGGCTCTGCAAATAGCGCTGTGGTGCAGGCCGTATTAAAGCTACATGTTGTGCAGGCCTTCATGCCGGGCAGGATAGTTGCGTCTGTTGTATCGAAGGGTGCGTTATTGAGGTCATACATGTATTTGCGTAGCATATAGTCACGTACATGTATTTCGCCCTCTTCCATCTCCTCTTCTTTCCAGAGGTCCTTCTGATCCTCAGCCCTGAGCTTGGCCACCTTGAGCGCATCTACAATCGTGAGCCGGTCCTCAAACATCGCCTTCTGGAATTCGTCTACCAGATCATTGAGCTTGAGGCGCTGAGCGATAAAGGCGGGTGTCTTGCCAACACGCTCTGACAGCTCCCTGATATCATAGCCTTTGATCTCCATGAGGTTCTTGTAGGCATTGGCCTCCTCGATGGGCTTGACGTCCTCGCGCTGGAGGTTCTCGGTGATCTGTATCTCTATCACCTGATCATCGGTCAGGTCGCGGACCAGCGCAGGGATATGTGTCAGGCCTGCCATCAGTGAGGCTTTCTCACGGCGCTGGCCGTATACGAGCTGATACCAGCCCGGCTGGCCGTATGGCCGCACGAGTACGGGCTGGAGAACTCCATGCACCTTGATACTCTCAGAGAGCTCCTGCGTCTTCTTCTCATCGAAGGTGGTGCGCGGGTTGGTAGGTGAAGGCTTGATGCGGTTCAGCGGGATCCGCTCAAATCGTGGCTCCTCTGCAGATGGTGTGCTCTGCTTTACCGGAGCTGCGGGTGGCGCTGCATTCTTTCGGAGCAGCTCTGCCAGTTCGTCTTGTGGCTCCGGAGAGCCTTTTCCTTTGGACTTTGCCATTGTTTTTATATTGGGTGAATGAATACAAGCAGGCATACATTGACCGGTATGCCAGCGGATTGTCGCTTTACCAGAGCAACAAAGTCACCACACAGGAGGAAGGGGGAAGTGAGGGATGTTTGACAATTCATACCGCCCGATAGCCAGGCATCTCACAAAAAGAACGATGTCCCTCTCCTGTGGGGTGACTAGATATCTTCATCATAGTCTTTCTCGTGGCGGTCAGTGCGATAGGTGCTACCAGGATCTACTGGCACTGGCTCAGCCTTGACAGGTTCATTTGCCTTTATGATCCTGGTCAATTGGTACTTCATGGCCAGTAACCGCTCCTCATCCATGGCCAGCAGTTTGAGTTTGAGATCTACCAGATCTAGGTTTGGCTGCCGTGTGCGCAGTGCCACTTCGACCAGTTCCAGCATTGTCTGGAGTGCGGCTAGTGGGGATTCGTAGACGTAAAGCTTTTCAGATGACTGTTTCATGATAAAAGTTATTATATCCCATTTGGGGATTTATATAATCAAAAATTTTTCCCAGCGAAGGCAGCTTGAAGCAATTCGTTCTTTTCTAGCAGCAAAATCTGCGCTGTTGAAATAATTTGTATCTGCTTTTCAAACGGTACAGATCTTCCAGAAAAGAAGCGCTTAATATCAGCAAGTGTCACATTACCATCTAGTTTAGTGGCCACCTCTTCATACTTCACCTTGCCCTTCATCTGGTTTTTTAGGTCCAGGATGTCCTTATCGATCTCCATAACTATTGACTTGGTTAATGTTTAGTTGTAACTTGGTTAATTGGTAGTACAATAGTAGTTATAAAAAGTTATACTGGTTATAATTTTTAATACCAAAGTTATCAACACTGAAGAGCGCATAAACCAAGTCAAGAGGATGGAAACTCTGATGACTAAAATGGGGTGGACACAGGACGACCTGGCCGCTGCGCTCAGTATGTCTCAGCCCGGAGCCAGGAAGCTGCTGACAGGTGATACCCAGATAAAGAGAAAGCATGCACTACCGTTGAGCGCTGAGACAGGCTTTAGCTTGGATTGGCTCCTCACTGGCGAAGGGCCAGAGGGCATAACCTTAGACTTTGTGACCGAGAACGAAAACGTAATGACCACTGAAGAACGTGCGATACTGGAGCGCTTCAATGCCGGTATCGAATTACTAAAGAAGCGAAAGGGCTTTGAGCACTATGTGCAGGTAGCAGAATACCTGCGGCTCAATAACAACCACCTGACTGATGTGCGTAATGGTAAACGGCCAGTAAGCATGGGCCAGCTGCTAAGTGTGGTGAAATATGGAGACCTCAGTGCGGACTATATCCTGAGCAAGCGAGGAGCGCCGGAGATCACTGGAGATAGTCGTGATGACCTGCGCCAGCGGATAGAAGAGCTGGAGCGCGACAAAGCGCTACTGCAACGCCATATAGATATGCTGGATATGGGCACTAAGAAGCAAATAGCCTGAAAGTGAGCTGGATAAACTACGGCTACGGTGAATTAACATATAACACTTTTAACAGGTCAGCACTACATACAATGTATGTATTGTAAAAACTAGCGAGTGACCTGAAAAAGCTGCAAACGTCACAGATACGACACACATAAATGTAGATAATGAGATATAGACTTGGTTCCATAGGATGGGAAGTTTTCCCGACGGGAACACAAAAATCCTACTTCATCTGAGGTGGGATTTTTTATTTTAGATAGAAATACTCTGACCATGAAAAACGTATGGATCACTTTGCTGGTGTGCTTGATTACTTCTTGTGCAAACGCGCAGACAGATACTGTAGAGATGAATGATGGCAAGATCGTATCTTGTACTATCACAGCCTCCAATTCCGACTATCTGAGTGTGGTAGTAGACAGTACAGACTATCTGGTAGAGAAGAAGTATGTAAAGCAATATACACTGAACTCAAAAACTCAGCGCTCGCTGGTAGTAGAGAATATGGACTATGAGCATAGCGGCAATATCAAATATGCAGGTCTCGGGCACCCCCTCCAATCCCTAAAGTACAACAATCCCATAGCAGCTGCTGGCAGGTCACTTATCGCGATGGCATCTCTTTGGGTAGTAGGCGGCACTCTGACAGCCGGTGGCGCAGTAGCCAGAAAGCCCGTGCTCTCCTATATGGGCGGCGTCTCACTAGGGGTCAGCCTGGTACCACTGATCGTAGCCGGCGCCAAGCTGATCGAAGCTGGTGAAAGAAACAAAAAGCGGCGATTCATACGTTAGCATCCTGCACATCCCTTTTACGAAAATATTTCCCCTGGAAGGCTATATGATCCCGTGATCGTGCTCTAACTTGCGCGCGATTTCTGATCGTTCTTCACTTTTTTAAACCTCCGCTCTATGAATCAATCTAAGAAACAGCTCGTAGAGCTGGCAGTGATCATACTGTTCATTTTGGGTATCTCTGCCCTCATCTGGAATATTACTCCCTATTCATCCATGCCGGCACGTGTAGCGCCTACGACCGGCACTACTGCTGATGCCACACCTGCTACAGCTAATCAAGTGCCAGCGGATAAGCAATGGAGTCATGGCCGGGAGCTTTTCAAAAACAACTGCGCCTCCTGCCACAACCCCAAAGTCGCACAGACGGGCCCAGCCCTGATAGGCGTGACCAAGCGCTGGGAAGATGGCGGCAGCTATCAAGGTAAAACTGGTAAACAATGGCTCTATGCCTGGATCAAAAACTGGCATGATCCTGTGGATGCGAAATACCCGTATGCTGTCGGCATTCAGAACTATAGCCCTTCCTTTATGAATACATTCACCAATCTGAAGGATGAGGACATAGATGCGATCCTGCACTACGTAGAAACCCCTGCAGTGGCTCAGGCCCTGCCATAGCCAGCCACTCACAGCTGTGCATAGCGTATTTGAGGGATTTGTTTATTTTGCCCGCCGTAAATCAACAGCATGGATCTCAAAGGCAAAAACGCCCTCGTGACAGGTGGCTCCCGTGGTATAGGTCAGGCCATCGTACGCCGGTACGCCGAGTATGGCGCTAATGTAGCTTTCACCTACCTCAATAGTGCAGAAAAAGCACAAGCGCTGGTAGACGAGCTGACCGCTCAGTACGGGGTCAATGTGTTTGCCTACAAGTCTGACGCGGCCTCCTATGCTGCCTCAGAGCTGCTGGTCAGTGATGTAGCCGCAGCACTGGGCCGGATAGATATACTGGTCAATAACGCCGGTATAACCCGAGACAATCTGATCCTGCGCATGACCGAGGAGCAGTTTGACGAGGTGATACAGGCCAATCTGAAGTCCGTCTTCAACCTGACCAAGCAGGTAGCCAAGCTCATGCTCCGGCAGAAATCGGGCTCCATCATCAATCTGACCTCCATCGTAGGCCTCCGCGGGCAGGCCGGCCAGAGCAACTATGCCGCCTCCAAAGCCGGCATTATCGGCTTTACCAAGTCAATAGCTGACGAGTTTGGCAGCCGGAGCATCCGCTGCAATGCTATCTCACCGGGCTTTATAGAGACCGATATGACCCATGTACTGGGAGAAGATATCAAGAAAAACCTCCTGACCCAGATACCGCTGGGCCGTATGGGCCGGGCAGAAGAGATAGCTAATGCCGCACTGTTTCTGGGCTCGGACCTGTCTGCCTATATTACAGGACAGACTCTCTCCGTGTGTGGAGGCATGAGCCGTTGACAACCAGGTCAACTTTTTCGACGGATTGTGAGGATTTTCGGGAGAAAAGGATATATTTGCATTCCGTTTTCAAAATCTGAGTAAAATAATCTGAATATGAATCCCACTATCAAACTAGTGAACGACACCTTCAACCAGCCAAACAAGCATCCAAAGTTCGGCCCCGGTGACAACATAACTGTAAGCTATAAGATCACCGAAGGAAACAAGGAGCGTATCCAGGAGTTTCGTGGTGATGTGATCCAGCTGAACGGTGCAGGCACTACTGCTACTTTCACCGTGCGCAAGATATCTAACGGTGTAGGCGTGGAGCGCGTTTTCCCTCTCTACTCTCCATTCGTAGATGAGATCGCTGTCAACAAGGTAGGCCGCGTACGCCGTGCGAAGCTGTACTATCAGCGTGATCGTAAGGGTAAGGCAAGCCGTATCTCTGAGAAGAGGCAAGCTGTAGCTGAGTAATTCCTCAGTTCAATATATTTCAAAACGCCTCCGATCAGGGGGCGTTTTATTTTGCATCATTTGTAAACCAATAGATTAAACCCAAAACTAGAGCTGAATAATCCGCTCCGTCTCTACCTTGTCTCCGTCTATGGCGGCGATAAGAGATTCGATACTATCAAACTTCTTCTCATGACGGATAAACCGGATAAACTCGAGGGTCAGCGTTTCCCCATAGATATCTTTGTCAAAATCAAGGATATTGACCTCTATCGTCTGCTCCGTACCGTCAAAAGTAGGATTAAAGCCGATGCTCAGCATACCTTTGTAAACCTCCCTTTCCCTGTGGACCTTGACAGCATAGATACCTGTGCGCGGTATAAGTTTGTTCAGGTCGGACACCTGTAGATTGGCGGTAGGGTAGCCTAGCTTCCTGCCATTTTGCAGGCCTTTGACCACGATACCGGACACGGTATAGTTATGGCCCAGCAGGTCATTGGCTTCGGTCACATTGCCCTCCTGCAGGGCATGGCGGATATTGGTAGAGCTGATGGCTATATCGTCCAGCATCTGCTTTGAGATGGCCTCCAGCTGATAGCCGTATTCGGCAGCGTATGTCTCCAGCAGGCTGAAATCGCCCGCCCTGTTTCGGCCAAACCGGTGATCATAGCCTATCACGATATGTGCGGGTTTGAAGTTTCGCACCAGAAAGTCATGGATGTACTCCTCAGCAGTCTGCTCTGAGAAGTCACGCGAGAAAGGTACTACTACGACATTATCCACGCCATAGCGCTCCAGCAGGTGTATCTTTTCCTCTATCGTATTGAGCAGGCGCAGGCTGCGGTCATCAGGATTGATCACCAGGCGCGGATGCGGGTGAAAGGTGATGATGATGCTCTCCCCTCCTATCTGCCGCGCCACATCAGTGATACGCTGTATCAGCTTCTGGTGCCCCTTGTGCACCCCGTCAAATGTACCTATGGTGATGACTGCGCGCCGGAAGTCAGGCAAATGATGGAGGTCTCTGAAAACACGCATAGCGCAAAGGAATATAATTTATAGCATATCAGGCCCGGAGAAACAATCAAAAAGCTCAAATTGCCGCCGTGGCTACGGTTGGGTATTGATATACTCCAGTAGTGCGGGCACCTCCCAGGCTTCTGTAAGTTTGTAATCACCGATGCGGGTACGGCACAGAGCGGTCAGATAGGCGCCGCTATCCAGTGCATGGCCCAGGTCCCGTGCCAGTGAGCGGATGTATGTACCCTTGCCACATACCACGCGAAATGACACAGCGGGAAGCTCTATCTCTGTGATCTCAAACTCCCGTATAGCCACCACACGCGGCTTCAGCTCCAGCTCTATCCCCTTGCGCGCAGCGCTATATGACGTCTGTCCGTTTACCTTGAGCGCAGAGAAGGCCGGCGGCATCTGCTCTATATCTCCTATGAAAGTCGCCGCAGCTGTCCGCACCGTATCAGGGGTGATGTGCTCTGTGGGATAGAGTTTGTCCGGCTGCATCTCAGCATCCAGTGTAGGCGTGGTGGCGCCCAGTAGCAGCGAACCTGTATATTCTTTCTCCTGCGCCTGATAGCTATCTATCTGCTTGGTAAATTTACCGGTGCAGATGATGAGCAGCCCGGTGGCCAGGGGATCGAGAGTACCGGCATGGCCCACCTTGATCTTAGAGCCATACTTGCGCTTGAGCGCGCCTCTTATTTTATTGACTACATCAAAGGAAGTCCACTTCAGCGGCTTATTGACTAGTAGCACTGTGCCTGCGGCAAAGTCCATTTACTGAGCTTCTTTGATCTGGAGAGAAATATGAAAAACGTAAGGAAGTATCAATAGCAATATGCCAATGGCTATGCGATAATAGCCAAAGAACTTCATGCCGTGCTTTGCGATGAAATCCACAAAATATTTGACAGCGATCATAGCCACGATGAATGATACGATATTGCCTATGACCAGCAGTGACACCTGATCGCCATGGATATAGCGGAAGTCCTTCATCGTCTTGTACACCGCTGCTGCAGTGATGGTAGGCACCCCCAGGAAGAAGGAAAACTCAGCTGCCTCTCTCATAGTGAGGCGCTGAGACAGGCCGGCTATGATAGTAGCTGCCGAGCGCGACACACCGGGTATCATGCCCAGTGTCTGCGCAAAACCTACCAGCAGAGACTGCATGTAGTTTAGGCGGATACCTGATCTATCGGGGTCCTCAGGGGTAGCCTGCTCCTCATCAGAGTCAGTATGCAACTCTTCTTTATCGTGGATCTGACTCTTAAAGATATAGTCAGCCGCGATCAGCGCAATGCCGCCAATTATCAGAGAAGCAGCTACTACCTCTACATGTTTCTGCAGCTCTTCCACTACATTTTTCACTGCGAGGCCGATGACTACAGCCGGAGCAAAAGCTACGGCCAGTTTGAAATAGAAAGACGGAGCACGGAAATTGAGGAAGCGGCGAAGGTATAGGACTACTACTGCCAGGATAGCTCCAAACTGTATATTGACCAGGTAGATGCTCAGAAATTTAGAACTTTCTACATGTAGCAGCGCTTGTGCTATGATCATGTGGCCCGTGCTGGATATGGGCAGGTACTCAGTGAGCCCCTCTACGATGCCCAGTATCACTGATTCGAGTGTGGTCATGCTGTGGTCGCGGCAGGTCTTTTCAGGATAGCATATACCTCTATGAGAAATCCGATCATGACCACCACCGGTGCCAGTGTGATCCGGCGGAAGCTATATATCTCGTCTGCATTGAATACAGCGGGATTATCATTCGCAGCGCCTGTCATGAGCAGAAAGCCGACGATGATCACCGCCACGCCGGCACCCATGATCATATAGTTGGTCCGGTCAAACAGGAAGGGCAGGTCACTGACCGGTTTCTTTGGTTTAGATGCGGGAGCAGCAGCCGGTGATGCGACCGGTGCTTTGGTCTTTACTTGCGGTTTCGTCGTAGCCATGATACGATATTAATAGAGATCGTCGAGTTTGTAATTCAGGTACCTGGTCAGTGCTATCACCGTGCTGACCATAGTGATCAGTACACCGGACAGCGCCAGCACTCCTGATAGCATGGCGAAAATAACCAAATCTGTGGTCAATACAAGGTCTGCAAACTCATAATGCAGGTAGTAGCCAATGGCGTAGACCACCAGCGCTGCCAAAACACCACTGATCAGGCCGTTCAGAATACTACGCCCCAGGTACGGGCGGATGATAAACCAGCGGGTAGCCCCGAAGAGCTGCATACTGCGCACCACCTGGCGCCGGGAGAAGATATCCAGCTTGACAGAGCTGAAGATGAGTGACACCGCAAAAGCCAGAAAGAGCGCCCCTATGACCAGTCCTATAAAGGTAAAGTTGCGCACCGACCTATCCAGCTCACTGATCACGGCCTTTTGTATATGCACTTCCTTTACATCCGGCAGGGCGGCCAGCTCGCGCTGTATGCGGTCAGAGCTGGCAGGATTGGCCCACTGCTCTCTGAGGTTGATACGGAAGGATGGATAGAGCGGGTTGTATCCCAGAATGTCCAGGTAATTGTCTCCCAGCTCTTTCTTTAGTGAGTTGGCCGCGGAGTCCTTTGATACAAATACGATCTTTTTGACAAAGGCTTCTTTCTCCAGATCCTGTGCAAGCACCGCCACAGTGTCTTGTGGTGTCTCATCGTCCAGCACCAGCTCTACTATCAGGTTCTCTTTGAGCGCTACTGATACACGGCGCGCCTCTACTGCCATAGAGATCACTACGCCCATCACCACCAGTACCAGTGTAGTGGCAAAAATTGAATAGAAATAAGCAGATGTAGACTTCATACGCAGCTCAAACGTACTGGAATAGCAGGGCTTTGCCAATTTTTTGCGGTCATCGCGCACTTTGTTTGTCCACAGCTCGGGGTGGAAATGACCGACATGAAAATCAGTACATCTGATCAGCACAATAATAAGGACCTGACGCTGTTAAATCTTGCGAAAGCTCCAGAGCGGCACCGCATTTGTATTGAATAAGTAGATAGATTCGTACCTTTGTCATAGATTCATATTGTGAAAAGCATCCTCCATATAGTCCTCCTCTCCCTACTGGTACCGGTCATGGCTTCGGCTCAGAAAAAAGACAGGCCTGTCGTGCAATTCTCAGGTTTTGCTATGTCTCAGGACTCTATGACGGGTATCCCATTTGCACACATAGGCCTGCGCGGCAGCAATCGCGGCGGCGTGGCACGTGTAGATGGCTTCTTCTCCTTTGCTGTAAATGAGGGTGATACACTGTACTTCACCTCGCTGGGCTACGAGCCAGCTACATACATAGTACCCAGCAATGTGGAAGACAGTAAGATATCTACTATCATCCTGATGCGTCGCGCGCCTTTCATAGGGCCTCTGATCACTGTATATTATTGGGGTGACCGGTCAAATTTTCCTCAGGCCTTTCGTGATGCACGACCGCCAAAAGACCTCGAACAGCGTGCCATGGAAAACACTTCCAATGCAATCCTAAGCGCATTAGGCGAGAAACTGCCTATAGATGGTGGCGAGGCTGCGCAGCGATACATGCAGGTGCGGGCGCAGCAGGCTTACTACTACCACCAGCAGGCACCGCAGAATATCTTCAATCCACTGGCCTGGGCGGAGTTTATCCGCGCGCTGAAGAATGGCGACTTTAAGAAAAAGGCAGAGCCCCAACTGCCCAAGAACGACTACTGATCCGATAGTCCCATTAGATCAGAGTTCCGATTTTTCATTAAAATTTGAATGGCCCCGTTTTTGGGTGTAGTGTATCATTGCCCTGTCAATTTTTACTCAACATCCTAAACCAAACAACATGTCCTTTATCAAGAAGATCAAACAATTTTTCGGGATCGGCACCGTATCGGTCAAGCTTTCCGTACCACCTACTTTCAAATCATCTGATACGCAGGTATCCGGCTCCGTGACCATCACAGGCAAAAGTGAGCAACGCATCAAGAGCATCGAGTTTAAACTGGAGGAATCCTGGACCACGGGTACAGGCGACAATAAGGAAACCAAGGAATTCACTCTAGGCAAGGTCAAGTTTGACCAGCCTTTCGATATCAAAGAGGGAGAGGTCGTGACCAAGACCTTCGATCTGCCATTCCAGTTTCTGCGCTCTGAGAATGATCGCATGAAAGAGAAAGGCGGCGTAATGGGCGGCCTGGGCAAGATGGGTGCCTTTCTGGATGGAGAAAAGTCAGAATACAGTATCATCGCTACAGTAGATGTAGATGGTGCTAAGCTGGATCCTAATGATATAGTCAAGATCAAGAAGGTGATAGGCTGATATATCGGTTGATAAAAACTGTGAAAAGGGATGGCTCAGGTCGTCCCTTTTTGCATTTCTACCGAGTTCATATTATCGTTTCTGGTAAAAGATTTAACTTGGTACAGTTATTGACCCAAGCCATTTAAAATCAACCCACATGCTCAAAAAAATCCTGATAGGCGTCGTTGTGTTTCTTATCCTTTTCATAGGAGCGCTGATAGCTATTCCTTATCTATTCAAAGACCAGATCAATGCCGCTATCAAGACGGAGATCAATAAACAGGTCAAAGCAAAAGTCAACTATGCGGACTATGACCTCTCCCTGATCCGCTCCTTTCCTAACCTGAGCTTTGGTATGAATAAGCTCTCTGTGGCAGGTATAGATGAGTTTGCCAAGGATACTCTACTCTCTGTGCAGGACTTTCGTGTGGTGATAGACGTAATGTCTGTGATAGAAGGCAAGAAGTACAAGATCAAAGAGATCATAGTCGGCAGTCCTAAGGTCCACGCCGTAGTGACAAAGGCGGGTAAAGCAAACTGGGACATCATGAAACCTACCCCATCTACAGAAAAGACCGGGGGTAGCAACTCTGTCTTTGCTCTCGAGATCAATACCTACAAGATAGAGAACGCCTATATAGTATACGACGACCAAAAGGGCGGCACCTATCTCTCGATAGGCGACCTGAACTTTGAAGGTAGTGGAGATGTGACACAGGATCTCTACAAGCTCAGCACTAAAACCAATATCGCTACGTTGACCTTCAAAAGTGGAGCTGTCTCCTATCTGAGCGGAGCGAAACTCTCTGCGAAGAATGATATAGATGTAGACCAAAAGAACTCTAAGTATAGCTTCAAACAAAACGAAATAGACCTCAATGATCTGGGCCTCCTGTTTGACGGTTTTGTACAGATGAACAAAAAGGATATCGGCATGGATGTGACCTTCAAGTCTAAACAGGCCGACTTCAAGAGCATCTTGTCTCTGATACCGGCCATCTTCAAAAAGGACTTTGATAAGATCAAGACCTCCGGCTCACTGGCCCTGGATGGCGCGGTGAAGGGCTCCTACGACTCTACCACCCTGCCGGGCATCAAACTGAATCTGCAGGTCAGGAATGCAATGTTTCAGTATCCATCGCTGCCATCTGCAGTCACAGACATCAACGTCTCTGCCAATATCAATAAGCCTCAGGGCTCCGCCGACCTGACTGTAATAGATGTGCCAGCACTACACCTGTCTATAGCCAATGACCCTATAGATGCCTCTATACATGTGAGTACGCCCGTGTCTGACCCCAATGTAGCAGCCAAGATCAATGGCAGGCTGGATCTCTCCAGTGTACCTAAGCTCTACCCTATGGAAGGCCTGAAGCAGCTGACCGGCCTGCTGGTAGCCAACCTCAACTTTAAAGGCCGTATGAGCGATGTGCAGAAAAAGAACTACACAGCTATACAGGCATCCGGCAAGGTGAAAGTGACCAACATGGTCTATGACTCCAAGTCTACCCCGATGCCGGTCAGAGTATCAGATCTGGGCCTGACCTTCAACCCGCAGAAAGTGTCTCTGGATAACCTGAGTGCAGTGCTGGGCAAGAGCGATATCAATGCGCAAGGCTCCATGGACAACCTGATCGGGTATATGTTTAATAAAGGCAACCTGGTGGGTGTAGTGACGCTGAAGTCTAATCAGTTTGATGCAAATGAGTGGCTGGTGAAGGATGATGCCACTACCAGTACGGCACAGAAGAGCCCGGCTGACCCCAAGAACACCACCGGCACTCCTGCCGGAGGCAAGCAATACTTTGATGTGCCGAAGGGAATAGACTTCACCGCCAGGTCACAGTTTGGCAAGATACTATACGACAAACTGGTACTGACCAATGTAGTCGGCAATGTCCATATCTATGATGAGTCTATACACCTACAGGAGCTATCTGCTAACCTGCTGGGCGGCTCGGCGATCATCAGTGCGCTGTATGATACCAAGGGCACCAATCACCCTAAGGTGACCTTCAGCTACAACATCAAGAACTTTGATATCACACAAACCTACACGGCTGTAGATATGGCAGCCAAGATGGCTCCTGTGATGAAATATATCCAAGGCTCATTTGCATCTGACCTGAGTGGTACCGGCGTACTGAAAGAGGATATGAGTGTAGACTACAACAGCCTGAATGGTAGCGGCAAAGTCTCTATCCCATCTGCACGTGTAGTCAACCTGCCAATACTTCAGAAGATAGCAGAGGCGACCAAAGTAAAGTCACTCGACAACCTTGCCATCAATAATGCATGGACCACTATCAAATTTCATAATGGGCGCGTGGATGTAGATCCATTTGATATCAAGTTTGGTAATGGGTATAATATCAACGTAGCCGGCTCTAATGGCTTTGACGAGACCATAGCCTATGACCTAAAGGCTGACATACCTACCTCTGAACTCAACCAGGCTACAGGTGGACTGATCAGCAAGATTCCACAGATACCAGGTGTACCATTCAAGATGCCGGAGAAGATCAATGTGACACTAAAGGTCGGTGGAACAGTGAGTAAACCCACGGTCAGCGTAGGTAGTGTAGCCGGCATAGGCGGCTCTGTAGGCGGCGCAGTGAAAGATGCCGTAAAAGATGCTGCCAATCAGGCTAAGCAGCAAGCAGAGGATGCTGCAAAGAAGGCTGCTGAGCAGGCTAAAAAACAAGCACAAGAGGCAGCAGACAAGGCCGCCAAGGATGCCGCAGACAAACTAAAGAACGCTACAAAGGGCATCAAACTGCCATTCTAATTTATGCATCTGTCATAGATGATAAACGGCTGTCACTTTTGACAGCCGTTTTTATTTATCCTATTTTTGGGGCATGATACCGATCAGAGACAGAGGGCTGGAGCGCGAGTGTAGCTTCACCGCAGCACGCAGCAGCGGACCGGGAGGACAGAATGTAAACAAAGTAGCGACCAAGATCGAGCTGGCATTTCATATCATGAGCTCGCAGCTGCTATCTGATGAAGAGAAGACTGCGATCACAGAGAAGCTCGCTACCAAGATCAATGAAGACGGCTACCTGAAAATATCCAGTAGTGAATCCCGCTCACAGGCTGCCAATAAGGAAGCCGCGCTGGAGAAACTATACGACACACTGGAGAAAGCGCTCATCAAACCTAAGAAGCGCAAAGCTACCAAGATGCCGAAGGCAGTGAAAGAACAGATCAAAGCCACCAAGCGCAAGACCTCTGAGAAGAAAGCCAACCGCCGCCTCGATAAATCTGACTGGAGCTGATGCTGCTAGGTAGCCTCTATATAGCAAATAGCCCAGGCAAGGGCAAGGGGGTTTTCACTTCGGAGCCCATAGAGTCAGGGACGCTGGTAGAGATAGCTCCGGTACTGATACTCCCGGAGAAAGACAACGCCGCTATAGATCAGTCTTATCTGTACAATTACTATTTCCTCTGGGGCGATGAGCACAAGCACTACGCAATCTGCCTGGGTTATGGCTCTCTGTACAATCATGATTATGACCCAAACTGTGTGTATGAGACCTACTATGATGATGGTACGATACACTTCATAGCACGCAGGGATATAGCTGTGGGTGAGGAACTAACAGTGACCTACAACCAAGACCCGGAGGATAAGACGCCGGTATGGTTTGACAGAGCCCCTCCCGGCCACCACAGAGGAGAGGTGTAATGCACCATTTAAGCAGATAAGAATTTATCTACTGCCTCTATGAATGCTTTCGGATTATCCGCGTGTACCCAGTGGCCGGCGCCGGGTATCTCAGCCAGTTCATTATGCGGAAACAGATCCATGATCTCGGAGTAGTTTGAAGAATCTATATAGTTCGACTTCTGCCCTTTCACAAAGAGTGCCTGCCCCTCAAATGGCTTATCAGATCTCACTCCATCCGAGATAGCGTAGTAGGCATCATAGAGTGCCTGTACATTAAATCGCCACTGGAATTTATTGTCATCATCGCGATACAGTCCCTTCATGAGAAACTGAACGGTAGACTCATCATTGCCGAGATATTGGCGCAGTGTCGTTTCTGCCTGCTGGCGGCTCTGGAGTGATGTGAGGTCTACAGCAAAGAGCGCCTTGAAGACCTGGCTGTGGCGATCCTCATACTGTACTGGGGCTACGTCTACCACGATTAGCTTCTCTACTTTCTCGGGGTAGCGCAGGGCAAACTCCATCACTACCTTGCCGCCCATAGAGTGGCCCAGCAGGTGTGCTTTTTCTATACCATGCTGCTGCATAAAGTCGAGCAGGTCAGCCACCATGATATCATAGCTCATCTCAGCACTATGTGGCGAGCGGCCATGATTGCGCTGGTCTATGATGTACACCTGATAGCGCTCTGAAAAATGCTTGGCTATCGACTGCCAATTGTCCAGCGAGCCCATGAGGCCGTGCAGAATGATGAGCGGGAAGCCGGAGCCGAAGGATTTATAATTGAGTGTCATTGAATACATGGTTAACCGCAAAAACGCAGAAACGCAAAAAGAATGTATCGTCCTAAAATAAGTTGACAGGTTAATTAATAAACTTTCAGGTCCTCGG